>JBBIOD010000029.1:15813-18442 GCA_037443545.1 Ignavibacteriales bacterium | reverse complement strand
ACCTGAACTACCTTGATCCAGAGTCAAGTGTGTTGCCAATTACACCACAGGGCAATAGAAATTTTTCTGCGACCAATATACTTATTTGCGCCATTATAATCAACCTTGACATTCTTCTTTTTTTTTGCTAATATACTACCGTAATCGTTAATAATTATCGTTAGATTCTCTCTGAATGGAGATAAAGTGACTAAATCAAAAGGACGCGAGCTTATATATCAAAGCACCACAAAAAATATTTACACTGCCGACCAACCTAATTTGATGATAATGGAATTTATACAAGAATCCCATGATATTAAAAAGTTACGTGGAAAAAGTAAAAGTCTTGCAAATATCCGGGCTGAAATGTCTTCGTATCTATTCTCATATTTAGAAAAATATCAAATTCCTACTGATTTTGTAGGAATTTTTGCCGATTCCGAATTGCTCATTAAATATAATAAACCGATACAAATAACGGTAAATGTGTATAACTATGCTACAACTTCGTTGAGCAAAAGATTCGATCTAAAAGAGGGAAACCCTCTGACTTTTCCAATAGTTGAATACTGTTATTTTAACAAAGATAAATGTAAAACAGCGATAAACGAAACACACATCCTATCATTAGGGATGATTTCAATTGAGTATTTCAAGGCAATAAACCGCTTAGCAACGAAAACGAATGCTGTATTACGATCGCTTTGTGAAAGGCGAAATTTGGTTTTAACTGATATTGAATTAGAGTTCGGACTTATAGATGATAAAATCGTACTAAGCGGCGAGCTTTCACCTTTAACCTGCCACTTTTGGAATATCTCGGAAGATGGAAAATTTCAACGCAATTATTTTAATCATTCAAATGAAAATTTTTATAAAGTATTTTCAGAATTAAAAGACAGGCTTTCGCATAAAGCTGGATGAATAGGAGAATTTTTTGATCACAAAATATGGTTTCGATGTTGTTGGTGTAGTTCTGTTCATCTGTTTTGCACTGATATTAATTTCAACATTTTTTGTACGTATTGATTTATTAAGATATATACTGATAATTTTAAGTTCAGCATTTATTTTATTTACTCTCTATTTTTTTAGGGACCCTGATCGGATTACACCGGCAGGAAATAACTTGATAATTTCACCTGCCGACGGAAAAATTATATCAATAAAAGATGTTCGTGAAGATAGCTTTTTAAAAGGCGATGCTGTGCTTATCAGCATTTTTATGTCGCCTTTAAATGTCCACGTGAATCGCTATCCTGTTGATGGCACGATACAATTTTTTGAGCATATCCCGGGAAAATATTTGGTCGCATTCGAAGATAAAGCCTCCGATGTAAACGAGCGAACCTTAATCGGCATTGAAAGTGAAAATGGTAAAGTTTTCTTTAAACAAATTGCCGGAGCTGTTGCCCGAAGAATTGTAGCCGATTTGAAAATTGGAATGCCTACCAAAAAGGGCGAGCGGTTTGGTATGATTAAATTCGGTTCACGCGTTGATGTGCTTCTTCCAAAGGGAAAAGTTGCTGTTAAAGTCAGTCTTCACCAAAAGGTATCTGCTGGCGAAACAGTTATAGCTCAATTCACTGGTGAATAAGGATGGAATTTTAAAATGAAAATTACTCGCGCTGTCGTTCCAAGTCTGTTTACCGTCCTCAACATGTTTTGCGGTTTTTTCTCCATTATTCATTCGAGTAAAGAAAACTTTGAAGTTGCTGCCTGGCTCATTATACTCGGTGCTGTATTCGATTCATTTGATGGAATTATGGCACGCATTACCAAATCGTCCAGCAAATTTGGTGTCGAGTTTGATTCATTATCCGATTTGATAACATTCGGTGCAGCACCTTCTTTTATGGTGTATAAAATTTACTTGCACAACCTCGAAGGATTGGGAATTATTATCAGTTCGCTCCCTTTGATTTTAGGTGGAATACGCCTTGCTCGCTTTAACGTCCAATTAGTCGGTTTCGATAAAGATTATTTTAAAGGACTTCCGATCCCTGCTCAAGCCATCGCCTTAGTAGCTTTTGTTCTAACATATTTTTCGGAAGCCGATGGTATTTCCGGTTGGAAAGCCGATTTGTTTATTTTCCTTATCATCTGGTTGTCGTTATTGATGGTCAGCACCTTTAAGTATGATACTCTACCAAAATTCAATAGACGGAATATCAAAGAGTATCCATTTAAATTCGGTATATTCCTAACGGGTGTTATAATTATTTTAGCCACCAAAGGGGCGGCAATTTTTCCACTCTTTGTTTTATTTTCTTTCTCAGGAATTATCAGATGGACCGTTTTAACGATCCCGAAATTATTCCAAGATGAAAAAATAGTTGAAGAAGATCCTGAAAAAACGAGTATCGATGTATAAATTTACAGGTGGATTTTGTTTTTAGCAAAAATAATAATCACTTTAAAAAAATCTATTCTTGACCCTCAGGGGAAAGCGGTTTATCATGCCCTCGAGAATTTAAACTTTTCCTCCATCGCTGATGTTAGAATAGGTAAATATATAGAAATGAAAATCAATTGCAACGATATGGAAGAAGCTAAACAACAAACCGAAGACGCTTGTCAAAAACTTCTGTCGAACGTTATTATGGAAAACTACTCCTTTACTGTTGAAAAAATAAATTAAATAGGA
>JBBIOD010000029.1:0-15713 GCA_037443545.1 Ignavibacteriales bacterium | reverse complement strand
TTCCTTGGGCAGAATAAAAATTTAATTCTGAAAGCTCAACTCCTGTTATATTTTTTTTCGATCCTAATAATCGTGCTTATGATAACCAAATTAGATCTGCTGCATTCATTATCGCGATGGAATTAGAGATATTAATAAATGACTCGATCGGATGTAAAATTTGGCGTAGTAGTTTTTCCCGGTTCAAACTGCGACCACGATTGTTATTATGTACTTAAAAATATATTAAAACAGGATGTGCAATTTTTCTGGCACAAAGAGATATCGGTTGCGAATGTAGACGCTCTAATTTTACCCGGCGGTTTTTCGTACGGCGATTATTTACGATGTGGTGCAATTGCGCGATTTTCACCTATCATGAAATCTGTTATTGAGTTTGCTAACAAAGGTGGAGTTGTACTAGGTATATGCAATGGTTTTCAAATACTCTGCGAAACCGGTCTACTGCCCGGGGTTCTGTTGCGTAATAAATCGCTCAAGTTTATCTGCGATTATGTTCATCTGCGCGTCGAAAATAATTCTACTCGCTTCACGTCAGAATATATTGAAAGTGAAGTAATTAAAATTCCGATAGCCCACGGTGATGGTTGTTATTTTGCGGACGCCGAAACATTGAAAAAATTAGAAGATAATCAGCGAATAGTTTTCCGTTATTGCAATGCTGATGGTACAATATCGGACGAATCTAATCCGAACGGCGCTCTTCACAATATTGCTGGAATCATAAACGAAACTGGGAATGTTCTCGGTATGATGCCGCATCCCGAAAGGGCGTCGGATCAAGTGCTACGTCATACAGACGGTAAAAAAATGTTTGAATCTGTTATTAAAAATTTAATACATGAAAAAGTGTTTAACTAACTTAAAGGTAAAATTATGTTTGGTAATTTAGGAACGACTGAAATATTATTAATTTTTCTTTTCATTTTAATATTTTTTGGTGCTAAAAAAATTCCTGATTTAGCTCAAGGTTTAGGCAAAGGCATACGCGAATTCCGGAAAGCGGCACGAGATATCCAGAGCGACATCGAACAGCCAAAGGATTCTGCAAAAGTAGAAGAGAAAAAGGATCAATAAAATACTGATTGTATTTCAGGAATTATTCAAACCTCTGAACGAGTCCCAAATCAAGTATCTTGTTGTTGGCGCTATGGCAGTCAGTTTACGCAACATACCACGTTCGAATTATGATATAAATTCATTTTGGAATAAACTGAATTTTCGTGGCGGATTCTGATTGTTCCTATTAGAGTGGAAGAATTTGCTAATCTCGATATTAGGCAACGATGGCGAAACGAAAAGAAAATATTTATAAAGATAAAGTATTTCAGGTACTCGATATATTTATAGAAAATGTTTATGATTTCGATGAATGTTACAAAAAGAAGAAAAATTATTTATTCTAGCACGATTCCGGTGTCTGTCTTATACAACGACGATTTAATAAATTTAAAGTCAGTTGCAGGGCGACAGCAAGATCCTGATAATATTGAAGCAAAAAGAAAATTTAAAGGATTGACGTTGGATGATAAACAGAAAAAGAACAGCGGTTACTCTTATCGCATTACCGACGAACAAATAGAAAGCTATAAATATATACCGATAGACCAACGACTCGAATGGTTTGAAGAGTGCTAGGAATTTATTTATTACACAAAAACTCCCGAACAATAGTAAACTTGACAGAAAAATAGCACAGGCGAAATATAAAATAACGAAAAATAATGTTTAACAAAATTAAGAAGAAAAATTTATGAGCATACTTGCAGATAATACGACCCGTTTAGTAGTTCAAGGAATAACTGGAGGCGAGGGGACGTTTCATACATCACAAATGATAGCATACGGAACGAAAGTCGTTGCCGGTGTAACACCGGGTAAAGGGGAAATGATGTATAAAGGAAACGGAATCGATTCGTTCGCACACCCGGTACCAGTTTTCAACACCGTTGCCGATGCGGTTAAAAATGAAGATGCCAACACTTCGGTGATTTTTGTTCCATCGGCTTTTGCCTCAGATGCGATAAAAGAATCTGCCGATGCAGGTATTAAGTTAATCGTGTGTATAACAGAGGGAATTCCTACAAAAGATATGATAAGTGTGAAAGAATATCTAAATAAGAAAAATGTTCGTTTGATAGGTCCGAATTGTCCGGGAATTATTTCACCGGGGAAAGCAAAAATAGGAATTATGCCTGGCTTCATTCATCTGCCAGGTAAAGTCGGACTGATTTCGCGAAGTGGTACGTTAACGTACGAGGCAGTTTGGCAACTTACCGAGCGAGGCATTGGCCAGTCGACTTGCATCGGAATCGGGGGCGACCCGATTATTGGGACACAATTTACAGATGCATTGAAAGTTTTCAAAAACGATCCTGATACCGAAGCCATAATTATGATTGGCGAGATTGGCGGAACTGCCGAAGAAGAAGCCGCTGAATATATTAAGAAAGAATTTAATAAACCGGTGATCGGATTTATTGCCGGAAAAACTGCGCCTCCCGGACGGAGAATGGGACACGCCGGCGCTATAATCTCTGGGGGCAAAGGAACTGCTGCTGAGAAAATGCAGGCGATGCGTGAAGCGGGGATTCACGTCGTTGAAAGTCCCGCATTGATCGGTGAAATCGTAGAAAAAGTTTTGGCTGAAAAAAGGAACCCCAAAAATATAATTGCTTCCGTTAGAAAAAAGAAAAAGGTTGTAAAACCTAAGTTGAGCGCCAAATTAAAAAAAATGTACTCTGAGGCAGTTGAGAAAAAAGAAAAAAAGAAACCGGCGACAGCTAAAAAAGTTAAATCTGTAAAAAAATCTAAAAGTAAAAAATAAAAAGGAGTAACAGTTGATAGAAAGAACATTAGCAATTTTGAAACCTGATTGCGTTAGAAAAAATTTAATAGGAGCAGTAATTGCACGAATCGAAAAAGCTGGATTTAAAATTATCGGTATGAAAAAAAACCGGCTTACACAAGAAACTGCCGGTGCATTTTATGCTGTTCATAAAGGCAGACCATTTTACGATGGTTTGGTTGAATTTATGAGTTCTGGGGCCTGTGTACCTATAGCGCTAGAGAAAGAAAATGCTATTGCAGATTTCCGAGCTTTAATCGGCGCAACCGACCCGGCAGAAGCTGTGCCTGGTACTATAAGGAAAGATTTTGCCGATAACAAAGGTGAGAATATCGTGCACGGGTCTGATTCACCCGAAAATGGTAAAATTGAGATAGCATTCTTTTTCTCTGAAAAAGAATTAATTGAAGTTGTATGAAACTGAAACCGTGGATAAAATTAAGGCAGATAAATAACATTTCGAATAATTGGTGGACTTATTTAGTTGATGAGGTTCAGCTTCCTTCAGGAAAATATGGTGAGTATCACTATGTTCACACGAATGGCTCGAGTTTAATAATTCCGGTTTTAGACGACGGGAAAATTTTGATGGTCAAACAATATCGTTACCTCGCCGGAAAAGAAAGTCTTGAATTCCCTTGCGGAAGCATCGACGACGGTGCAACTATCGAGGAGATGGCAGCTCAAGAATTGGCAGAAGAAGCCGGCGTACAAGCGGGTGAATTCACTTTTGCAGGGACTTTTAATCCCTATAACGGTGTAACGGACGAGATGTGCAATGTTTTCATAGCTCGTAAACTAACACCTGTCGATATTCCTCCCGATGATACCGAAGAATTTGAAAGGATAATTTTGAGTAGGGAAGAGATTGAGTTCAAAATTAAATCGAATGAAATTTGGGACGGGATGACACTCGCTGCATGGAATTTAGCAATTGGTAAAATATAACTTGTTCACAAAAGTGCTATACAACATACTGACTTTTTTATTTATTTATCTTTCGGGCAACGTTCTACTATATTCGCAACAAGTCAAGGTTAGATACGGGGCTGATGTATTATTCGAAAAATATTTTGAGAAAATTTCCGGGAAGCGTGTTGGTGTAATTTGCAATCATACATCCTTGTTATCCAATGGTGTTCACCTCGTTGATTCTCTTCTTAATAAAAATATAGATGTCGTCGCATTATTCAGCCCTGAACACGGCATACGCGGCAAAGTACCTGCTGGTATTAAAGTGCACGACCAAACAGATTCTATAACAGGGTTAAGAATATTTTCGCTGTACGGGAAGACACTTAAACCAACTCCTGAAATGCTCCAGGGAATCGAAGTATTGCTGTTCGATTTACAAGATGTTGGGGCACGGTTTTATACTTACAATGTTACGATGGCTTATGCTATGCAAGCTGCTGCGGAAAATAAAATTCAGTTCATCTTACTCGACCGTCCAAACCCCATAAATGGTGTTATTGTCGAAGGACCTCTACTCGACGCAAATTTGAAATCAGCGGTTGGTTATTTTCCTATTCCCATACGACATGGTTTAACGTTGGGTGAAATTTCAAAAATGGCAATCGGCGAAAATTGGATTGAAAAAAATATTCAAATTGATTTAACTGTGATTCCGATGGAAAATTGGAAACGAAAAATGTATTTTGACGAAACAAATCTATTGTGGGTATCCCCCTCTCCAAATATGAAAACTGTTTCCACAGCAGTTGTGTATCCTGGGAATTGCCTTTTTGAAGCTACGAATATTTCGGAAGGACGCGGCACAGAAAAACCTTTCGAGTATATTGGTGCGCCATGGATAAACGGAAAATTGTTAGCGAAGAAATTAAATGATCTGAAGCTGAACGGTGTGCGATTTGAACCGATCGAATTTACACCGACGCCCGATTCGGTTAGCGCGGCAAACCCAAAATATGCTAATCAAAAATGTAACGGAATTTATTTTAGTATTCTGGACAGACAAAAATACAGACCTGTTGAATCTGCCCTGTTTGTGATTCAGGTTATACATAGATTTTATCCTGATTCTTTAAAATATAATCGTAATTTTTTCGATAAATTGGTAGGTAACAAAAAGGTTTTTAAAAACTTAAATATCAAAAATAGTAGAAAAGTCCTGAATGCGTTACCCAATGTCGGTATAACGGACTTTACAAAAAACGCTCAAAAATACCTTATTTATGTTGATTATCATTAATCGGATGCTGTTATTTAATAAAATTTCAATGATTTTGTTGACTTTGTTTGTAATATTGTTTAAATTAAGCCGATTTTCGATAGTATTTTCAATCCAAAAACTATGGTGAATTTTAGAACCCAATTGCGTTGGGGCCAAGTTTTTCGATTTGTTCAGAACATCGATGGGCATATATTATTGGTGGGACTCATAGCCATCAGTATTACTTTATGGATCGATGAACTGTTCTGGAAATCTATATTTACATTTGTATTTTGCACGGCTGTTTGCTTATTCATCTTATCAATTAAATTTAAACATAAAGAACTAACAGCCACAATGTCTTCGGTTGCAAAACATTCCGAGGACACATCAGAAGTAAGAACATCAGAGGAAGAAAACGAGATGAAAAAACTAGTATTCGATGATTTTCAAAGCGACCGACTGGGGAAATGTGTGGTCGAAGAAATTGACGATGTTGTGGTGGTCCGTTCGGCAAACAAAACCGTGGCAACTCAAACTCCAAAAGAGGAGAAAAAAGTTATGGTTACTAAACCTTTAAAACCTGAAGCGAAGCAAGCGGTTCGTGAGTTTCAGGTTTCTGATTTTTTTGATGTGAATGCTGATGTATATAAAGGTGGTTCAGAACCGCGAACTGAATTTGATTACTTATTGAATAAAGTGCTTGCGGTAATTAAAGAAGTTACTTTTGCCCATACTGTAGCTTTCTTCTGGGCGAACCAGGACAAGCAACAAATGGTGTGTGAAGAAAAAATTACTGATAGTCATAACTTTTTAGATTCTCGTCGTTTTAATATCGGGCATGATATAGTAAGCAAAATCGCTCTACAATCGAAGCCCGAAATTATTACACGCGTTAATCCCGTGTCCGAACACGAATTGATAGCTTATTATTCTCAACCGCAATTCATTAAATCGTTCGTCGGCGTACCGGTATTCTTTAAAAATGTAGTAGCGAATAAATCAGTTGATGAAGCTGTTGCCGTTGTCGCTATAGATAGCAAAACAGAAGAAGCATTCGGTTATGAAACATTGCTTCTATTGGGACAGTGTACAAAATTGATTTCAGGCTTGATTAAAAGTTATACTGATAAATATGACTTACTTCTTGATGCCGAACTTTTGAATGCAATACATCGTTTTCAAGAAAAGATAAAGGCAGATTTAACTGTCTCAACAATCTCGCAATCGCTCGTTGATGAATCCACAAAATTATTGAAATGGGATTTCATTTCGGTAGTGATGCAGGACGAAGTGAAACAGACTTGGGCTGTCCAAAAAGTTATTAACCGCAGCGGCGAAATTTATATTCGACCTGATACTACGATAGATTTTTATTCGAGCATAGTCGGTGACGTGATAAAAAATAATTCGCACAAATTGATAGAAGATCTCGGATCGCAAAACAGATGTCGATATTTTGAAGCCGAAAAAATAAATAATTCCGGTTCGTTTATTTCGATTCCGATTAGTTCGATGAATAAATGCTATGGGGCATTAACCGTCGAGAGCAAAGATAAATATAATTTCTCGAAACAAGATATCGAAGTTTTATATCGGCTCACAGAAAATGCCGCGGCCGCTTTAGAAATTTTTTATATGAACAAAATAATCGACGAGTATGTTATTGTCGATGAATTGACGGGCGTTTATTCGAAAAAATTCTGGAACGAAAAATTTAATGATGAATTATCCCGAGCCGACGATTTCGGTGAAGATTTATCTTTATTGTTTTTAAGTGTCGATAATTACGCTGAATTACTCGTTCGTTACGGGCAGAACTGTATCAATCATTTGCTCGTAACCTTATCGAAGGTCATTCGCAGCAGTGTCAGGCAATACGACCTTGTCGGAAGATTAGATAAAGACCGGTTCGGAATTGCACTAATCCGAACGCCAGCCAATGAAGCGTATTTATGGGCTGAAAAAATTCGTAAAACAATCGCCTCTGTTGTAGTATCATTCGAGAATAAAAGTTTTTCTGTTACACTCAGCATCGGTGTCTCCGGTGCGAGCGAAGGAATGACGAAAGACGAACTAACCAAAAATACTTCGTTAGTTCTACATAAAGCCACTGAGAGTGGTGGGAACACAGTAAGAGTTTTTTAAATAAAATAAGAAATATTAATAGGAGAAAATTATAAATGGCAAAACAACAATCATTTGCTGACAAAGCGGCAAAAGCTGCAAAACAACGCGGACGTAAATGTCCGAAATGTGAAACTATCACTGAACCGATTTTGGTTATATCGAGTATGTTAGCAAATACAGGCTCTTGGAAATTCAATCAAAAACGTCTTCAGATTTGCAAGTGCAACGAAAAAGAGGTTTATTCATAGACCTGGATAACCTTTGTATAAAAAAGTTATTCTCGTTATCCTTGACGGAGTTGGTGTAGGCGAATTACCGGATGCAAATTTGTATAAGGATGAAGGCAGCAACACGCTCGCTAATTTAGCTGCCAATGTTGCAAGCCTGAAACTGCCGAATTTACAAAAATTTGGTCTCGGGAATATTATACCAATTAAGTTTGTACCGCCGGCTGAACAACCTGATGCCTCCTTCGGAAAAATGGCAGCAAAGTCGAAAGGTAAAGACAGCACCACGGGGCATTGGGAATTGTTGGGTGTAATTACGGAAAAAGAGTTTCCTACTTACCCCAACGGATTTCCTGATGATTTATTGGAAAAGTTTTTATCGGCAACAGACACGAAAGGATATTTAGGCGACACTGCAGCTTCAGGTACTGTTATAATTAACGATTTTGGTGAAGAACATCAGCGGACAGGTTTTCCGATTATTTACACATCGGCAGATTCTGTTTTTCAGATTGCAGCACACGAGCAAACTATACCGCTTGAACGGCTTTATGAAATCTGTGAAATAACTAGAACGAAAGTTTGTGTCGGTAAACACTCTGTGGGACGTATTATAGCACGTCCATTCGTTGGTGATCCGGGTAATTATAAACGTACTGCAAACCGACGCGATTTTTCTTTAGAACCACACCGTAATACTTTGTTGGATATTTTAAAAGAAAAAAATATTCCAACTGTTGGGATCGGAAAAATTGACGACTTGTTTGCCGGGAAAGGATTATCCGAAATTATACACACAAAATCCAATGCTGAAGGTATACGTTCAATAATCAGACAGAGTAAAAAAAATAATTCGGGACTGATTATTGTGAATTTAGTTGATTTCGACCAATTATACGGTCATCGGAATGATCCGGTAGGTTTTGCTCATGCCCTCGAAGAATTTGATTTGGCCTTACCCGAAATTGTGGAAACTTTGAGAGACGGCGATTGGTTAATACTCACAGCAGACCACGGCAACGATCCCATTACGCCGAGCACAGATCATTCGCGTGAGTATGTTCCAATACTTTGTTATTCACCCGATAATAGATTCGGAAACGATTTGGGTACACGAAGTTCGTTTGCCGATTTGGCTAAAACTATCGGTGAAATTTTTGAACTCGATGATTCTTCATCGCATATTAGTGGTACAAGTTTTTATCATTCATTAATAAATAAATAATTAAATATTATGACTCTTGGAAAAGTAGTTGGAACTGTTTGGGCAACTCGCAAGGACGAGGAGTTGGTTGGTTTCAAGTTGCAAATTGTAAAACACGTTGGTTTAGATTACAAAGTTAAAGATACTTTTTTAGTTGCTGTAGATACTGTTCAAGCAGGAATCGGAGATATTGTTTTAGTTTGCTCCGGTAGTTCTGCTCGGCAAACGACTTTAACAAAAAACAAACCTGTTGATGCCGTGATAATGGCAGTTGTGGATAAATTAGATATCGAAGAGAACTGATGTTTTTTGCAAAAGTAATAGGCACAATTTGGGGAACACAGAAAGACCCGAATACGATAGGTTTCAAGTTTCAGTTCATTCAGCCACTGAATGCTCATCGCGAAAAAGCAGGAGACCCTATCGTAGCCGTCGATACTATCGGTGCCGGTCCGGGCGAAACTGTTTTTTATATCACAGCACGAGAAGCTACAATCCCACTCCCGGCTGAAATGGCCCCCGTCGATGCCACAATTGTTGGTATCGTCGACCGTATAGATGTGAAAAAAGAATATCTAAAATTAAAAAAATAAATGTTGACAAATAAAATAAGGTAATTGAATGGGTAAGGTACCTAAACAATACACAAATAGAGAAAGCCAATCGCTGGATAAATATTTACAGGAAATTGGAAAAGTAGATTTACTGAATCAAGAAGAAGAAATCGAACTTGCCCGCAGGATAAAAAAAGGCGATCAAAAGTCTCTTGAGAAATTAACTAAAGCAAACTTACGTTTTGTTGTAAGTGTAGCAAAGCAGTATCAAAATCAAGGATTATCTCTTGGTGATTTGATCAATGAAGGAAACTTAGGTTTGATCAAAGCTGCAAAACGTTTCGATGAGACACGCGGATTTAAGTTTATATCGTATGCAGTTTGGTGGATTCGCCAATCAATTTTGCAAGCTTTAGCCGAGCAATCACGAATCGTTCGGTTACCATTGAATCGTGTCGGTGCATTGAATAAAATAGGCAAGGCTTTCAGCACGTTGGAACAAGAATTTGAACGCGAGCCGAGTGCAAGCGAGTTGGCTGAAGAATTGGATATGTCGCTGTATGAAGTTGCTGACACTCTGAAAATTTCGGGCAGACATGTTTCGATGGATGCACCATTCGTTCAAGGCGAAGAAAGCCGTCTGTTGGATGTTATACAAGACGAGAGAACCCCTATGCCCGATCAGGAATTAATGAAAGAATCGCTCAGTAAAGAAGTCGAACGCGCACTGAATACATTAAGCGACAGAGAGGCGGAAGTAATCCGCCTGTATTTCGGATTGGGTAGAGAGCATTCGTTGACTTTAGAAGAGATTGGCGAAAAATTCGCATTAACACGCGAACGTGTCCGGCAGATAAAAGAAAAAGCTATCCGACGAATGCGGCATGCTTCACGAAGCAAACATTTACGTTCTTATTTAGGATGATGTTTGAAGCCCCTCTCTGGGGCTTTAATTTTTACGGTGGATTATTTGATGACTTGTAAACAAATTTTGATTTCGATTTTCATAATTGGTAATTCATCTCTTTTCTTTGCGTGTTCGAGTTCCGACCCGCGATTCAAGGCAAAGGAACTGCGAGCGGCAAAGGAAAAGGATACGAACAAAGAATTCCGTTTTGCGAGCGAAGCAGCAAAAGAAGAATTTGCGGAAGATGACCGCAGGGTCGATATACCATCGGCAAAAGACCGAATACTTAAATCCACACCTCTGCAAAGTTCAGAACGTGTCGAGCGCGACAAAGTACTACTCGAGGTTTTAAGTTTAATTGGTACTCCGTATTCTTACGGCGGTAATGATTCGAATGGAATCGATTGCTCAAGTTTTTCCTGCCAAATATTTGAAAAATCTTTCGGTGTTAAATTACCCCGTTCAACCGACGAACAATATCGTGTAGGGTCAGCGGTTCACAAAAACGATTTAGCATTTGGCGATTTGGTTTTTTTCAATACAACCGGTCGCAATCCTTCACACGTTGGAGTTTATTTAGGTGATGATTTATTCGCTCATGCGAGCCGCTCTTTCGGAGTTACGATATCGTCTATGCAAAGTACATATTATAAAAAAAGGTACGTCGGCGCAAGGAGAGTAGTTGAATAGTGTTACATAAATTTTTATATTATTTTAGAATTCTTCAAGGAAAAAATATTTGTCAGCATTACCAATATATTTAGATGGCACGAAGCCGCTTCGCAAAAAAGCAAAACCGGTTTCTAAAATCGACGATGCGACTCTGAAGTTCATAATGGACATGTTTGAGACGATGCACAGCGCTGACGGTATCGGGTTGGCGGCTAATCAGGTCGGTGTTCTACAGCGTATAATTGTAGTTGATGTTTCATTCATTGAAGAGTACGAAGACATAAAACCATTTGCCCTAATCAATCCCGAAGTAATTTCTGAAGAAGGAAAATGTATTATGGAGGAAGGTTGTTTGAGTGTCCCGGATGTCCGCGGTGAAGTGGAACGCCCTAAAAAAATAGTAGTCAGTTATAAGGATACTAATTTCAAAACTCAACAAATTGTGGCTGAAGATCTATTAGCCCGCGTAATCTTGCACGAGTTGGATCATTTGAACGGTGTTTTATTTGTGGACTACTTACCGAAGGCCAAGAAATTAGAATTAAAAGAAGCAATCGAGAAAATTCAGAACGGCGAAGTTGCCACAAAATATCCCGTCGTAACTACACAAAGAGTCATCTTATAAAGAACGTTAATTCAATTAAACTAAAAGCGAAATGCGAATTATTTTTATGGGGACTCCACAATTTGCGATCCCCAGTTTAAGTTTGATATTAGAAAATTCTTACGATGTTGTAGCAGTTGTTACAACTCCTGATAAACCGCAAGGGCGAGGCAAAGCTGTTGCCTACTCAGCGGTCAAACAATTCGCTTTACAAAAAAACTTGAAAGTTCTACAGCCTGAATCGTTGAAAGACGCAAACTTTATCGCACAATTAAAAGAATTGAATGCTGATCTCTTCATTGTTGTAGCTTTCCGTATTCTTCCGAGTGAAGTTTTTACTATACCGACACTCGGTGCTTTTAATTTACACGCTTCTATTTTACCGAAATATCGTGGTGCAGCTCCAATCAATTGGGCAATAATTAATGGCGAAAAAGAAACGGGTGTTACTACTTTTTTCCTCCAAGAGAAAGTTGATACAGGTAACGTTATCTTGCAAGCTAAGTTGCCGATAAAAGAAAATGATGCCGGCGAGTTACACGACCGGCTTGCCGAAATAGGAGCTGAAATTGTGCTGCACACCGTTCGTTTAATCGAAGTCGGAAAAGCGAACCCGAAGCCACAGGATAACACGTTAGCTACCCCGGCACCCAAAATATTTAAGGAACATTGCAGAATCGATTGGAACAAAGCCGCCGTTCAGATTCACAATCTTGTCCGAGGGCTTTCGCCTGTTCCGTGTGCGTTTTCTTTTTTAAACGGATTGATGGTAAAAATTTATAAAACAGTTCCCGGAAATATTCAAACCGATAAACCCGCGGGTGTTGTTATCGATGCCGATAAGAAATTGGTGGTTGCTACGAAGGATGGAATTATAAAAATTCTTGAACTGCAATTAGAGGGGAAACGGAGGTTAAAAGTTGAAGAATTTTTACGCGGTTTCAAAATTAAAGAAGGGAATAGATTCGAATGATTGAGATTCTAAAAAATAAATCAACCCTAAATGAAATTCTTTCGATCGTTGTGTTGAGTGTTATTATCGCACTCGTCTATAATTATTTTTCAACGAAAAGCATTCCATTATTTTATACATCTGATAAGTTAAAAGTTACAAGCGATTCGGTTTTATTTTCTCATTCAATTTCTGATACTGCAACTGATGTGGTTGTAACCACCGACCAGTTGAAAGAGATAATGAAAATCGGCAACGCACTGATAATTGATGCGAGAAATTCAGAACCTTACATCAAAGGACACATACCGACCGCGATTAATATTCCATTCCTCGATGTATTCAATTATGTTGAAACTTTGCAATCGGTTCCACGCGATACTCTTATAATTATTTATTGCGAGGGAGTTCATTGCGAGTTGAGTAAAAATTTATCTCAGTTTTTAAAAGGAATGAACTTTACAAGAATGTTCCTTTACAACGATGGTATAGAAGGATGGAACGCACAAAACCTTCCTCTCGAGGTGAAGCAATGAAAATACTAAGCAATAGATATCTTCAATACACCTTTCGATATATTGTTGGCTTCGTTCTTATAATTGCAGCAATTCCCAAAATCGCCGCCCCTTCCTTCTTCGCCAAATCTATTGAAGCGTATCAGTTAATTCCGACGATATTTATAAATCTTACTGCATTATTTATACCTTGGGCTGAATTGCTTATCGGAATATTTTTGTTGGTCGGGGTTATGCTTCGAGGCAGTGCACTACTTTCAGCAGGTTTGTTCGCTGCATTTTCGATTCTCATCGCAATTAGTCTACTGCGCGGACTTTCGATTGATTGCGGATGCTTCGGTCCAAACAATTCGCCTTTGAGTTGGATGCGGTTCTGGGAAGATTTGGGGTTATTGTTATTGTCGATATTAATATTTCACACTTCAAAAAATCAATCAATTTATGCCAAAAAAAATCTTAGTGGTTGATGACGAAAAAGATATTGTCGATCTGCTGAAATATAACCTAACAAAAGAAGGATACCAGGTGGTATCTGCCTACGACGGTAAACGAGCTGTTGAGCTTGCAAATAATTTACCCGATTTAATTTTGTTAGATATAATGCTGCCAGAAATTGATGGTTTGGAAGTAATTAAAATAATTCGCCACAATAAACCTACCTCAAATATTCCAATAATATTATTGACTGCAAAAGGAACCGAAATCGATGAGATAATCGGTTTAGAATTAGGTGCCGATGATTATGTTGTGAAGCCCGTCAGTATTCCAAAACTATTAGCTCGTATTAGACTTGTATTCAAACGTTTCGAGGATAAAAAATATTCACAGAAAGATGAAATAAAACTTGGTGCCATAACAATAAACAAAATAAAACACGTTGTGTTGGTAAAGGGTAAGGAAGTTTTTTTTCCTAAAAAGGAATTTGAAGTATTGCTCTATTTGACACAGCAGGTTGGACGGGTTGTTAATCGTGAAGCCCTTTTGAATACAATTTGGGGAAGCGATGTGTATGTTGTAGAACGGACCGTGGATGTGCATATCCGAAAGATTCGTGAAAAGCTCGGCAGGTGTGGAGATTATATTGAAACTATTAAAGGCGTTGGTTATAGAATGAAAGAAGTTGAATGAAAGTTCAAACTAAAATCTATCTATTTCTAATTTGTCTCTCTATTTTAATACTTGCGAGTGCTGGATACTTCATCACAAATGAATTGGAAAACTATTTTAAAGAAAGGGTGATTTATGAACTCGATACGCAGATCGAACAGGTCGAATACAACTTGCAAAACCTGTCGCTTTCTTCAATGGGCAAAAATTTTTCGTATGAATATTACAGGAAATTGACCGAGTTAGCAAATGTTCGTTTGACTTTAATCTCAGTAAATGGAGTTGTTCTGTTTGATTCACAAGTGGATAAAATCCAAATACCACTGCTCGAAAATCACCTTAATCGACCTGAAATTGTCGAGGCCGCAAAGAGCGGAAAAGGAGTAGCAGAGAGACGTAGCACAACATTGAACGAGGAGATGATATATATAGCTAAAATTATTGATAGACCACTAAAAGTCGATGGATTGGAGTCGGAAATTTACTTTATTAGAATAGGATTATCGTCAAAAGATATACATTTTTTACAAAATAATATTCAAAGGAAAATATTTTATATTACTGCCATACTTCTCTTGATTATTCTTGGTATAGCATTCTTCATATCAAAGGCAATTACGCGACCACTCAAAGAAATATCAGTTGCAGCCGTAGAAATAAGAGGGGGGAATTTAGAAAAACGGATACCCATTCGTACACAAGATGAATTCGGGAAATTAGCTGAAACAATTAATAATATGGTCGATAGGTTGAACGACGACCTTATTCAGATGAAAAAGTTAGAACGGGTAAGGAGAGAATTTTTGGGGGATGTTTCGCACGAGCTTCGAACTCCGATTTTCGCGATACAAGCTTCGATAGAAACTTTATTGAACGGCGCTATCGACGATTCGAATGTTAATAAAGATTTTCTGAATAAAGCATTGAATAATGCCAAGCGGATAGACGCTCTGTTGTTCGACTTGATTGAAATATCACGGATTGAATCGGGCGATATGAAAATGAGTTTCAAATACTTTAAGTTGAATGAACTAATCACTCAAACTGTAAATGAGATGCAGACACACTATGAACCAAAACAAATTCGAGTAAAAGTTGTTTCTGATGACAATGACCCTGAAGTTTTTGGCGACCGAGATAGAATAAAACAAGTATTGATTAACCTTATAGATAATGCAGTTAAATATACGGTAGACGGGGGAGAGGTAACCGTCAGCACTAAAAAAAGTGAAGGTGATGTACAAGTGTGCGTGATTGATAATGGATGCGGAATACCTGAAGAGCACCTTCAGCATATTTTCAAACGCTTCTACCGAGTTGATAAAGCCCGATCGCGGGAGGTAGGGGGTACAGGACTCGGACTCGCAATTGTTAAACACATCGTAGAAGCCCACGGGAGTAAGGTGGAAGTCGAAAGTGAAGTCGGAAAAGGAAGCCGATTCAGTTTTTTGCTGAAAAGGTAATTCTTGTTAGAATAAAATTTATTTAGAATCGTTTACATTTTGTTGTTCGTTTACCATTACCATTTATGATAGCGAGATGTTGAAATAATAAATTTTCCGTTTCATCCGTGTTGTATCGCTCGGCAAATTTTGTGTGCTGCATCGATGAAAGAAGCGATATCCCCACTACTTAGCCCATTACCGCCAACTACTACTGGTTGACCAAGAAGCACTGGGTACTTAATGCGTTAAACCGAAACGAAAAAACAATCGATGTCGTTGTACGCAGTGTAGGGTTGTTGCCTCAAGCAATCTACGATGTGAAAATAAATTTTCCATTTTTCTTGAACGCTTGTGAAGCGTTTTTAAAATTTTAAA
>JBBIOD010000028.1:0-19088 GCA_037443545.1 Ignavibacteriales bacterium | reverse complement strand
TGCAATTTTGCATTTTTATATAAATAATGTTTAATTAAGTTAATTAAATTCATAAATAATTAATTTAATATTGGCAAAAACATATAAATCTGCAGGAGTAAGTATAGATTCAGGCGATGAGTTTGTAAATAGACTCAAACTCAAAGTCCGGTCAACCTTTTCAAAATCAGTCCTTTCCGATATCGGCTTGTTCGGCGCTTTCTTTGATGCCAAATTCGAAGATTATAGACATCCCGTATTAGTTTCGAGTGTCGATGGTGTCGGGACGAAGCTAAAAATTGCTTTTATGTTGAACAAGCACGACACAATTGGACAAGATTTGGTAAATCATTGTGTGAACGATATTGCAGTTTGCGGCGCCACCCCCTTATTCTTCCTCGATTATTACACTGCTGGAAAATTAAATCTACAGGTTGGCGAACAAATTATGGATGGCATGGTTAAAGCCTGCCGCGAAAATAACTGCGCGCTTATTGGCGGCGAAACTGCCGAGATGCCCGGCATCTATCACGAAGATGAATACGACTTGGCAGGAACAATTGTCGGTATTGTAGAAAAAGCAAAAATTATCAACGGGAAAAAAGTAAAAGAGGATGATGTTCTTATCGGGCTTCCCTCGACAGGGTTACATACCAACGGCTATTCGCTTGCACGTTCGGTCTTGTTCGAAAAATATGAAGTTGACGATTTCATCGATGAGTTAGGAATGCGATTAGGCGAGTGCCTTTTAACTACTCATCGCTCGTATCTAAATCCGATAAATGAAATAAAAGATATCACCGATGTCCACGCAATCGCACATATAACAGGTGGTGGAATAAAAAATAATACGATCCGTTTGATTCCGAAAGGATTGGAATTGGAAATTGATTGGTTCGGTTGGGACAGATATCCGATTTTTAATTTGATACAGCGACTCGGAGAAATTCCTGAAGAGGAAATGCGTCGTACGTTTAATTTGGGAATCGGTTTAGTAATTGTAGTATCAAAAAAAGGTTCAGAAAATATTCTCAAACAATTAATAGATGTTAATGAACGACCGATTATTATCGGACAAACGAGAAGCGGTAATTAGAATGAAAACAAAAAATAGTGAACCCGATCCCATTAAAACTACATCAGAAAATAATACACTTATCAAAGGATACGGTTTAACACAAAGGTTAAATACTCTGATCGAGATATCTCTTCAAATCGATTCAGTAAGCAGCCGTGCCGAGATATACGATATTTTACGGAAGGAGTCTAAATGGTTGATGGAATTCGATGTTCTATGCCTTGCATATTTAAGCCCCGTCCGGTCGTTTTATAGTATTGTAACACTTTCGCCAATTGCCGATGCAACCGGATTAAATGAAACTTACTTTAGCGTAGAAGAAGGATTGCCCGGATGGGTGATAAGGAATCAATCGCCTATAATTTGTAATGCGAAAAAATGCGTAGGACACAGTAATGCGGTTGAGGGAAAGTTTGAAGAATTCGGTTTAAAATGTTTTCTTGCGGTTAATATTAGAAGTGGTCAAGACCAAGTTGGCGCTCTAATATTTGGTTCGGTGAACGACGATAATTACACTGAAGACGATTTAGTGATTGCACAGTTGTATGGTTTACAAATAGCTGTAGCTCTTAAAAATACAAATTTTGTTGAAGATGCGAGAAAACGCATCACTCAAATCGAATCGACAAACGAAATATCTAAAATATTAAACTCCACACTCGATATTGATGATTTGTTGGTTTCGACTGCTGAGGCGATACAACAAAATTTTAATTATTTCGACGTAACCCTGTTTTTACTTTCCGAGGAGAATTCTGAATTGATATTGAAAGCTCATTCAGGCAATTATTTAGATTTTCTTCCGGGCGAATACAGGCAAAATATCGGCGAGGGTATAATCGGATGGGTAGCCGAGCATGGCGAGTATGTGTTGGCAAACGATGTTTCGCAACATCCACGATATAAATCGATTGAAAATCACAATACGCGTTCCGAACTTGCGTTGCCTATCAAGGTTGGTGCAATGCTCGTCGGTGTGTTGAATATTGAGGACAAGAAATTGTTTGCGTTCGATGAAATGGATGTGCTCGTTTTACAAACATTGTGCGATCAGATTGCCAGTGCCATAGCAAATGCCAAACTGTACGAAGAAATAAAGTTAGCCAATCAAAAACTTACAGAATTAGATTCGTTGAAATCGGAATTTATAAGCATCGTTTCGCACGACTTCAGGTCTCCATTATCGAGCATCATTTTAGCCGGTAAAGCACTTTTGAAAAACGAGGATATTCAAAATAATCCACGTTTCAAGGAATATATGCAACTCATCGTAACTCAAGCCAACCGTTTGAACCAATTAGCCGAAGATACTCTCTCGATTACCCGCATCGAATCGGGACAGGTGAGTATTGCTTTCAAAGTCGTGAATGTAGAACGGCTCATTCAGGATGCGATGGTTTCAGTGCGAACATCGAACAGGCACACTATTACTTACAATATTGATCCAAATGCGTCGTTTATTAAGGGAGACCATCCGAAACTCAGGCAGGTTGTTCAGAATCTTCTATCTAATGCAATCAAATATTCGCCGGGGGGGGGAAAAGTAACAATCGACGTGGTTGACCAGGATGGAGATGAAATTCTGTTTATCATCTCCGATGAAGGGATAGGAATAAGAGCTGAGTATCAGGACAAATTATTTCAAAAATTTTCGCGTGTCGATGAACCTGACTCTAAGCACATCAAAGGCACAGGATTAGGATTGTGGATTTGCCGCGAAATAATTGAAGCACATAAAGGTAAAATTTGGGTCGAAAGCGATTACGGGAAGGGAAGTACGTTTAAATTTACAATCAAAAAATCGGATAGTTAATCCTATTCAGTCCGATTCAGTCGGCTGGAGTTTCTTTAACTTTTCGATAACTATCTTATAAAATTCTTTCCACTTGTTAATGTCATTATTGTAATTATCGATAGTAAATTTAATTTGTTCTGCTGTTACGTTGTGCTTCATGAAAATGCTATCAGAAATTCCATCTCTATTTTTCAGTAATAATGAATCGATTGGTTCACGCGTTCCATCCGCTAATACCAAATTGATGTAGATATCTGCAAATTTAGAGGGCGGGATTTCTTTTTTTCTAGTCTCACTGCATCCTGTAAATAAAAAAATAAAAACGTAAACGATAATTTGTATATTTTTCATCTCCACTACAAATTAAAATACATCTTATATTCATACGGATGTGGCATAGTTGCTATCGATTTTATATCGTGCTGTTTTGTTTTTATCCATTGTTCAATCAGACCATCTGTAAAAACATCTCCTTGTTTCAAGAATTCATTATCCGCTTTTAACGCATCTAAAGCTTCTTCTAAATTTTTTGGAAGGAACTTGACTTTGTGTTTATTGTCGTAAACATTCGTATCAATCGGTCCTAATCCCTCTTTGATCGGGTCGATTTTATTTTTAATGCCATCTAAACCTGCCATGAGCATTGCACTCATTAACAGATATGGATTTGCAGTGGCATCGGGCGGGCGGTATTCGAAGCGGGCTTCGTCAGGATTTTTTACGTACGACGGAATTCTAATAGCAGCTGATCGGTTTGCTTTCCCGAATGTTATTGCTACCGGTGCCTCGAACCCCGGTACTAAACGCTTATATGAATTTGTGCTTGGATTGGTAAATGCACATAAAGCCGGAGCGTGCTTCAATAAACCACCGATATACGAGAGTGCAAGTTCGTTTAAGTTTCCATACTTACCTTTTCCGTAAAATATATTTTTACCCTTCTTCAATAAATATTGATGCGCATGCATTCCGTTGCCGGCTTGCTGAAACATCGGCTTCGGCATAAACGTGATAAATATGTTGTGCTTGCGTGCAAGATTGAACAGTAAATATTTTGCTAAAACAATCTTATCGCTGATGGCCAACAAACTATCGAATTGTATTTCGATTTCTTGTTGCCCCCGTTCACCAACTTCGTGATGATGGTATTTTACATCTATACCCATTTGTTTAAAAAGTAACGAAGCTTCGTCTCGGAAATCGTCGTATATATCAAACGGGTTGGCAGCGTGGTAAGCATTAGCAAAAAATTCTTCCTGATGTTCGATTTTATAGTATGATAATGCTGTTCGTGTATCGAACTCAACCTTTGAGAAAATATAAAATTCAAATTCAGGTCCCCAAAATGAACCATCCGCAATTCTGGTATCGGATAAATATTTTTCTGCTTTTTTAGCTACAAATCTTCCATCTTGGCTGAATCGTGTTTTATTAGAATCAGTCAGATGTATTTCTGTCAGAACGCTTAGAGTTGGAGCACTTCTGAAAGGGTCAACCACGGCCGATGAAAAATCTGGAATTAAAATCATGTCGCTTTGTTCGACTTTCGAAAAACCGTAGCTTGACCCGTCGAATCCTATTCCTTCTTTCAACAAGTTCTCAACAATTCCTGCTTCATACGGAATGCTGATATGATGCAATCTTCCGATTAAATCGATGGTTTTTAAATCTATAAAATTTATTTTATTTTGTTTTATGATTTGTTCAATTTTATGAATGATTTTTGTTTCCATATTTCATCTACTTTTTAGTTGATATTGCCCAAATTGGTGTAAAAATATAAGTATATTAAGTTTGAAAAACAATGTGGTTACTTGATTTCTAATCAATTTGGCTGTAAATTGTAACGTAAATGAAATCAACGGTATGAAGTTATATAGAAAAATATGCGATAAACTTTATTGGCAGAAGCTCTCAGCTAAACAACCGTCGTATCATTTTCGAATTCTGCTTATTGTTATATCTATCTTTGCATTGTTTGGCTATTCTGTTGTCCTCGATTCCGAGGGATATAAATTGGTCCGTCGTAAAAAGCAACTGCTAAATTATCTTACCTTCAAACAAATTCAGGAAACGATTTCTTATTTAACCGTTTCGATGGTTATAACCATTCACCTTTTTTCGCCTTCTTCCGAAGACAATCATCTCTGCTCGGTCCTACGGAATTAGTCCTGCGTAACACAGCATATTTTACGCTGTGTATTATTTCTTTAATAATTTTTATTAATTAAAAAGACAGGATGAAAAATTATCAATCAAATATTAATTCGCTTCGTGGTATTGTCGAGTCGGATCGATTAAGTGTTTCAAACTACCCACATTACAAACGTTTTGAAGAGTTACCTTTTTTAGCCGGTGAAAAAGATAGTACTACTATCCTACTCGGTGGTTTCACATCGCACCACGATTATTTTGTGCGCGCTGGTATTGAAGGGTTGGGATACAAAGTTGAGCATCTCCCGACTCCGAATATCGAGGTTTATCACGTCGGTCGTGAGTATTGCAACAACGGAATGTGCAATCCTGCATATTTCACAATCGGCAACCTAATTAATTTTTTAAAGCGGTTAGAATCAAAAGGTATAACGAAACCGGACATTGTGAAAAATTATGTATTCTTTACAGCGGGCGCATGCGGTCCGTGCAGGTTTGGTATGTATGAGAATGAAGTGAGATTGGCTTTGAGAAATTCGGGTTTTGGAGGATTCCGTGTGATGGTGTTTCAACAATTCGCCGGTTTCGATCAATCGAATCAAGGTAACGGTCTGCCTATGAATGAGGAGTTTTTCCTAGGTATTCTTATCGGACTCGTTCTTGCAGATATTATTAACGATATCGGTTATAAAATTCGACCGTATGAAATTATTAAAGGTGAAACGGATAGAATATTAGCAACTGCAACAGAAGATATTTATCGAACAATCAAATGTAAACAGTCTAGTATCGGTGAATCAAAAATAATAAAGGTAATTCAAAAATTCTCACACACCAAAAACAAAAGTTTATTTGCACTTCTGACCGACCATTTATTAAGTAATGTGTATCCTAATGCGTTACGTGTTATCAAAGAAAAATTAAATGCTGTAGTGGTCGATCCGCTTCGTGTGGTTCCAAAGATAAAAATCACAGGTGAGTTTTGGGCACAAACTACCGAAGGGGATGGAAACTTTAATATGTTTAGATATTTAGAAAACGAAGGAGGGGAGATTATAAAAGAACCAATTACAAATTGGCTTTTGTACCTTCTATATGACGGGAATCAGTTTATCACAGATAGAAAAGGATTTGGGAATAAATATATTCGCCCAAAAATTTTAATAAAACTTGGCGAATTTCTTTTAAAGAAAGAATATAATCGTTTACGGAAGGCGATAGGCGATTTGGCGCAAAAGTTGGGTAATCAATACGAGTTGGAACGCCTCGCCCATAAATATTATAACACGCGTGCTAGAGGAGGTGAAGGACATTTAGAAGTAGCAAAAAGTATTTTTTACACTCAAAACCATTTAGCACATATGATTCTTTCGCTGAAACCATTCGGATGTTTACCGAGCACGCAAAGTGATGGTGTCCATTCAGTCGTAACTTCGCATCATCCCGATATGTTGTTTTTACCGATTGAAACTTCGGCAGAAGGAGAAATAAACGCATACAGTCGTGTGCAGATGGGTTTGACCGAGGCGCGTATCCGCTGTAAATTAGAGTACGAAAAATCATTGCAGGATACAGGTTTAACTGAAGAAATAGTGAGAAAGTTCATCTTAAAAAATCCAAAAATAAAAAATCCATTCTTTGAAATTCCGACCATTGAAGGAGTGGCTTCGAAAGCAGCAACGACTGTGTATTATGTTAATAAACAGGTAGATAAGAATGGATGACAGTGAGAGTCGACTATACGGAAAAACCATACATCGGCGAAACGGTAGTGTTACGGTTTACAGTCGGAAGTCGGTCGACAGGTAAAAATTGTAAGAAATAAATAATAAAAGAGAAAACAGTATAGGTAATTTCAAAGCTTTAATTGTTTATAAAAAGACTTTTACCCTTGCGATGAAAAAATTTAATATTTCTAAAAACTTCAAAAAATACGAATCATACAGGAAACGTCAATTACCCAAACGGTTCATTCCGTAGGTGAGTGATGCTGATATGGAAAATATCGAAACACAAGTATGGATCGACTTCGCATCTGAGTGTGGGTATATAAAAAAAGATGTGGTAAAGAGTTTATTGAAAGAAGCTAATGAAATTGGATGTTTACTAAATGATATGACAGAATATCCCGATAGATGTATGTCGAAAAATGTTGAAGGAGATATTTGAAAGTAATAAGTATTACCAACTGGACTAAAAATAAATGAGAAATGAAACTACATACGGAACAAAATCGAAAAGTAACTACACATACGTAGTCGGACTTGATATCGGTTCTACCACAGTTAAAGGTGTCGTAGTAGATTTACGAACAGATAAAATAATTTGGAGCGACTACAGGCGGCACGAAACTCGTCTTTCCGAAAAAGTGCTCGAGTTTTTGCAGAGGATCGAGAACGAACTAAACTTGAAGCCGGGAGATTTCAGAATATTTGTGACAGGCAGCGGTGCCCACGATTTAACTGAATTAATCGGCGGTAAGTTCGTGCAAGAGGTTAACGCACTTTCGTTCGCAGTCGAAAAATATCATCCCCAAGTTAAATCAGTAGTCGAACTGGGCGGGCAAGACGCCAAAATTATTATCTTCAAAAAATCATACAACGGCAACAAAAAAATTGCGTCGATGAACGATAAATGCGCCGGTGGAACTGGTTCGGTCATTGATAAAATTGCAGCTAAGTTAAATATCCCGACTACCGAATTACGCAATTACCGGTACAAAGGTGTAAAAACTCATTCGGTTGCAGGTAAATGTGGAGTGTTTGCCGAAACAGATATAAACTCGTTACAGAAGCAAGGGGTATCCACTCACGAATTAATGGCGTCGCTATTCGAATCTATCGTCCAGCAAAACCTAAGTGTTCTTACTCGTGGAAATACTCTCTTGCCTGAGGTTTTACTCTTAGGCGGGCCGAATACTTTTTTACCCGGAATGGTCGAAGCTTGGCAGGCTAATATCCCCGCAATTTGGAAAGAAAGGAATATTGAAATACCAAATAATATCGAGCCTACCTCTCTGATAAATGTCCCCCAGAATGCAGAATTATATGCGGCGATTGGAGCGGTTGAGTTTGGTAAAACTGAACCAACAACTGTTGGAATATATCACGGATGGCAAAAGTTATACGAATTTGTTCACTCTGATCGCGAAAACATGAAAAGTAAATTAAGCAGTGGAGGATTGTGTCGGAGTGAAGACGAAGCGAGAATGTTTGTCGAAAAATATCGGATACCTAAATTTATCCCCCCACATTATCACAAAAATGAAGTCGTTAATATTTTTATCGGTCTGGATGGTGGCTCAACTTCAACAAAAGCTGTTCTTCTGGATACGAATAAAAACGTAATCGCTAAAGAGTATCGTTTATCAAAAGGCAATCCGATCGAAGACACAAAAGAAATTCTTCTAAATTTAAAAAATAAAATCGAAACGCAAGGCGCTCAGCTAAATGTGCTCGGTGTTGGTGTTACAGGTTATGCAAAAGATATTTTAAAAGATTGTATCGGTGCTGATGTGGCGCTCGTAGAAACTGTTGCCCACACGATTTCAGCATTGCATTACTTTGATGAGGTGGATGTAATTTGCGATGTGGGCGGACAAGATATTAAAATTATAATCCTAAAAGATAGACGAGTAATAGATTTCAAACTCAATACCCAATGTTCGGCAGGCAACGGTTATTTTTTGCAAGCGACTGCAGAGAGTTTGGGATTTAATGTAGAAGAATATGCTGAGAATGCATTCAAGGCGCGCCGTGTTCCTGAATTCAGTTACGGTTGTGCAGTCTTTTTACAATCCGACTTAGTCGATTTTCAGCGGCAGGGTTGGATGCGGGAAGAAATTTTAGCGGGACTTGCTAAGGTTTTACCGAAGAACATCTGGCTCTACATAGCACAAATGCCTAATGTTTCAAAGTTTGGCAGGCACTTCGTTCTACAGGGGGGAACTCAAAATAATTTAGCCGCAGTAAAAGCACAAATCGATTTTATCCAATCGCGTTATAGCGGTTTGAATGGTGAACCGACACTGCGTGTTCATCCTCACACCGGTGAGAGTGGTGCAATCGGTGTTGCCCTCGAGGCATCACGTCTATTTTCTGAAGGAAAGAAAACTCGGTTCATCGGTTTCGAGGCAGTCGCTTCAATCAAATATCAAACAACACGCAGCGAAGAAACACGATGCCTTTTTTGCAAAAATAAATGTCTCCGCACATTCATAGATATTTTCACAACATCGAATAATGATTCAGAGTTAAATGGCACTTTTAGTTATAAACAGGGGGCTGAAATGATGCGGTCGGGACGGGTGGAACAGATCGAACCTGATTTTGCGGAGGAAGTTTTGGGCATCCATAAAGAACGAATCATCATTGCAACCTGCGAAAAAGGTGCAGTCGATAATTTAGATGGAATGAAAGAAATTCAAAAACAGATTGAAAAAGCAAAAGCAGCTAATCCGAATTTGCTCGATTACGCAGGATATAAAGTATGGCAGCCGGTGAAACCAGAACTGATAGCCGACAAACCGGATAAGATTGTACTGAGCAAAAAACAAAAGAGAGTCAACTTCCTGAAATTAAAACGTGAGAAATTAGTAATCGGAATTCCGCGTCTATTAAATTTATATACACTCAATCCGTTCTTTAGTGCGTATTTCGAAAGTTTAGGAATATTGCCTGGCAACATTGTTTATTCCGATTTCACTTCAGAGAAGCTTTATCGAGATGGTGCGAAACGCGGAAATATCGATCCGTGTTATCCGAGTAAACTTGCGATTCCACACGTTCACAATTTGCTTTATGTTCAGAATAATAAGAAGAAGCTCGACTACATATTTTTCCCGAGCATCGATTCGATGCCTAGCGAAATAATAAATTGTGTTGACCATCGCGGGTGTCCGACGGCAGTTGCAACTCCATTTACAGTAAAAGCCGCATTCACCAAAGAAAAAGATTTGTTCGAAGAATTTGGCGTCAAATTTTTAAATCCGTTCTTGAATTTGTTAGAACCTGAACTTACTAAACGGCAATTGTTCAAAGAACTTGAAATGGATTTAGGATTAACTAAGCGCGAAAATTCCAGAGCCGTTGAAATCGGTTACAAGGCATTGCAAAATTTCCAGAAGGATTTGAAGCAAAAAGGGAGAAAAATTTTGGAGATGCTTGAGTATGAAAATCGGGTTGGAATTGTCGTGCTGGCCCGACCATATCACAACGACCCGGGGATCAGCCACGGAATACTTGAAGAATTCCAAAAATTAGGTTACCCGATTCTTACGCAGGATTCGCTTCCAACGGATGATGATATTTTAGTTAAGGTTTTTTCCGATGTTGATGTTTACCCGATGGATATTAATGATGTCTGGAAAAACTCGTATAGTGAAAATACAAATCACAAAATATGGGGGGCTAAATTTGTAGCGCGCCATCCCAACTTGGTTGCCCTCGAGTTATCCAACTTCCGCTGCGGTCACGATGCTCCGGTTTATTCTTTAATTCAGGAAATTGTTGAAGCGAGCCGAACACCGTATTTCTGTTTCAAAGATATCGACGAAAACAAGCCGAAGGGTTCAATCAAGATTCGTATTGAAACAATTGCATATTTCCTGAAGAGGTATTTGCATACAGTACACAACCCGAAGCCAGTCGTTCGGCAAATTCAAACTCCAAGTTTTGTTATAGAATCCAGTTTCGTATAGCCCTGTTTGTTATTAACTCCGACATTTTTTATAATTAAGGCAGATTATATGAACAATATTATTTGAAAGGAGTTGAGGTTCTGATAAGGAAATCACTCATTCTGTTTATGCTCATTTTCCCCGGTTATTATTTCTCATCTGCAAGTCAGGATGATAATGATAAAGGGACAAAAACAATGAGGTTCGATGGTGGTTGGAATCAGAAGTGCAGTTTCTAAAGTGCTACTTTTTGACACTGGCATTCGTTATCAATGCAATCACAAACGTATAGTAGATACACACAACAGGCTGAGTTTGAGCTTTTTTATTTCTCTTCCATCATTATGAGTAGCGAAAATATTTGGACAATAAAAAAATTAGTGGACTGGTCGGCAAATTATCAGAAGGAAAAAGGCATCGATGATGCACGGTTGAATGCTGAGTTACTGATTTGCTACGCGCTTAATTATAAAAATCGAATTGATTTATATTTGCATTATGATAAACCGCTGCGCCAGTCGGAATTAAACTCATTCAAAGCTTTATTTAAGCGACGTTTAAATCGCGAGCCTTTGCAATACATAATTGGTGAGGCTGAGTTTATGGGACTGAAGTTCAAAGTTGATAAACGTGTTTTAATCCCACGTCCCGAAACTGAAATATTAGTAGAGGCAGTAATCAACACTTGTAAGAATTATCCAAACCGCTTAGATATTCTCGATATTGGTGTTGGGAGCGGAAACATTGCAGTAAGCCTTGCAAAATTTATTCCTGCTGCAAATGTTACAGGTATTGATGCAAGCCGACCGGCAATCGAAGTGGCGAAAACTAATGTTCATGCCAATGGAGTTTCCGATAGAATCGATTTAAAGCAGCTGAATGTTTTCGACGATGTTTCCGGGCTTCCTAAGTACGATGTAATAGTTTCTAATCCGCCCTATATTTCGAGAAGCGAATTTTTAGGAATTCAGGAAGAAGTACGTTTTTATGAACCACACTCTGCAACGACCGACGACAGCGATGGCTTAACCTATCACAGGCGAATAGCAGATGTTGCACGAAACATTTTCAAAGAAAAAGGCTGGTTGTTTCTGGAAATTGCCTACAACCAAAGTACAGAAGTAACCAAAATTTGTACTGACTTCGGTTATTATAAAAGCGAAACAATAAAAGATTACGGCAATAATGATAGAGTGATTAAAGCCAAATGGATTAAATAAGTATGCGTGCATTAGTCCAACGTGTCAGCCAAGCGAGTGTTTCTGTAAATCGTAAAATTACCGGACAGATTGACAAAGGATTGCTTATATTCATCGGCGTGTCCGGTAACGACGATGAATCCGATGCAAAATATTTAGCCGAGAAATGTGCCAACGTAAGAATTTTCGAGGATAGTAATGAGAAAATGAATTTATCGATTCAGGACATCCGTGGTAGTGCGCTTGTAGTTTCTCAGTTTACGCTTTACGCCGACACGCGGCGGGGGAACCGACCAAGTTTTTCTGAGGCAGCTTCGCTTGAGAAAGGTGAAAGATTGTATGAGTTATTTGTACAACAAATGCGCGTATTACTCGGTCCAAAAAAAGTAGCGACAGGTGTTTTTCGTGCTATGATGGATGTAGCTTTAGTCAACGATGGCCCGGTAACAATCATGCTACAATCAAAACCTAAGAACGGTAACTGAAATGAAAACTCCAAAAATACTGGTGTTATTTTTTGATGGGGTTGGAGTGGGTAACAAGGATGAATCTCGAAATCCGTTTTATGCCTCCAATATTCCATCTGTGGAAAAATTGTTGGATGGAAACATACCACACTTGCAGCTTAAAAGTTGTTTTTCTGATTCAACGTTTTATTCACCTATAAATGCAACGCTTGGTATCGAAGGGTTGCCACAAAGCGGCACCGGGCAAACTGCTTTGTTATGCGGAATGAATGCTCCAAAATTTGTTGGGAAACATTTCGGTCCTTATCCTTATTCGACCCTCCGAAATATATTAGAGAAAAAAAATATTTATAAGTTACTCCATCAAAAACGGAAAAATATTTTTTATGTAAACGCTTATCCGCCACGTTACTTTGAATATGTTGCAACGCATCCAACACGTCGCACTGCAACAACGCTTGCTTGGGAAATGATGGGCTATAAATTGAATGATTTCAAGAGGTTGCAAGCGGGCGAGGCACTCTCAGCCGATATAACGGGTGAGAAATGGAATGCCCTCGGCTTTCCTGTGATTCCAATCCTTTCTCCCCCAAAAGCAGGCCACCGCTTAGTAAAATTTTTAGAAAAATATGATTTTGTATTTTACGAATACTTTTATACAGACCATGCCGGCCATAGTCAGTCTATGGAAAAAGCCAAAAATGAGATGACTAAGATAGATGAATTATTATCAGGTGTGATTGAGGCATTTGATAAAAAGCAGTTGACCATGATTATCACGAGCGACCACGGTAACTTTGAAGATTTATCAGTAAAAACACATACACGAAATCCAGTACCTTTCATAGTCTATGGCAAAGAAGCAGCGCATTTTGCCGGAAAGTTGAAAAGCATTGCTAATGTTGCGCCGGCAATCGTCAGTTTGTATTAAGTTCATCATTCAATTTATGAATAAAGATATAAATTATGTTTTCAACAAAACCTGCCGTAAAATTCGTAATCCCTCTTATCGCCGGTATTCTTATCGGTTGGGAATTTTCTTTTTCGTTTTGGTACCTTCTTGGATTTGTGTTTTTCCTTTTTACTCTTTCAGTTCTTATCCTTCATTATTACAAGGACAGTACATTAATTTTTACATTTATCATAGTAAGTTTACTCTTCGCTCTTGGTGTTTTCAAAATTACAATCGATGGTAAGTTCATTCCTGACAATCAAATATCTAAATTTGTTGGAACGTCCGGCATCCAATCGATAAAAGGCATCATAACCGACCCACCTCAAAAGAAAACATATAATATTCAATTTGTTATTGAAGCTGAACAGATTAAATCAGAGAAGGATTCAATCGAAGTATTCGGTGGAGTATTAGTTTCAATTCCGCGTGAGAATATATCCTTCCAATTTTTAGATTCGTTGGAATACGGTGTTCGAGTGGAGCTATCAGGACAGCTTGCATTGGCTGGTACAGCCCGGAATCCGGGGGAATTCGATATGCGACGTTATTTGGAAGTCAACGATATCTACGCACGTTTATATCTTGTCGAGAGAGAAGATATTGTGATTCAACAAAAAACAGGAAACTGGTTTTTAAGCTACATCATTTATCCATTGCGAAAAAATATCGCTGATAATTTTGATAGATTCGTTGGGGGCGAAGAGTCGAAATTCCTAAAAGGCATTTTAATTGGAGACAGAAGCGAAATCCCATTTGATACCAAAGAAGCGTTTATCAATTCAGGTGTAATGCACATTCTCGCGGTTTCGGGTTTGCATGTTGGGATGATAATTCTAATCGTCATATCATTATTGAATGCCCTTCGTATTCCCCAAAAACCAAAAATTATTACCACCTGTTTCATCTTGACTTCCTTTGTATTCCTTACTGGGCAATCTCCGTCAGTTGTTCGCGCGAGTGTAATGGGTGTGATTCTATTAAGTTCGCTCTTACTTGAACGCAAAATTGATATATTCAACTCGCTTGCAGTTGCTGCCATTATCCTTCTTTTGTTCGATGCCAAGCAGCTTTTTCATCCGGGGTTTCAACTCTCGTTTGCAGCAGTCATTTCTATAGTGTCACTCTATCCAAAAATTTCTTCTATCGAAAAATTTATTCCACAAAAAATACGACAGTTAAATGTATCAAAATATTTAATCGGACTTGCTGCTGTTTCTTTCTCGGCGGCAATCGGGACCCTTCCTTTTACATCATATTACTTTGGAAAAATTTCTATTGTCGGTTTAGCTGCTAACTTACTCGTTGTTCCTTTAACCGGAATTGTTTTGGCTTTAGGTATTGCAACTACTCTGTTTTCGTTTCTATCAGGTTGGTTTGGGTCAATCTTCGCTGAGACAACAAAATTTGCTGCGGGTTTATTATTACATTCGGTTGCTGTGTTCGGAAATTGGAAGTATTCATTTATCCATTCAAATTTTACGCTAGTTTCGGGAATGTTTTTCTATGGAATTGTTATTTTTCTTTTCACTCTAAGACGAGCGTGTATTATCAAAAGAATAATATTTTTGCTTCTAATCGCATCAAATATTTTGCTTTACTATCCCATATTCTTCAAAGATGAACCTAAAATTAAAGCGACATTCATAGATGTGGGACAAGGGGATGCTATATTTTTAGAATTCCCAAATGGTAAAACCATTCTTATCGATGGCGGTGCCAAAACATTATATCGGGATGCGGGACAAAGGTTTATCGCCCCATTTTTAAATCGGAAAGGTGTTTCTCAAATTGATTTTCTTATAAATAGCCATCCCCACCACGACCATCTTGGTGGATTTCCTTATTTGATGCGTAATTTTAAAATCGATAAAATAATTGATGCGGGGTCTTTCGAAAAATCAGATATTTTTAATGAATACAAACATCTTATAGATTCATGCAAAATAAATTACCAAAAAATTAAAAGAGGTGAAACAATAGATGTTGCGGAGGATGTCAGAATGTATGTTTTACATCCCTATCAAGATTTTGATTCGACAGATATACACGACCTAAATAACCAATCGCTTGTGCTGAAAGTTGTTTACGGAAAAACGGGACTCATATTGATGGGCGACGCTGAGAAAGAAACAGAAACAAAATTAATAAATCGGTATAAAGATTTTTTACAGGTTGATATTTTAAAATGCGGACACCACGGTAGTGCGACAAGCAACAGTTTCGAGTTTTTAGAAGCAACCAAACCATTGGTGTCAGTTATTTTGTTGGGTTATGCAAACAAGTTCAACCATCCTTCAAAAATTGTTTTGGATTATTTAAACCGATTGAACATAAAAGTTTATCGCACTGATTTACAAGGAGCGATCGTTTTGGAATCCAACGGATTGATGTGGAGAGAAGTGGAGTGGAGGTGAAACGCTGTAGTAGTAAAATTGCGATTGTACAAATCTTCTCTCTTTGTTTCTAATCCGATTTATTTTTATTTTATTCGCACTATGAAAAAGATCATCAAACTTAAAAAAGGGGAAGACAAGCGAATCCTCGCGGGGCATCTCTGGGTTTTTAGTAATGAAATTCAGGAAATTCAGTCTGGCCTGCAAGCCGGCGATGTTGTCGAGCTGCGAAAAAATTCCGGTGAATTTCTCGGTAAAGGATTCTACAATCCAAATTCACTGATTGCATTCAGGTTATTAACAACGCAAGACGAAGATATCGATTTTCAGTTTTATAAAAACCGAATTGAAAAATCGTGGTTGCTCAGGAAAAAGCTTTTCCATAATGCTGAAAGTTTTCGCCTTGTCCACGGCGAAAGCGATTTTTTGCCTGGTTTGGTAATCGATAAATACAACGACTATTTTTCAGTTCAAACTTTCTCTTACGGGATGGATAAGCATATCACACTTATTTGTGATGTGTTGGAATCCATTTCCAAACCGGCAGGAATCATCCGACGCGATGAATCGCCGTTGAGATCGTTAGAAGGTTTAGCAGAAATTAAAGAAGTAGTGCGAGGAAAAATTGCTCCTACTACCATCACCGAGAACGAAATTATTTATCAAGTCGATTTATCTGAAGGACAGAAAACCGGTTTCTTCATGGATCAGAGAGAAAACCGTTCGGCAATCAGACGGTATGTAAAAAACGCGAAAGTATTGGATTGCTTTTGCAACGACGGCGGCTTCGCACTCAATGCAAGTTTTGCGGGTGCAACGGAGGTTACTGGTATAGACGCATCGGAGCCAGCAATCATCCGAGCGAGCCAAATTACAAAATTGAATAATCTTTCGGGATGCGGATTCATTAAAGCCGATGTTTTCGATTTTTTACAGAAGGAAATTGACCAAAATAAAAATTATAATGTAATAATTCTCGACCCACCCTCATTTGCAAAAAGTAAAAAAAACTTGATTACTGCTAAACTTGGGTACAAGCAAATTAATACAAACGCAATTCAGTTATTGAACAGCGGCGGAATATTAGCAACTGCTTCCTGTTCTCATCATATCGACGAGGCACTCTTTATGGAAATCATCATTAAAAGTGCAAAGGAGGCCGGAAAAAAAATCCGTCTATTAGAATGGCGCGGTGCATCGCCCGACCACCCAGTTTTACCTCCTATGCCTGAAACAAAATATCTGAAGTTCGGAATATTTGAAGTGTTTTAAAAAAGAATTATATTTTTATAAAAAATCACTGAAATGAAAAAAACGCACTACATAATTCTATTATCATTCCTCGCCGTATCATTCAGTATCGCTCAAAACCAAAAAGCTAATACTTTGATGCTATCGCAGGGAAATTTATTCTCCGATAACCCTCAATCCTATTTAATAAAAAATAGTTGGGGGATGGATTTAATTATTTCGACAAATGGTTTTGGCTTAGGTAGTTTTTATGGTTATCATTTTTCTGACGAGTTTACTGGGAAAGTAAATTTATCGATAGCCGAATCGAAAGATGAAAGGGAAATGGAAGTTTATAATCCTCTCATAGGTACGCTGTTTACACCTAATAAAGTAAACAGATTTTTAGTTTTTCCACTTTTATTTGGAGCTGAATATAGACTTTTTAAAGATGAAATAGTTGATAATTTCCGTCCTTATGTTTCGGCGATGGCGGGGCCGACCTTAATATTGTCGACTCCTTATGAGATTGAATTTTTTGAATCATTGAAATATGGGAGGTCGCACTACACTGTTGGTGGTTATATCGGGTTAGGTGCTTTTTTCGGTTCAGAACAAAAAAACATATTAGGTGTGAATATTCGTTATTACTTTATTCCCTACAACTCAGGTATTGAAAGTTTGCAATTTGTGAAGAAAAAAGATTTCGGTGGTTTTAGTATATCTATAAGTTTTGGGACAGGATGGTGATCTAATTGTCATTTGACAGTCGTCAATTGTTAATTGGTAATTAACAATCAGCAATTAGTTATTAGGAATGGAAAGAAAGTCGAATTGGTTGAGTTACAAATTCCGTGGGAAATAATCCCATTATTTTTTTTGATGGCGTTTTTATTTTCGAGCGTCGGTCATGGTGGTGCATCGGGTTATCTGGCTCTGTTTGCACTTGCTGGCGTTGCCCGTTCCGAGATTGCTCCCGTTGTATTAGTGTTAAATATTTTGGTAGCCGGCAGCAGTTTTATAAATTACTATCGGGCAAAACATTTTTCGTTTCAGCTTTTACTCCCATTTATCATAAGCTCTATACCGGCGGCTTTTGTTGGTGGACTTTTAAAAGTTCCATCGCTCGCTTTCTCAATCATATTAGGGTCGGTATTATTATTAGCGGCAGTACGATTGTTGTTTGTGAAAAACCGGATCGGAACACGTTGGCAGGAATATTCGGGCAAGGCGTTTTACTGGGGAATACCTATTGGTTTTATAATCGGAATTCTTTCGGGCATTACAGGTGTCGGAGGTGGAATATTTTTAAGTCCGTTCCTCTTGCTTACCGGTTGGGCGGATGCTAAAAAAACCTCTGCTGTATCGGCGGCATTTATTATTTTGAATTCGTTAAGCGCTTTATTGGCAAAATCACTCACCGCTCCTATCCACTTCGATATAGTTTTGATTTTCGGTATTGTGGTATTAATGGCTGGACAAATCGGTTCACGTTTAGGTGCGTTTAAATTTCAACCCGACATCTTACAAAAATTATTAGGGGCTGTTTTACTAATTGCCGGCTTAAAACTAATTAAGGATTTATTGTTATGAAAAATATTTGGACAGAATAAGACATTCAATTTTTGGATTTGTTGATAGTTCGTTTACCTATCGGAGATGCAAAGTGTTCTGTTATTGTTGTCGTATCGACATGTGTTTTAGTTTATCGATGGTATGAACAATGCTCTGCAGGACATCGCAATAATCGGTGGAAACGGTTTTATTAAATCTATCCGAGAGCGGGTTGTTTATGCAAATTTCGGATGAAATATTCTGTAATGCCGGAAAATACTTCAATCTTGAACCTACGGTGTTTGAAAAATATTTCTTTGCCGACGTTCCGGAAAAATAAACGCTCAAGATAAAACCGGAGTGAAATTCGACTTGTCCGAGCATCATAATTAAGACGATCAACAGGCGGTCGTTGAAAAGGAAGTTACGAAAATCCATCGGAATAAAATTAACCATTCCTGTTTTAGCTCATAAGAATTCACCGTGTACATCTATAATTTGGAATCTCAAGAAATGCCATTTAATGTATGATGCAGTGCAAATTGGTAAGGATATTGTCCTCATTAATACAGGTCCTCATGGTTCGTTTATGCACACTACGATTTAT
>JBBIOD010000027.1:0-21542 GCA_037443545.1 Ignavibacteriales bacterium | reverse complement strand
AGTTCATCAAAGTCAACCTGATGAGCATCGAATTCAGGTCCATCCACACAAGCAAATTTCATTTTACCGCCAACAGTTACCCTGCATCCACCACACATTCCTGTACCGTCAACCATAATGGGATTTAAACTAACGTAAGTTTTAATTCCAAAAGGTTTTGTTACGTTGGCACAAACTTTCATCATTGGAATCGGACCGATAGCATAGACACCGTCAATTTTTAATCCGCTGTTTATTAAATCTTGTAATTGATCGGACACAAAACCTTTGCGGTGATAAGATCCATCATCGGTTGTAATATATAATTTATTACAAGCTTCACCCATCTCTCTTTCAAGAATTATTAATTCCTTCGAACGCGCGCCAATGATTCCGATGACTTCGTTGCCAGCCTCTTTCAATGCTTTTGCAATTGGATAAACTTCTGCAGTGCCAACACCACCGCCGATACAAACAACCGTACCGAAATTATGTATTGGTGTCGGCTCACCCAAAGGTCCCACAAAATCGAGTATATACTCGTCTTCTTCTAATGTGGATAAGAGTTTTGTTGTTTTCCCAAGAGTCTGGACAATTATGGTTACCGTCCCGATTTGGGGGTCTGAATCAGCAATTGTGATGGGAATCCGTTCGCCGCCTTCCATAACGCGAAGTATAACAAAATTTCCCGCTTTTCTTTTTTTTGCAATCAGTGGTGCTTCGATTACATATTTTGTAATTATATCTGATAACTTTTCTTTTTTTACTATTCTAAACATCTAACTCCTATTCATGTGTTACATATTGAAATATAAACGGGACTTTCGCCTCGTTTCCAAAAAACAATCTAAATTTATCAAAATTCGATGCAAAAACCAAGTTCTAATTCATATTTTTTTCAGAGCCAAACACGTTTATTTTTCCGTTTATATGTTTCTCCTTGTCAATGATTACCCCCGAACTGTTCACGATGCCAGTGTGACAGTTTACGCATGTAGTGCGTGTTGCAGTTATGTGTCCAGTTGGCGGAAGTGCATGGCATGAACCACAAGTTGCTTGAGGTGATCCACCAGTCCATAACGGAGAATAATTTGCACCGACCATAATAGTATCTGCGTAAGCAAACTGAGCTGTAGAAGTTGCTCTGCGCAAACGCCAATTGCCATGGCAATAGGAATTTTGACATGATAATGTAGATGAGCTAAAGATTGGATTAGGAACTAATAAACCGTTCGCTGTTATCAGTCGCGCTAGCGTGTCGTTCATTACAACTTCTCCCGGAAGGTCACTATCCAAATGACCACTCATAAATGATTGAATAGGGACTGAATGACATTCTGAACATTTTACGGTTTTCCCGAATGTTCCTGTTGTTAAATGTTTTTGATGAGCGCCAACGCCCCTAAAGGACGTAGCAGTATCACCGTTAACGGATTTTGGCGGCGCCCAGGTAGTAATTAAATTTGCCTGGCCTCTAAAGACACCATGACAAGTGTTGCAAGCTTCGGGTGATTTCTTTTGTTCACCAGCATCAAGATGGCATTCTGAAGTCATACAACTAACATTGGTTACACTTCCACCGTCGTATCCGTTTCCGTGGCAACCTGTGCATTGGAATAATTCCCAACTCTCAGTTTTCAGGTATTTACCGTGGAAATTTGCATTCGTGGTTTGAACCCAACCGGTATTATGTGGAAAAGATTCGTGACAAGATGCACACTTGACATTCGTATTACCACCTTGGAGGTCGCTTCCGTGGCATGCCTTACATGAAGCGGGACTCCAACTTTCGTTTTTCAGAAAAAGACCGTGATAGTTCATGCTGTTTTTTATCAACCAACCCGATTTATGCGGGTAAGCTTTGTGACAATTGTAACAAGATACGTTACTCGTTCCACCATCAAAATTACTCCCATGACATTGAATACAGTCCGCAAGTTTCCATTTATTTTCCTTTAAATATTTTCCGTGAAATCCTGATCTCGCAGTATCACTCCATTCTGCAGAGTGTAATAACGTCGGACTAGTTGGTTCAGGAAGTTCCTTTTTCAATTTAGAACAACTCGAAATTAAAACAGCTACGAGAATTACGCTCAAAAATAGATTTATCGTTTTCATGTATTATCTCCTTTACGAATGACAATATCCGCAAAAACCTCTGCCTCGTTTACCAACTGTTTGAGCATTAGGGTCTGTGTGGCATACATAACAAACTGCGCCGTTTGTTTCGTGCCATATGCCTTCTTCACCTTTCATGTAACCGGTTTTATGCGTTTTAGGATTTGTATTTTTAACTCCATCATTATCAACATGGCAGCGTATGCAAGCCGGGTCGGCGCCTTCAACATCGTGGCATGATGCACAACTCTCGATATCGCGACGAGCCATTTCGGCATGCACACCACCGCCAGAACCAACACCAAACGTAGTAAAAGTTGTTGCGTCGTGCCATTTTGGTTTAAAATAATTCTGTGTAATATTGCCGCCCGCCTGATGACACGGAGAGCAGAAAGATTCCTTTTCATGGCAAGAGTAGCAATCTGTTTTTTTTGATTTTGCATCTATGCTGTGTGTGAAGCGGTAATTTAAATCGTGGGCTAATTGCAGATTAAGCATTTTTGGCGAGTCTCTGCGTGTGAGCCGAATTGTTGGCTCACTCATGTAGCCATCTTTTCCGAATTTTATCAAGCTTGCCCCGTCGTGACATTGCTGACAGAAGGTTTCTTCGTGGCATGTTGAGCAAGATATATCCATAGCGCCCACACGCACCAGCGTCTTATGAACTTTCTTAAAATCTGCTTCTTTGTGATTATCCGGAATCAATGAACTAAAATCCGTGTGACACGTTTCGCATTGGTTAGTTGCCCTTACGTTATCATGGCATACGTTGCAGGTTTCCATAATCGGCATATTTTTCCCGGAAGCATAGTCAGTATCCTCCAACCCTTTATGGCAAGTTTCGCATTGAACATTTTCAATAAGTAAGTGTTTTTCGTGAGTAAATATCAGTTCACGTTTAGGGTTTTCGAATCCGACGGGATCATCTTTTTGCGTATGGCAAAATTCACAATTAGAATCTATTTGTTCCTGATGACAAGTTTGACATGAATTGTGGTCGCCAAATAATTTATCGGAGGACAAATTACTTTTTACGGCTGCTGTGTGACAATCGGAGCAGGTTATATTTTGATCTTTAACATGAAATTGATGGGAAAATTTTATTTTTGCAGACCGGTCCTCCTCTGTGAATTCTGCATAATTTTTTTTAATCATGGCGGCGCTGAGTATACTTAGCATTAGCACGATTATAATTATTGCTGTCTTTTTCATTCTTACTCTCCTATAGCCAGTTTAATCTTTGATTAAAGAGATAATTTATTTTAAACAAGAATCTAAAATCGTTCTTGTACACCTTGTTACTCATCCACTGTACTTGCGCATCAACAAAGAAAACTTTATATGGCCTAAATGCAGCTCCGAAAATGCCGGAGAACGTATCGAATGTATCGCCTTGCTTGGTCAATTTATAAGTTGCGCGCGAAACACCGATTGTAGGGATTAGCATTCTATCGAAAAGCGGATAAATAAGTTGCGCGGAAACTGAATTCAATTCACCGGCATAGCCAGAATTCCCGCTATATGTTAAGCTGCCATACTCCGCATTCATACCCAATGTATAGCGCTGTGATTTATCGCCGGAATACTGGATATTTGCAAATTTACCGAAGAACCGAAGTGCGGGAGAATAAATATACTCAACACCGCCTTCTATCTCGTTCGTTGTTGTGATGTCGAAAACATTGAATATTGAATTATAAGGAATTCGTGGCTGACGGTAAATATAATCACCGATGAACGCTAACCAATCAGTTACATTAATCCGGGTCGAGAATTGCGCACGTGAAGTTTTTTCTAAATTCAAGTCATGGTCATAGCGACCGTATAAACGCGCGATTTTGTTAAACTGATAGCTTACATCACCGCTTGCTAATTGTTCATAAGGTGAAGCAACATTCACCGTCCTTGGTATTGCATTACCCAAAGAATCGGGACGGATAGATGTATAAGAATAGCGTTCACGATGCCGGTTCATATAACTTAATCCAAGCTGCATATCGGGAACAAAAGTTGTAACGAGTTGGCCCCCAATCAAGTAATTATCTTTCGAGTTTTTATGAATCTTCGCTTCCAAATATGGATTTACATTTACACCGCCGTAACCTGCAAGTACAAACTTATTTTCAAACAATTTAATCTTGAAACTGCCTCCGTCTAACAATCCGTTCCCTACTCCGGCAAATATTGAATGCCTGCCGACGTTCAAATCCACGATGTCGAAAATATTCCGCCATCTGAAATATAGGTTATAAAATTTTAATAGCTTTTCCTCATCCGGTGCAGAAGCGAGCGTTTTTGCAGCTTGAATTGTGGTGTGTACGGAGAAATTTTTTTTCGTAACGTCGAATTGAGCAGTTTGATATCCTCGAAAATAAGTTTTCGAAGTACCGACGGTATCATACTTTTCAAAAGTATAAAATGACGTTGACAACCTCCCATTTACAACTTGACTGGTTGAGGAATAAAAGACTAAAGGGATAAGTAGTATCAAAAAAGCAACCTGAGCTTTCATAGTGTTAGTCCCTTAATTGATGACAATTTAGTTATTAATAATTTTCAGAAGTTTTTATTTAATAATTTAAATTAGTGTTTTTATGTTTTCTTTTTGTCTAATCTGCGAATATAGATATACAACGCAACTGAAATCAATGAAATTATCAGAGTAGCAAGAATTAACCCCAAACGCCGGAAATAAAATTGATCGACGGCTGAAGTAGCTTCCGCCTTTATTTCCGAAGTCAGCGCAAAGCCCTTACTTGCCGCCTCAGCAAATTTTTCCTGATTAAAAGCATGTATAATCGTTCGCAGCTCAAGTCTTGCTTGTCTTACATCCCTCAATTTAAATTTTGGTTCAGATACTTCCATACCTTTTTGTTCTGCCTCTTCAACTAACCGAATCGCATCCTTTTCATCCGTTGTTAAACTATCGAGGAGTTTTCTCATTTGAGCCGCGGCATAATATCCTTTTGAATTCTCGCTTTGAGTATGACACTTTATACAAACAGCGTCGGGCGTTGTTCCGATAAGTTGATTGGTTGCCGTTACGATTTCGTGATTGCCGTGGCAAGTTTCGCATTCGGGAATTTTTTTATCGTCGAATGCTTTCTTATGCGGACTGGATGAAAATAAATCTGCACTCAGTGCATGGCATGTTCCGCAAACTTTCGAAATTGATTCAAGACCAGGAGGCGCCGCGCCGTGATTGCCATGGCAATCATTGCATGATGGAGCGGCTACATCACCCTTCTTTAGCGACGCTACACCGTGAACGCTATGAGAATATTTCTCGAACTGGTCGGTAGGTATTTTATACTTCTGCATCATACTCGCGTCGCTATGGCATTGAGAACACACTATCGGTAAATTAGAGAAATAAACTTTCGACTTTACATCTTTTGCGGGAAGAATTAAATGGCTTCCGTGACAGCTTGCACACTCTGCTGTATTTGCATCGCCTTTGCTATTTAATTTTCCGTGGATGCTCGTTTGGTAATTTTCAAACTGGTCTGTAGGCAGAGATGGATTGTATTGTTTTATCAAAGATTTATCAGAATGACATTTTGAACAAGTTTTCACTACGTTTAATGCGTGTACAGGTGAAGCTTGATTTTTAACAGCTACTATACCATGCGAATTATGACAAGTTGTACATTGAGCAATCCGCTCGTTGCCTTTTATCGTTAATTTCCCGTGAGAACTTTTCTTCAAATCCTCTAATTGCCCACTTTTAATTGTAGAGTTAAATTTTGCCATTTCAGTGGAAGAATTATGGCATCTTCCACAAACCTCAGACTTAGCATCACCTTTAGGAACGCCGATAAAACCGGCGTTTTTATTCATACCATCGTCCATGTCAGCTTTTGTTGCGTCTCCACCGTGGCAGTCGGCGCAAGTAACACCTTTCGATTTGTGAACATCTTTTTTAAACAACTCCGCTTGCCGATCGCCATTCGACTCATGACAATTATAACATTGGTCTACTTTTTTTTGTGCGATGAGCAAACAGGATAACAACGCTGTCATAAATATCAGTAGTGTAATTTTATTTATTACCATATGTTTGTCTTTCAATATTTACTCTACAATACCCAACCGAGGATAGAAAATAAGATAATATACATAACCGCAAAGATGCCAAGGTAGTTAATTAACTTGTTCTTCTCGCCTCTCATCGTTTTTCTATCCCAGAAAGGAACGAGTGTCCATAAAAAGCCTGCCACGCTAAAGATAAAAATTCCGAGTATTTCCCCGTCGATAAAAAGAACTTTAGCTGGAATGTACTTTAAAGTTTGAAACATGAACATAAAGTACCATTCCGGTTTTATTCCAGCTGGCGCTGGTGCGAACGGGTCGGCTTTAACGCCTAATTCCCATGGAAATAGTACTGCCAAGATTGCGAGAATGTTCAGGACGATTAGCCATAACAATAAATCGCGCAGAACGAAATTTGGGAAAAAAGGCATTGTTTTACGGGCGTTTGCTTGTTGATTTTCTAATTCCATTGGTTCACTCATACCTTGTCTTTGTACAAGGATTAAATGGATTCCAAGCAGGACAACAAATATTCCCGGCATAATTGCAACGTGAAAGCCAAAAAACCGAGATAATGTTGCGCCTGTAACGTCTTCGCCGCCGCGTAAAAATTCAACTATCGGTTTTCCTATAACAGGAATAACACCGGCGATATCCGTTCCGACCTTTGTTGCGAAGAATGCTAATTCGTTCCAAGGTAAAAGGTAACCGCTAAATCCAAAGCCCATTGTTAAAAACAACATAAGCATACCAGTTACCCAAGTTATTTCGCGTGGTTTTCTGTATGCCTTTGTGAAATAAACACTGAACATGTGAATAAACGCCGCAAGCACCATCAAATTTGCCGACCAGCTATGAATAGATCGTATAAGCCAGCCAAACTCGACTTTTGTCATTATAAATTGGATGCTCTCGAATGCTAAGTCCTCACTCCCTTTGTAGTACAGAAGAAGTAAAATACCAGTAACAACTTGTATGATAAACAAGAATAGTGTTACACCGCCGAAGTAATACCAAATAGAGTGGCTGTGTACTGGCACATATTTCTTGGCGGCAAATTTTATTATATCGTCGAAATGGATGCGTTCGTCAAACCACTTGTAGAGATTTTTTGTTATTCGCTCCTTCATATAAGCCTCCTAACTCATCTTAGAGACAAATACATCTTCTCCCTGGATAATCACTTTAAATGGATTCAGGGGCCTCGGCGGTGGACCTGAAATATTTCGGCCATTCAAATCGTACTTACCGTTATGACAGGCACACCAGATCACTCCGATATCCTGTTTAAATTGAACCGTACAATCGAGGTGTGTGCATGTAGCTTCAAAGGCTCTGAATTCACCGGAGGCCGTTCGTATTAAGATTCCCGGTTTATTGCCAAACTTGAAAAAGGTTCCGCTTTCGTTAGGAATTTCGTTTACCTTTCCGACTTTCACTGAAGAAACTTGGACTTCTTTAACCTTAGGCGGTTTTAAATACGATATTATAGGATACAAGATTACAGCAGCTAATGCAACCGCTCCACCGCCCAAAATATTTTTTAAAAAATCTCTTCGTTCTTGTTTATATACCATATATCTTTAGTCTCCAGTATGACATTCGTTACAATTAGTTGTTTTCCATTCGTCGCCAATATCTTCTGGGTGTTTAAACTCAAAACCTGTAGTTACAAGTGTTTTAGGATTTTGCTCTGTTCCCTGATATAAAATTGTGTGGCAACTGTTGCAATCTTTTGAGATTACTTTCCCTAACGGGCTTACATGCTTACCGTCGTGACATCTAAAACAACCGGCGTTAGTCATATGTCCAATGTTCTCAGGATAAACTTTCCAGCTAACTTTCATTTCAGGGAAAAAATTTCGTGTGTAAGTTTTTTGTACTTCGAGAACAGCGTTCTTGATAGCATCAGTCTTAGCTTTGGCAATGTCCTTATAATTTGTTCCGTAATAATTTTCTATCACAGTCCTTATACTATCGAGAGCTTTTTCTTTGGTAGAATATTTATACGACAAAGCATCAACTGAAATTGATTTGATGTAGGGTAAAGTTGGGTCAATTTGTTTTAAAGCTAAGGCTTGGTCGAGAGCTTGAGTAGGCGCTCGATAAACATGTGAGGGCCGGTTATGGCAATCGATACAATCCATTTTGTGCTTTTCTCTCAAATCTATTTCTTCTTTTGTTATTGGCAAATCGGAGGAAAAATATTCCGTAACATTTCCATTGTGATCGATTGTGCGTATCCAAGGAATCTCTTGCCGCATAGGGTCATTTGCAATATATGTAATATCCTGCATAATATTCATATGCCAGTGGATTCCGGCTGTAGGTCCCATTTCGGGTGAGCCGCCTCCGATCTTCATCAGAAGCGAAATGGTCCACGGAGTGTTTTGTTCGTCCTTTTTAAAATAAGTTTTTTGTCGTTTCTTTTCGCTGAAGAAATACTGGGGCCAATGACACTGTTCACACGTTTCTTGTGCTGGACGCAAGTTTTTAATAGGAGTAGGAATCGGTCTCGGAAATGAGTTCGCTAAAACCGCGTAAACTTGATATGCGCCCGATAACTTTGATTTCACAAACCAACCAGCTCCTTCTCCGATGTGGCAATCTGCACATTTCACTCTAGCGTGCGGAGATGTTTGGTATGCCACGTATTCTGGCTGCATAACTTCATGGCATAACTTACCACAGAAAACGACAGATTCCGTGTATTGAAAAGCTTGATAGCTTCCGAATCCGCTCGAGAGAACAAAAACTATCAAGATTATAAAAAAAACTATAAAGCCGCGTCGATGGCGTGGATTCTGAAAATCTACACTGATGAAATGCCTCACTTCGCCGCCTCGCAACCTGCGCCGCCGTTCGAGTAGTAAGCCTATAAATATTAATAATAAACCAAGAATAAGTAAAAAAGGCAGGATTATAAATGTTACTATACCAAAATAAACTGGTGTGGAAGGTACAAAATATCCAATAAGTACTAAGAAGATAAATGAAATAAAGGTAACGAGCGAGATTACACAGCCTGCTATACTAATCGGATTATAAAACGTATCCGGAAATCGCTTTGCCACAAATACACTCCTGTTATAGTGTTAAATAATTTCTTTGATTATACGATAAAAAATTGACTCTTGCAAGAATTACAGAAATTCATTCCCTTCATGTCTACATCCTCAACATAAGTCGAGGATTTCATTACGCAGTCTGCATATTTACAGTGGAGAAGACCGAATGTGTGGCCCAATTCGTGAATTATTTCCTTAGTTATACGCTCTTGTAGCAAATCAATATTTTGGGGTAACCCATAATATTCGGTATGAAGCCGGTGCGACGAAACAACAGCTACACGCCCGTTCAACTCGGCTTCTCCAAATACATGTGTCATAATTGGAACGAACAAGTCTAAATCGGTTAATAAGATTGCTTTCGTATCCTTTTTAATTTTGTTACTTTTGAGAAGTATGTTGAGAATTTGAGTTGAGTTGTATTGAATGCGATTTGCATCGAAAGTGAAACCAAAATCTATAACCGTTTTTCTGAACGTTACATCTAAATTGAATGCTGATTTTACATCTTTACAAAGTAGCCCAACATCAAATTTCTCATAATACCGGGCACCTAAAATTTCGATGAACATCGGTTACCGATTCTTTAGATTATATTTATTGATTTTGTTGTATAAGGTTGCTCTGTCGATATCGAGGACTTCAGCCGATTTCGAGATGTTCCAATTGTATTGATGAAGAATTTTCAAAATATGGATTTTTTCGATTTCTTCGATTGAGTCTGACGCCGGTTTGATACCATTTGTATTTTTCATCTGAAAAGGTAAATCTTCCTTACTAATTTGTGGAGGCTTACCTACCACCATTGCACGTTCGATTGCATTTGCCAGTTCACGAATGTTCCCAGGCCAATCGTATCGCACTAAAACATCCATGGCTTCTGGGTCGATTTGAGTTACCGGCTTATTCATAACCTGCGAAAATTTTTTCATAAAGTGATTTGCAAGCTTAGGAATATCGCTTTTTCTTTCTCTTAGCGGTGGAAGAAAAATTGTGAACACATTCAACCGATAATACAAATCTTCACGGAACTTTCCTTCTTTAACAGCCAGCTCTAAATCTTTATTCGTAGCACATATAACACGAACGTCCACACTAATCACTTGTTCACCGCCGACCCGCGTGAATTGGCGAGTTTCGAGAACTCTTAGTAAATCAACCTGAAGGCGCTCACTTACACACCCGATTTCATCAAAAAATATCGAGCCGCCATCAGCCATCTCAAACTTCCCTTTTCGGCGGTATTGAGCACCAGTAAAAGCCCCCTTTTCGTGACCGAATAATTCACTCTCCAATAGATTATCATTTAAAGCTCCACAATTGACCGGGATAATCGGAAAAAATTTTCGTGAACTGTGTGCGTGAATTGCACGCGCAACGAGTTCCTTGCCTGTTCCGCTTTCACCGCGGATTAATACTGTTGTATCGGTTTTAGCAACCGTCGAAATCAATTCAAACACCTTCTTTATTTGTAAACTATCACCTACAATTTCATCGAATTGAGTTAACTCGTCTATCTTTTCACGCAGCTGAATGTTTTCGGTTAACAATTTTTTCTGGTTGATGATATTGTTCACTATGTGTGTCAGTTCATCGGGGTCAATCGGTTTTGTTACATAATCGTAGGCTCCGTCCTTCAACGCCCGAACAGCCGAATCGACCGATGCAAAAGCGGTAATGATCACAACCGTCAGAGATTTATCCACTTCCTTCAGGTGACGTTGTAATTCCAATCCGTCCATACCGGGCATTTTAATATCCACGAATGCGATATCGAAAGTTGCCGACTGGAGCTTACGTAATGCCTCGGCAGCATTCTCAGCCGTATCAACACGGTATCCATCTTCAAGAAACCATTTAAAAAGCGATTCCCTAACGATTTTTTCATCATCAACTACCAATATTCCATAATTTTTATTGTTCATAAACTCACCCTGTATTTTTAGGTTTGTAGATTAATGTTTTTACGAGGCAACACAATATTAAATGTTGTTCCTTGTCCGACAATTGAGTCAACTGTTATTTTGCCTTTGTGTGCGTTTACGATTCCATAAACTACTGAAAGTCCTAACCCCACACCTTTGCCATCCACTTTGGTTGTGAAGAATGGTTCAAATATTTGTGCCTGTATATCATTCTGAATTCCGTGGCCCGTATCATTAATTTGAATCGTTATTTTATCGGCATCTGTATTGAACATTTTTATTGTTAACGTTCCGCCACTTTGCATCGCTTCAATCGAATTAATCATCAAAGCAATTGTCGCCTGTTGGATTTGTGCAGCACTGCAAAACATGATTGGGTTTGTTAATTGAAAATCGCGTATTAATTTGATATCGTGCATCTGCATATGGTGGGCAATCAACATAATACTTCGTTCGATTATCTGTTCAAGGTTTGCTTCTTTAAATTCCTCAACTTGTTGTCTCGAAAACAGCAGAAGATTTTTAACAATGTTACCGCACCGCAGCGATTCTTCAACGACAAAATTTAAATCTTTCAAAATATTTTCATAATCATTTTTATTCAGATTATCTTTATTCAATCTTTTCACCTGAAGTTTTGTAAGGGTAATAATACCTTCTAGCGGGTTGTTAAGTTCGTGAGCTACCGTTGCAGAAAGCTGCCCTAACGATGCCATTTTTTCGATTTGAACGAGATGGGCGTGCGCCCGCTTTAACTCATCTGTTTTTTCTTCGACTTTGTTTTCAAGACTAATCGACCAATCCTTTATTTCGTCGTATGCTTTTTTTAGTTTATCTGTCATTTCATTAAACGCATTAGCGAGTTCACCGATTTCCGTTTTTGACGAGATAGGGATTTTATATTCCAGGTTTTTTTCTGAAATTGCTTTTGCCCCATCTATTAATTGATGAACAGGTTTGTGAACTAACTGCCTGATGAAAATTGCCGATACAATGTTTATCAATAAGATGATAATTATTGAAAATGCGAATACTTGATCCTGTGCCTCTTCGATGTTCAGATCGAGTTGATCGAGGGACATTTTAATATCGAGTACGCCTAACACTTTAATTTCAGGAGAATGGGCATGGCAATCAGCCGTCGAACAATCTACTTCGTTTTTAATAGGGTTAATTAAACCTAACGAACGATGACCGTCGGGACGTGTAACGATACGAGCGCGACTTTTTTCAGGCACTGACTCAATCGGTTTTTCGGCAGCGTGGCACACGTAACATGCTTCGGCGGTCATATCGACACTCGTTCCGATTTCTTCCTTTTTACTGGAAAACATTATCTCCCCTTTTTTATTAAAAACACGGATTACCTCGATCCCCGGTTCAATACCAAGACGGTTAATAATTTGATGCGTATCTTCGCGTCGATTTAGCAGCATTCCGTAACGTGTTGAACCTTTGATAAAATCGCTGAGTCGGCTTGAATTTATCTTTAAACAGGCAAGCATATGGTCTTCCTGAGATTCAAGTGTAAAGTAAATATAAGCCCCTAATAAAATGCCCATCACGAGAAGTAATGTCAAGAATAACCGAAATGAAATAGTGTTAAATAAGGTTTTCATAGTAACCACATTTTTTTATAAAATAAAAAAAATTCCACAGTAATTTGTGGAATTTTTCAACAATATACAAATTCAAAAAGATTATTTAGGAAAACAGAGATTTTTTAGGAACTGCCAGTATTCAACATCCGGCAATATTTCGGCAATGGAAGTGCTAAAGACCCCTCCATCGAATTGAGACGGAGATATCTGTGGCCTGTTTCTTTCGATAATTTCAGCGAGAGTATTTTTTGCTTTCCTTATTTCGCTTTGAAACCAAACTTTGGCTTGTTCGCCTGTGTAGAAATTTTGTAAACTCGAATCGTTTTCGAGTTTAATTTTTGTTAACCACGATTTTTGCAAATCGGTTGTCCGAATATGGTCGGGAGAATTTAGTAATGAATAATTATTTTGAAAAACTGTTCCATTGAAAGGTGAATATAAAGTAAGGGTTCTATTCTTTTGTATAAACCAACAAAAGCTTTTCTTTTGTTTTACTAATTCTCCGACCGGCATTAATACGATGCAAGTAATATAAGTGAGGATTTTTGCTAACAAATTATCGATACCGATTAATACAACATCATCCTCATCTCTGCAGAAACATAAATGATTATTTGAATAATAATATGTTGGATTTATTTCCGAATCTACCAATTTTTCAATCAGTATTTTTGCGTGGTCAGTGTAATTTACCGTTTTTTCATTTTTCGGTTTTCCATTGTTTCCATTCACAAAAGCACTCGATATTTTCGAACGAATTATTCTATCGTACGCACAGTGTTCGCATTCGAATTCTAGATCGCAAAGCTTGAATGAAACCACACCCGCCGACATCCAGACACATTTTGCATCACTCGATGAAACAAAATTTGAGTTGATTTTTATTTTCTCATTATTCATTAAACAATTAATCTTTTAACACTGTGCTAAAATTAATTTCCTTAGCAACAACATCGCCTACTGAGTTATCCGCCTTAACAGGTTCTTCGAAAATATTAAAATATTTTACTGCATAGCTAAATGCTACAAATCCTAAAGCAACAATTCCCATTGTAACGAATACTTCCATCCAAGAAGGCATGTATGATACACCGCTTCCAGTTTCCATACCTGTGATACTTACATTCATCCTATTCAGAACAAAACCCAAAACTGCTATAAAGGATGCGTAAAATAATCCCACCCTCGTTGTACGAATATTTTTTATCGATAGCAGTACGAGTGGAATTATCAATCCTAAAATAATTTCTAAGTAAAATAAATAAGTTTCCGTTCTCGGGATAAGGAGTAAATTCAGCACACCACGATCGGTTAAATCGATTGCACGAACTACGAGTTGCACCGATATTAGCATCACCATAATTTGGCCTAATCTTAGCAACAAGGGAAATTCCAAATTTTTTTTAAACGCCCTTGCACTTAAGTACGATTCAATTATAACCATAGCACAACCAATGGTTAAAGCAGAGAGGAAGAAAAAAACAGGGATCAAAGAGGAATACCATAATCCGTACAATTTATTCGGAACGATTAGGTATAGAGAACCCAGCGAAGATTGGTGTAATGTAGATAAAAGAACACCGGCAATAACCAGAGGTATGGTTATAGCCTTAACAATTTTTAGAGGGGTCTTCCATTTAAACCGTTCTAAAATTGCCGGGCTGAATTCCAATGCTAAAACAGTTGAGTAAAGCATTACACACCAGGCAACTTCAAACATAACCGATCTTGGATTCCACATAATCATTGCGTGCCAAATTCGGTCTGGGCGACCTAAATCGACCAAAAGTGCAAAAACTACTAGCAGATACCCTAAAAACGCAGTTAATATTGCCGGTCGTACAATCGGTTTAAATTCTTTTATATTAAAAATATAAACTAAACCGCAGAGAGTAAATCCTCCTGCCGCCAACCCGACTCCACATAGGATATCAAAACCAATCCATAATCCCCAAGGGAATTCATCGGTTAAATTGGTTGCGGCACCCAATCCAAAAACAAAGCGGAAAATTATTGAAAAAAGAGCGAGTCCTATTAAAATTGCTCCAACACTTTTCCAAAACGTGAGATTAGAGATTACAGATTTTATCATACTAAGTCCTTTTTAATTTTCTTCATCTTGATTATTTGTTTGCGACTCTTTCATTTTACTTTCAAACTCAATTACTTCTTTACGACGGTTTGTTATCCACCAAATTCCGTAGAGGAGCGTGCCACCGACTGCTACTACCGAGGGTATTTTAGATAATGCACTCCAGGTAAGTTCAGGTAGTTTTTGAGTACCAAGATTTGTTTTAAATCCTAATTTTTCGAAAGGAACATCTGAAATATAGAGTATTGTAGTGCCCCCCACTTCGTTTTCTCCATAAATATGATTTACGTATTTATCAGGTTCCGCTGAAACTGTTTGACGGGCTATTCTCAGTATATCGTTGTAATCCCCAAAGATATTTGCTTCAACCGGACAAGCTTCGACACAAGCAGTTACTTCACCTTTTACAATTCTTTCGATACAAAATTTACACTTCTGAATCGTTGGTGTTCTGCTCATCCATTCATATCTCGGAACTTGGAACGGACACGCCATCATACAGTAACGACAACCGATACATTTCTCCGCATGATAAAGAACAGCCCCCTCCAGGGTATGTTCAAAGGCGCCCACTGGACAGACCGATTCGCAAGTCGGATAGTTACAATGCATGCACATCCGGCGTATATATCGTTCTTCTTTTTCGTCTACGACAGTGTATGCGGTGATAGATAATTTGGTTTCTTCTGTGTCGGGTAAATTATTTTGAATTTTACAAGCGCTGACGCATTGTTGGCAGCCAATACATTTAGTTATATTGATTAAAATACCTTTCTTTGACATATTATTTTTATCCTTTTCCGCCTTACGAATTTAAAAATTCTTTTTGGAATAGTTTCCACTTCTCACCGTCTAACAACGATAAAACATTGGCAGCGGGTAAACCGCCATCTTGCAAAGTTTGTAATCCTAAAGTATTTCCATTGGCAACTCCAATCAAAAATTCCTTAAATCTTTTTAGTTCAGTTTTTACAAAACTGGCAGCATCTTCAGCGATCTTTAACTTTGGGATATCCGATGAAAGATTTTTAGGCTCAATCACAACCGACCAGCCGTTCCTGTAAGGTTCATTCAGTAATGCTGGATTCTTTTCTAATTCATCGTTTATTGATACGATGTTTCCGTTAATGGGGGAAGCAAAACTTAGAACTCTTCCTTTTGAGTTAATACTAAAGATTGGCTCCCCCTTTTTTGCATCGGAACCGATTGCAGGTAGAGAAACCCGATCGATTGTCCCTACGATTTTTGAAATAAAAGAATCGATACCCACTTTAACTTTCCCGGACTGTAGGATGAGTGCCCAAGTATGGTTTGGATGCAAGAATACTCCTCTGGGAATTAACATATCCTCATCCTTAATCGGTATTGGTATAAAATTGTTAGGGGATTTTGTTTCTGCTGTTTTTCGGGCAACTTGAAGAAGAGCTGTGCCTCGTTTTCTATATACGAGGTAGTCAATCGTTATGAAGATAATGATAGTTAATATCACCAATATTGCGGTCATTTTTGTTACTCCTTATTTATTTATTTCAATTATTTGGTTTATTTACTCACATATACTCCAAGCTCTATGCCAAAACTTGAAGATATCGTTTGAAAATAAATTGGTTAAGTATAATTAAATAAAGGGTTTACAAGTGGATTTTTTTAGTAAAAAACAGATGTGTAAATATTCAACAATATTTTGCCGTAATATGCAACAGTAATATTTGACAGATAGGGGTATTCGTCGTAAACTATTATCATATAAAGATTTAATAATTGCTGATATATTCGACATATATTGTCGAAATATTCAACAAAAAAGCCGAGGCAACTTTCGTTACTTCGGCTTAATTAAGCTAATTTTATTTTTGAAAAATTATTTCTTTGGAAGTGGATGAGCGATTTGTGTCCATGCTTCTTTAAATTTGAACTCTTTGTATGTAGGACTCTTCGGATTGTGGCAAGTTACACAAGAAGCTTCGATAGCTTTTTCGTCTTTGTATTCAGTTAAACCGGCTTCGATGGATTTTTTGGTATCTTTCATAATCGCCATTGATTTATAAGCTGACCCAGCACCGTGACACGATTCGCAACTAACACCTTCAGCTTTGTTGTAACCCTTATCTAACCCCTTCGCATCGGCTTTTGGAGCTGTGACGTGACATTCGAGACATTCAGGACTTTCATGAGCTGCTTTTTTTAGTCCCTTTTCTTTTGCTATCTTCTGCGAGGCTTCTGATTCTAATGTTTTGTAAGCTTGTGCGTGACTGCTTTTTTCCCAGATTTCCATCATTGAACCCTTTTTTTCGCCCTTATGGCAAGGAGCGCAGGTCTTTGCACCAACAAACTTGTTTTGTGCTGTTCCAAAACTACAAACTAAAAATGATAGAACAATAATAAAACTAACTGACCTTTTCATAATTTTTATCCTTAATTTTTAAAAAGTTATTGATAAATTTGATTAATTTCTATGAAGAATATAAAAAGATTTCCGTTGAATGTCAACTCTATTTTTCGATCAACCCGGTCTATAGAATCCTTTGAAACAGGCAGGAATTTATCAAGTTCGGTTCCTACAGTTACAGCGTTGGCTCAACAATTTTCCCCATAAATATTAAACTAAGAGTATGATTCTCCCGAATTACAAAGAAAAAGGGACGGTCAACACGCATAAAAAAAGTTTCTTGAATACTCGTAATTCCGATTTCAACAGAAGTTACTGCGGCTGCCTCGGTGCCTTCTTCGTTCACATCTACGTAGGTTTTGTGCAAAACATCCGTGATATGTAAATCTCCTGTTTTACTGATTTTACTAAAGTTGGCGCGGTGAGGGTCAAATGCTATATCCATTCCCATCGCCTTCAAAACATCTTTCAAAGATTTTTTAAATTCAATTTTAAATTTTGGCAGTAAAAGGGCGCCTTCTTTTAATCTAAGATTTTGTATCAAGCTATTCCATCTAAACACTGATAATCCAGCTACAAACTCATCGATGTTTTTGTCTCCTTTTGGTAAAACTATAGTCATACTGAATTTTTTATCACCGTAAGGAAGTTCAATCAGCTGTAATTGTTCATCTTCAAAATATTTGAAATCGCCTGATATGCTCATCATCTTGCAAATCTGCTGCGAACCATTAGGTAGCGTGAATTTATCGTCTTTAGTTTGATTCGGAGCAAACTGATATGTCCAAGTTCCTTTAAAATAGATAGCATTGGTCAGATACATCACTACTAACTTTGGGATGGGGGCAGGAACAATTGTTTTGATTTTACCATTCGTACTTTGATCGACCCAATTGTTGATTATTTGTGCAGCATCAGGTGCGCCAAAATCCAAACCAGAAACTTGAGCATCAAAATATTTTTTGTTAACATCTATAAAATCGTTTTCGACAGGAAGGTCGTTACGATACCATATCGAGTTAGCAATTTTGAAAATTACTTTTTGATCGAGACCCATGAGTAACTGCATCAAACTTTTGTAATTCTGATTTATTTCATCGGACGATAGAGATGATAAATCGAGTGTGTTTTTTATTGAATCATACGTATTTCCTCCAGCACCGTTTAACGTCATACCGAGTGCATACGCAATGCTCAACGGCGATATAAATACATTTTGATTGAGTTCAGATTTGTTAATGCCGTTGAGAATTCTAAAACTAATTCCGTTCACAGAATTAACAAGCGCAGTTTCAAACTCGTTGAGTCGGCGTGGTGGTTCATTTTCGGTGATTTGTGTCGGGGCACGCGAACAACTAATAATCAGCAGTAACATCAAAAACATGTGTAATTTGCCAGCTATTTTATTCATAGTTCAATAATTTTCTATTGAAAAATTAAACAACTTTGGAATAAAAATCAATAAATTTTAATTGTACGACTCAACTCAAAAAAAGCTTCCACTTTCTTAACCAAATCGTTATGATCAAAAAGTTGTTTTAAATAAGCCACGTTTTTTCAACAGCGGTTCAATTTTAGGTTCGGCTCCTCTGAATTTTTTATAAAGCGTCATCGGGTCGTCAGTACCGCCGGTTTCGAGAACATATTTTCTGAAAGCTTGTGCAGTTTTTCTGTCGAACAAACTTGTTTCTTTGAATGCCTCGAATGCATCCGAATCCAACACCCCCGACCAGATGTAGCTATAATATCCGGCAGCGTATCCGCCCGAAAAGATATGCTGAAAGTTCGTGCTTCGGTATCGAGCTATGATCTCGGGCATCAACCCGATTTTATTCAAAGATGTATTCTCGAATGTTGTAACATCGATATCTTTTGCTTCAGTCAGGGTGTGGTAATCCATATCCAAAAATGAAGCGGCAAGATATTCGACAGTTTCAAAACCTTGATTAAATAAACTTGCATTTTTAATTTTTTCAACTAAGTCCTTCGGAATCGATTCACCGGTTTTATAATGCTTTGCATACATATTAAGAACTTCAGGTTCTGCTGCCCAGTTTTCCATAATTTGGGAGGGAAGCTCCACAAAATCTCGCGGCACTGAAGTTCCCGAAAGTTTATTGTACGTTGAATTCGAAAGAAGTCCGTGCAATGCGTGTCCGAGTTCATGGAACAGAGTATTCACCTCATCGAAACTCAACAACGATGGTTCATCTGCTGTTGGTTTCGAAAAATTACCGACATTCGTGATAACGGGAGTAACTTCTACGCCACCTTGTCGAGACTGTTTCCTGAATGCCCCCATCCACGCACCGCTCCGTTTGCTCGCACGCGGGTAGTAATCGGTATAAAGTATTCCGATATGTTTTCCGTTTGCTTCTTTCACCTCAAACACTTTTACTTCTTCGTGATACTTTGGGATGTCAGTCCTTTCAAGAAATTGTATTCCGTAAAGTTTACTTGCTACAGCAAAGGCACCGTTACGAACATTTTCCAATTTGAAATAAGGTCGTAATAATCCGTCATCGAGTGCATATTTTTCTTTCTTCACTTTTTCGGCATAATACCACCAGTCCCACGCTTCTAATTTAAAATTCCCCCCTTCCTTATCGATCATGGCTTGAAGTTCCGCCGCTTCTCGTTTTGCATTTCGTAGCGCCGGTTCCCAGAGTTGGTTTAATAACTTGTAAACATTGCCAGGACTCGATGCCATACTATTTTCGAGAACAAAATCGGCGTGAGTTTTATACCCGAGTAGCTTAGCTTTTTCGATACGTAACTTTACAATTTTCGAGATTATTTCTTTATTATCTAATGAGTCGTTATTATCACCACGATTTACGTATGCTTTAAAAATTTTTTCCCTTAGTTCCCGCTTGGGTGAATACTGCAAAAACGGTATAAAGCTGGGTTTCTGAAGCGTGAATATCCACTTGCCTTCTTTCTTTCTTGCTTTTGCAGTCTCAAAAGCGGCGGTTTTAACAGCATCGGGTAAACCTGTTAAATCTTCTTCTTTATCGATTACCAATTCAAATACGTTATTCTCCTTCAATAAATTTTCACCGAACTTTAATGTGAGCAGCGAGAGTTCTCCGTTTATTTTTCGAATTTTTTCTTTTTGCTCATCATTTAAGTTAGCGCCCCCCCGTACAAAATCTTTGTAATATTCCTCCAACAGTTTGTTTTGTTCTGTTGATAATTTAAACTTCTTCTTGTTCTCGTAAACCGATTTTACCCGTTGAAATAATTTCGGGTTCATATTAATATCATCGTAATGTTTTGATGTTAGCGGAGCTACTTCTTTTGCAATCTTTTGGATTTCGTCATTCGTATTTGCTGAGTTTTGATTATAAAAAACACTACTTACTTTGTTCAGAAGCGATCCGCTCGCGGCTAACTTTTCGATTGTGTTCATAAAATCTGGAGCTGCAGTATTATTTACGATCGCCTCAATCTCATCCTGTTGCTGTTTCATCCCCTGTTTAAAAGCAGGTAAATAGTGTGATTCTTTTATACTCTCGAAGGGCGGTGTTTGAAAAGGCGTTTCCCATTTTTTGAAAAATGGATTCTCATCTTGCGAAAAACAAAATGCTACGGCTGTGAAGGTAAATAATACTAAAAGTGTTTTCATTTTTAATTTTTCCTTTATAACATAATAATTGCAAAGAATATTTAATTAATTAATGGCTTTAATATATGTAAAATATTGAATTATCAAAAATCCATCAGTCCTTGTCCACTATACTGAAACTAATGAGGTAGGCTCTCCTGAACACAAAGTGAGCCGGCGAGAAGACGGCATCCATCCATTATTTATTGATCGATTGATTAAATGTATAAATTCAATCACGCTATCACTCCATTACTTAACCACTCCACAGGATTAACTCCTTTTAAAATGAGGTAACTCAAAAGGAATCTCGAGCGATAATTCTACAAAACCTTTATAAATTTCCTTTTCGTACCATGGTGATTGGTAGATTAATTTCTTTTTTCCGTTTTTTTCGATTGTATAAACATTCTCTGTTTGTTGTTCGACCATCTGTTTTAGCTTCGTTCGAGACGGTTCAGGGTGGCAGTCGAATAAATTTTTGCCAATTAATTCCGAACCACCTTCGTCTTTAAACACTTCTACAGATTTGTCGTTCATCGCTACAATTATTCCGTTAGTATCACAAACGGTAATAGCACAATTAAATTCTTTTATCCAGTCCATATTTTTTTTATTTAATGATTGATGAATTATAATTATCGGTTTGCGAATACAATCCCGATTATAGTTACTCCTCGGGAATCTTTCCATCCTTAATCTCTTTATTCTCCTGACGGGTGTTGCGTTGA
>JBBIOD010000026.1:0-21643 GCA_037443545.1 Ignavibacteriales bacterium | reverse complement strand
TTAAACGCTTTTTCTAACCTAAGAAAGTAATTTTAATTGTTAAAGGGGTGGGTCAGTTTTCAGCGGGAATTTTCAGCAGACGTTCCTAAATGCTAAACATTTAGCCAAAGAAAAAATGCTCGATACTTTAGTCGACACTTCTAACCAACTTGCTAGTGTCGCTTAACTCTTGATTGTCAGATGATATCTTGGCTATTACATATTATACCACAGCATATCCCACCCGTTCACCTTCATCACAACTATCGTAACCCTTTTAAGCAATAACAACGATTTCGTTTAACTTTCCGACTTCGAAATTCTTTTCACTGAACATTATCCCCGCGGCGTTTACTTTTATCAAAAACAAACAGTGAATATTTTTTAGAAACCAAGAAAATGATTTTGTTGAGATGATTTTCGCTTTGCATCTTATTTAAAAATTGCTTATCTAATACCTGAATTTTTACATCTCATAAGAAAATTAGGACTATGGAAACATCTAAAGAGTTAATTCAAATTTTAGAAAGTATAACAGGCGGTTTTTTTGCGTTGGACAAACTTTACAGATTCACTTATTGGAATAAAGCCGCCGAGGAAGGAACCGGTTTCAAACGCGAAGAAGTTTTGGGAAAGAATGTTTTTGAAATTTTCCAAAACGCAAAAGATGCTGAAATTGGAGAAAAATATAAACTTGCAATGGAAACGAATACTTTTCAGTCCATTCAATCTTCCTACAAGGACGACCGTTTCGAAGCGTGGTATGATATCCGGATTTATCCGACTGAAAACGGTATATCAGTTTTCTTTCAGGACATAACCGAACAAAAGCAGCAACAGAAACAAAAAGAAATGCTTTTGGAAATATCGCAAGTGATTAACACAGCCCAACACGCCGACGATATGTGCACAGCCGCCGCCGACCGGATAGCAAAGTTTTTAGATATACCGTTAAAATTTATATGTATTTACCGTTACGACTCACGCACATCGCTACTACACCTTATGGCTCCCACGTTTTCCAACATTCCTGTTCCGCCGGATATCGAACACCAAATTGTTGACGAAACAGCAACATCGATCGCAGTTCGTACAGCATTAAGTTGCAAAACTATTGTAACCGATGAGTTAGCACGCAGTACCTTAGCTGCATATTTCCTGACGGAGATAGATGAAAACCGGCTCCAAACTTTGGTCTCGATTCCCTTGTTAGTTCAAGGCGACTTGCAAGGTGTGTTGGAAGTAATGTCGCGCAAGGAAGAAGAGTTTATTAACAGTGAATTAGATTTACTCCGGGTAATTGCAAACGAACTTGCCATCGGTTTAAGCCGAAAACGTTTGCTCGACGAAATAACGGTGAAGAACCTTGAACTCGAGAACGAAAAATTAAAAACAGAAGAAGCCAACAATGCTATAAAAAAATTCCTCGCAACATTCAGCCACGAATTGCGTGCACCTCTGAATAATATTGTCGGATTTTCGGATTTGATTGCGTCAGATTTTCAGACTTTACCTCCCGACAGAATCCGGGATTTTATGAAAAATATACAAATCAGCGGACAACACTTGCAGCACCTAATCGGCGATATTTTAGACCTCTCGAAAATTGAAGCTGGAAAAATGGACTTGCACATCGAGGGCTTCCCTATCGATTACTTTACCGATGCTATTACACGAGTTTTAAATCAAGACCTCGAAAAGAAAAATATTCATCTTGTATTCAAAACCAGCCCGCATGTAGATATGCTTTTCGTTGACCAGACTCGGTTCAAACAAATTTTAGTGAACCTTGTATCGAATGCACTTAAATACAGCAATCCAAACAGTTCTATCGAAATCGGATTTAACAGAGTTGAACACGAAATCGAAATCTATGTAAAAGACGAAGGCACGGGTATCAAACCCGAAGAAATTCCAAAACTATTCAGACCTTTCCAGCAGACAAAAAACACATCGGCATTGAAAGAGGGAACTGGTTTAGGCTTAGCCATCACAAAACGATTGGTTGAATTGCACGGAGGACAAATCAGAGTTGATAGCCAATGGGGAGTTGGAACAACTTTCACCGTTACAATTCCGATGGTTATCGGAATTGAAAATGCTTTCTTGGCTCAAAAACCAGACGACCAGTTATCGGAACTGGAAGGACTGATTATCGAAACCAAACCGAAACCAGAAAAACCCCTTGTTTTAATAATTGAAGATAATCAACAAGCTGTGCAATTACTTGAAATGTACCTTCACGACGCCGGTTACAGAACAGAGACTGCGCGCGATGGACTGCAAGGAATTGAGAAAGCCAAAACACTCAGACCAAACATCATCACACTCGATTTGATGCTGCCCTTGAAAGACGGCTGGCAAGTATTAAAGGATTTAAAAAACCATCCGATTTGTAAAGATATTCCGATAGTAATTATTTCCATTACCGACGAGAAAAAGTTGGGCTTCACACTTGGTGCCGCAGATTATTTTGTGAAACCGGTTAACAAGGAAGAACTGCTTGCAACATTAAAAAGAATTCCTCTAAAAAAATCTTCCTCCAATGTGCGACCCAAAATTTTAGTGGTTGACGACGACCCGACAGCCGTCGAATTGATTGAAGTAATTTTGGAGTCAGAGGGTTATCAAGTTGTAAAAACCTACAACGGCAGGGAAGGATTACAGTTTGCCATAACTGAGCAACCCGATTTAATGATACTCGATTTAATAATGCCGGAGATTTCCGGTTTTCAGCTCGCACATCAGTTGAGGCACCACGATGAAACGAAGGATATTCCGATAATTATTTTAACCTCGATGGAAGTCGATCCGGACACACGCGAAAAAATGGAAAACATTGTTACAACCGTAATGAGCAAACAGAAGTTTACCCGAAAGGACTTGCTTCGTGAGATCGGCTCGATAGAAAAAATGAGATAGCTCGCCTCGAAAATCGACGAAACAATGATGGGGTGGAGCAGAGAAATGGAAAAGTTAAACACTCCTCGTTTAGCCGATGCCGTAGTGAGTAATATTAAAAACTAACTTTCACGTATCACGTTCTCGCAATCGAACATTAACTATCAACACTATCGCGCCAAAATCATCTTCTTCACCGATGTGTACGAGCCTGCATTAAGTGGGTCGGCTCTGCTCACCACAAGCTTGTAGAAATAAATACCGCTCGACAATCCTGACGCATCAAAATCAACCGAATAATATCCTGCTTCTTTAGATTCATTTACAAGTGTTGCTACATCACGACCGAGTACATCGTAAACTTTAAACGATACATATCCAGCATCAGGTAATGTATAGTTGATTCTTGTAACAGGATTAAACGGGTTCGGATAATTTTGCTTCAATGCATAATTATCTGGTAACAAAGTTTCTTCTTCCCCTGCTGAGGTCAACAAATCGACGACTGTGCGAATAACTAAATTATATCCAATGTTATAATTATCGGGGTCTTTTAAATTATACCACGCTACACCACTCCCTGCATCGAAGAGAGATGAGCTACGTGTCGTTTGATTTGCAGCGCCGTCCATTACAAATTGAATTGTATCCCCCGCCACTCCAACAACCTCGAATACAATGTGAAAATCTACATTTTTGGGAATTGTAATATTGAGCTGTGCTAAATCGACAGTATTAAAAACACCACTTCTTAAACTCGAAAAAGGAATATTTATTGCAGTCCCGATTTGAGTTCCGGGAATACCACCTAAACTTCCAGCTGTATTATTATGGACAGTTACTTTCAGCGTTCCGTTACCTTTAATTCCATTTGTTCCACCGTTTATTAGAAACTCTGTTCGTTTTAACTTGGCATCCGCACCTGGTGTAAACCGTACCGCATAAGCAATATCGTCAAATTCTGATGGCAATTCAATGATATACGTGGGGGTCCCGTGATATTCCAAAATATTTGTCAGTGGCTGGTCGGGCACTTTATTGGCAAGAAAATTTATTGCGCTCGTTACCAATCCCGTACTCACCGATACTGCCACTCGCGCATTCACGGAATCAATTAACGGGTCGTGCGACTCGTTCTGTCCGTTATAAAACTCAGCTAAAACTGGATTAATAAATGAAATACCGCTTCCATCTTCGGCATACGGACCCACACTTGACCCACCTGTGAAGGAGGGGATTACAGGTTCAATTTTAATAAAATATTTTCCAGCCGACAAACCGTGTATTGTGTAGTCGCCTGTATTCTGAACAAAATAATCGGTAACGGTAGAAATTTGATTCATCAACTCATCGGTTGCACTGATTGCAACAACGTTTGCCCCTCGCACAACTGAATTATCGAAACGAACTGCCGTGCCGCTAATTTTTCCTGTCGTAGTTGTAAAGGAAGGTTCAGGATACAAAAAGCTTACAGCAGCTATATCATCCGGATTCAAACTTGCTAACGACACATCGTCGTCAGTCGCAGTTGGATACATCGTTGGAATATAAATATCGTTTGCAGTAATTCCGTCGGCGGCAAACTCATCGTTGATTTGGGTATGGTCAAGTCCGATAAAATGTCCAAGTTCGTGAACAATTGTGGCTTTATATTGAGCCTCTGTAAGATTGTAAGGCGACTGCGAAAATTTTCCGTTCAACACTGATTCGCCCTCAGCGTAGTAACCCGCGTTGGGGCCTGCATCATAATAAGCTGATCCTGCATATCCTAAAATGTCGTTGCTCGCACCGATGCCAAAGATCGCATCAATTATCGTTCCGTTATTATCGAAAACAACGGGATTAATTCCGTCAGAAAAATTATCCAGGTAGTTTGTAAAATTTGTTCCATCAACATCAACAGGCAGTTCGCCTTGATTTGTGAACGCAATATTCGACGATGCAACATCCTGCCAAACTTGAAAACTTTCGATTGTCATATTCTTTGCCGTCAGGTTTGAGAACGCGCCTAAACTTCCTTTATCAGTTCGGTAGGTTATCGGCATAGTTTTATATACGACCGACCTACTTTGATAAGTTGAAAGAGGCCCGCCGGCAAAAGCAATAAAAGAGATTTGTATGAAAATAATTAGTATTAGAAGTTTCTGCATCTCGTTTCCTATTTAGATTTTAATGTTGTAACAAGTGTACGAACGGTCGCGGCGAATTCAACAAAACCGTATTTTTCGATACGAACGGGTTTCAGCCATTGTTTTTCGGCAACTTTTTTTGGGTATTTCATATGTTTGAACAAATTCGGATTGGGTGTTTTGTTTTTGACAAACTTTTTTCCAGAACGAGTGTCGGTGACGACAGAAAATTTCCCTTGTTCCATACCTACCGGGCTCTGCATTCCTTTTTGGCTTTGAGGATAAAGCATCAGAACAACTTCTTCGTTTTCGGTAAATCGAGGACTGCCGGCAGGAAAATAAAGATGACCGTCCGCTTTCCCGCCGTATTGTTTGAAAGTGTATTTGCTTGTTTGAGCACCTTGAAAATTTTCATAAACATTGATTGTTATGTAAGTAACCAGCAGTCCGGATTGAGCATCCTTTCCGCTTTCAACTTTTTCTACTATCCCGTGAATAATTACTTCAGATTTTTTTACGAGGTCTTCTATATTCATTGGTTTTGAGCGCTGTGCAAATGCTGGTAACGCATTCAAAAAACAGATTATCAATATACTGTTTAATATTTTACAATTTTGTTTTAACATGGTAAAGTCGGTTATATTTGTTTGTGATTGGTTAAATAATTTTCGGTTTCCGATTGGGTCAATACTTCGTTCATCGAACCAGTGCGGTATCCTTCTAAATCGAGTGTGATATAAGTAAAACCGATTTCTTTAATTTTTTGAACTAACAACTCGCGTAAATTTTTATCTAAAAATTTGGGGATTTCGTTTTTGCCAACCTCGATGCGGACTGTCGTGTCGTCGTGATGTCGGACGCGGAAATATTTGAAACCATTATCGCGTAATAAAGTTTCGGCATCATCAATTTTTTTTAATTTTTCTTTATCGATTCCAAAACCATACGGGAAACGGGAAGATAAACAAGCGAAGGATTGTTTGTCCCAGGTTGGAAGCGAGAGTTCTTTCGAGATATCGCGTATATCCTGTTTAGTCAAACCCGCTTCTAACAAAGGCGAGCGTACATTTTTTTCGTGAACGGCTTTCATCCCCGGACGGAAATCCCCAAGGTCGTCTTTATTGGTTCCATCGGCAATCCATTTTATTTTTTTTTCAACAGCGATCGCAGAAAGTTTAGAAAACAATTCGGTTTTACAGTAGTAACACCTGTCGGGTGGATTCTCTCTGAATTTTAAGTTATCGGTTTCTTCTGTGTAAACGATGGAGTAATTCGCTCCGATGCTTTTGGCAAAAGTTTCAGCTTCTTCGTATTCGCGGGCGGGATAAGTTTCAGATTTCCCGATCACGGCTAAAGCTTTATCGCCTAACACATCGGTGGCAACTTTTAAAAGAAGCGTAGAGTCAACGCCTCCCGAAAAACCAATAACAACGTTTTCCATCTCAGACAAAATTTGCCTGAGACGGTTATATTTAATGCTCGTTTGTAAAGTCATATGTGGGAGAATGTATAGAAAGAATTATTTTTTTAACAACTGCACAAATTCTTTGATCGAACGGACGCCCGGAAATTCCTTTTCGAAAAGCTCTTTCTTAGTTTCGTCTATCGTAAACGATTTTCTCAACGATTCAATTGCTTCGTGATGCTTTTGCAGAAGGAAAAGAACTTTTGCTTTTCCATAGTAGGCATCTGCCCAGTCGGGCTTTTTGTCAATACATTTGTTAAAAGATTTTAAAGATTGTTTATAGTATCCGTATTCGAGGAGGGTTTCGGCTAAATCGAATAAAGCGTATAAATTTTCCGGATTAATTTTCAAAGCCATCTTATAACTGATTAGTGCATCGCGCCAATATCCTAAACTATACGAAGTATCGGCTTTTGCATACCATAAGTCGGAGTCGTTTTTATATAACATCAAAGCACGGTTGTAATCTTCTAAAGCTTTTCGGTATTTTTTTAAATAGTCGTACGAAACACCTCTTGCGTAGTATGATTCGTAATGAGTCGAATCGGTCTTTATCGCCTGAGTAAAACATTTGATCGCTCGGTCGTATTCCCCTAATTCTTGATAAGCGTTACCCATATTATGCCAGGCATGCGAGTCATCAGAATCGATTCGGATAGCATGTTGGTAGCATTCAATCGCATCGTACAATTTTCCAAGGTTGGCAAAAGTGTTACCCTTGTTATACCAAGCCGAAATAAAATTCTCGTTTATTGTGATTGCCATATCGTAATGGTCGATAGCTTTCATGTAATAAGTTAACCGGTTATAAATAATACCGCAGTTGTACCAAGCGTTAGCATTGAACGGATAAAGTTCTAAATTTTTTTTGTAATATCGAAGAGCGTCATCGAACTTGTTCAACATATCGTAACAAAAGCCGACTTCATAAATTAATAATTTGTCGTCCGGTTTTATTTGAAGGAGATGTTTTAAAGTCGGGAGGGCTTCGTCGTATTTGCCCATTTTTTCAAGCATCATCGCTTTCGAGAAGAGAGCATCTTCGTTATCTGGTTCATCTTCGATGGCTTTATTAAAACATTCATTCGCTTCCTCAAACCTATTCAAATGTTCGAGAGCTATCCCTTTATATAAAATAACTTCGTTGTCAGAAGGATTTAAAATCAATGCTTTTTGGAATGCTTCGAGCGCTTCTTCATACTTCTCTAACAGGCTCAGTATGTTTCCTTTCATTTGCCAGAATTCAGAGCTGTATGAATTCTGCTCGATCAGCAGATCTATATAAAACAGCGCGTTTGCGTAGTCCCCCTCCTCGATGAAGAGGTTCACAACGTCTTCTAAAGTTTCAGCGCTGAGTTTTCCATTCGTGTTCTTTATTTTATTTCGAAGATCCTTTGTTTCGTTATATTTGTTCCTTGGCTGATCTATATCATCAGATTCGTCGAAATTGTATGTGTCCATAGTTTCTCCGATCTATTAATATTTTTATTTTGCACCGTTTCATATACTAACATAATATACATAAAATAATTCCAAACAATCAAGTAGTTTTTATTTTAATAAGATCATTTTTCGCGTATATCCCGATAAATTGTTTACATTATTATCGTTTAGCGCTGTCATCAATCTATAGAAATATACACCGCTTGCAAGCTGATTAGCATCAAAGGTCGCTTTATACGTTCCGGCAAATTGTTTCCCCTCGAACAACGTTTTTACTTCCCTGCCTAATATGTCGTAAACTTTCAAGGTTATATAAGCATTTTGAGGGAGGGAATATTCGAACGCTGTTGTCGAATTAAATGGATTCGGATAATTTTGAGAGAGATAGAAAGTGCCTGGTGTTTGTTCTGAAACTTTTAGTACATATTCGTTAGTCAGTAAAGGTAACTCGACAGATGAAGGGTAATTTTCATTCAAAAAAATTTCGTTGCTGCTGTACCTAAAAACAGGTATTACGAAAGCATCATTGCCGAGTATTTTTCGGTTTGTTTTATCAATGTTTGTAATTTCAATCCTAATGCGATTATTTCTCTGAAACTCGTGTGCATGGAAGAATCCTCGAGCTTCTATGTTCAGTATTTGGTCAATGGCATTCCCCCGCGACACATAATTGATCCGGTTGACTAAAAATTTATTATTTGAACTATCGACCTCGTAAATTTGCACATTGACAGGAAATTTGTTCGCTGATGATTTCAAAAATAAACTCATTCTCGGAGCGCCAAACATTAGTGCGTTTGTTTGTAAAGGTGTTGTTTCGAACACGAGTGTTCGTTTAGCAAAAGCGGCATCGAACCAAGACCCTTGAAATCCTTCGGTCCACGCCCTGTCGAAACGGTATGTAGTATCACGGTAGTCGTTTTTTAACTCAACACTCCCGGTTGATGAAGTCGGTATTGAATATTTTAGGTCGCCTCCCTGATGTAGATAAAACTTGTGCGACACTACATCTTGAAACTGAAGTTCGTCAACGGCTTGATGCTGCCATCGGAAGTTGCCCGCCGTATCAATCGGCAGACTGCTGTATGCGTATGTATATTTAGGTTCATCAAAGAATCCTGTATTAATATTTCTCAGAAAATGTTTGAACCATCGCGTTATCCAGGAAAATTGATACTGCCACTGGTCGTAATTATCGTCTGAAAAATGTCCACCGGTTCCTAAATACATTTTCTTCACACCGGGATAACTTACCATATTGTATATTCCGTCGCTCGCTTCAAAATAATAGTCCTGATATTTAATAAAAGTCATTAGTGGCTTGTGTGAAGATTGTAAAACATTTGTATCAACATCACGAAACGTTGTGAAAATATTGTAGAGCGAATCAAAAGAGTCTCGCGTTAATAAACCCCACAGCGAATCTCGTATCGGATCGTACCTAACTGATGGAGTTTTCAAGAGGACAGCAACCGTTCTTCTGATAGCACCGTTTGCCAACATATCGGAAGCCCATTGTGGAACGATTACGTCGGCAGAGACTGCTTTGACAGGTAAATTATCAACTATCGCCCAAAGCCCATGCAACCCGCCCTGCGAACCGCCGATTATGCCTATCGAATTGGTATCAACATTCGGTAAAGAACGTACGTAATTAACAACATCCGCCAAATCCAGTCGCTCGCGTGTTGACATAATAGTGGAATTGCCCGAAGATTGTGTGTGACCACGTACCGTATAACAAAAGGTGAGATAACTACTTTTTGCGTATCCTTCGGCTGAGGGGATGGTCCAGTTTTTACTTCCTCCAAACCCGTGTACGAATAACATTACTGGATAACCATTAGGCGGAGGAGCGGTTGTCGGAATAAAGTATGTAGCATCCAGCCTGTCGTTGGTTCCCACCGGAACAAAAACATCGTGCCTTGATTGTGCAAAACTGAGAGAAGAAAGGATTAAGCTAAATAACACTATACAATAAATAAATTTCATTTCGATTAAACCTACGGTTAGTTATAATTTATAAGTTTCTATTTAAAAAGATTGGGACATCAAACAAGTTAAAAAAAAAGCCATAACACCTAAAAGCGGTAGAAATGGCTCTTGCATCAATTAGAGATACAGGATAAAGAAGTATTCTCTTAGGCAGCCGCAATTGCTGCTGATTAATTTACTTCGACAAGCTCAGAACTTCGTCGCTCGATTTCTTCACTGATGCGACCGACTTTGCGAAAGCCTCTTTTTCCTTGTCAGTCAAATCCATAACAATGATTTTTTCAATACCCTTCGCGCCTAAAACGACGGGCACGCCGATAAATAAACCATCTACTCCGTACTCCCCGATGAGTCGTGTACAAACCGGTAGAATTTTTTTCTTGTCAAAAATAATCGCCTCAGCCATTTCCAACGCCGCCCATGACGGTGAGACAAATGCTGAGCCACTGCCCAACAATTTAACAACCTCGCCGCCAGCCTGGCGTGTACGGGCTTCGATAGCATCCAATTTTTCAGCAGAGATGAATTTTTCCACCGGCATTCCGGCAATTCGGCAAGCTGAACGGATCGGCAGCATATCGTCGCCGTGGCCGCCAAGGACCATTGCTTCTACGTTCTCAACACTTACGCCGGCTTCATTCGCTATGAAATATCTGTACCGTGCAGAATCTAAAACCCCAGCCATGCCCATCAAACTTTCGCGCGCCGGTTTTAAATTCATGGATAAGCGATAAACGATAGAATCCAAAGGATTAGCAATTGATATAATAATTGCCTTCGGACAGAATTTAGATATACCTTCGCTCACAGTATCCGTGATCTTTAAATTGGTAGCCAATAATTCTTCCCGTGTGGGAATAGTGCCGTCCGGACGGGCAGCACGCGGCACACCAGCCGTATTAATCACCAAATCAGCACCTTCGATAACATCGTATTCTTTAGAGCCTTCAACCACTATATCCGATGAAATGATTGGTAAACCTTCTGCGATGTCTAAACATTTACCTTTGGATAGATCAGGTGCTTTAATATCCACCATACTAACATAGCGTGCCAGCCGACGTCGCACGATTTCCTGTACCAGCACACCACCAATGTTACCACCACCAATTACTGCAATTTTCATTGTATCCTCCTTATAGAAGTTGTTTGATATGTTAATTAAGAACTAAAAAGATTGAAAAAAGAAGCCCGGTCGAAACCAGATTATTTGATGAATCTAATTCTTACGGGCTATGCAAAGAACTGTACTTTTATAAATAATTCCTATTGAACGATGCTTACCATTTTTCGAGATTTACCGGAGTTCTCGAACTTAACAACACCATCAACGAGCGCAAAGATCGTATCGTCCGAGCCAACTCCAACGTTTTCGCCTGGTAAAACTTTAGTTCCGCGCTGGCGAATTATGATGCTTCCTGCTGTAACTTTTTCACCGCCAAACCGCTTTACACCTAATCGTTGTGCATTACTATCGCGTCCGTTACGTGAACTTCCGCCACCTTTTTTATGTGCCATACTTAATTTTCCTTATCCAATTTTTGTAATTTCTATATGCGTATATTGTTGTCGATGTCCCTTGCGGACTCGATAACCTTTTCGCTTCTTCTTCTTAAACACAATCACGGTATTATCCTTTAAATGATTTAAAATTTGTGCTTCGACTTCAATACCTTTAACGACTGGTTTCCCGACTTTGATACCATTATCATCGCTGTATAGCAGAACTTTACCAAATTTTAGCTTATTGCCAACTTGGTTTGCTATTTTAGGAACAAACAGTTTCGCAGAGGGACTTACCTTAAATTGCTGTCCTGCTATTTCAACAATTGCAAACATGCTTAAAAATCTCCAAATTTGTTTATAAAACGATAAATTGCGCTTAAATCTACAAATTAAATATACCAAAGTCAATATACTGCTTGCAACTTGTATAAAAGATATTTATATTCCATCAACATTATTAGACAAAAAATATGTTTCCTACATTAAGAGCAAGAATGCATGCCTGGCTTTGGTGGTGCGTATCAATTGGAATCACAGTCTTCCTTTTTATCAGCACGTTTAGAACTATCGCAAGTCAGTTTTAAATTAAATCCATTTCTCGTTTTCGTTGGCTTCTACTCCGGCAAAAACTTCGTCGTTGATAGAACCTTTTGCTTTTTTCATCACAAACATCGGAAACGATGCCTGACTTTCTACTGCCGGCTTTAAAAGCAAATAAGCCGCAACCGCTCCTATTCCAATTCCGACTACTGTCCAAAACAAACTTTTCATAACTCATCCTGTATTTTTTTAATTTTATAATTTCGGTTGATAAAATCTTTTTGCATTGTCTGTAAGCATCGTTGATACAAGCATTGCATTAGATTTTTGTAAAACCGTATCTATATCGACGTTTAAATTTTCTATCCAAAATTGATCTTTTCTGTCTTTCAATTTCATTATTGCTGTAGCATTCGACCAAAGTATTATTGCCATTTGTACGGGGTCAATGTTCTCCCTGAAGGTACCATCTTTAATACCGTTTGAAATAACTTCTATGATAACATCCCAAGCTCTTTTACTTTGGTTGTGACTTTCGTTTAACAATTCTTCCGATGCCATTGTATGGAATTGCGGACTTTCGAGAAAAGAAAACATCCTAAAATAATGTGTATGGTTTTGCGAAAAATTATAATACGCTGAGCCGATGTTCAGTAACTTTTGTATTGTCGATACATTCGGCGAAACTGCTTCGGATAGTTTACTGATAAGAACATCAAACCCTCTGCAAATTACTCCAAGATACAAATCGTCCTTACTGCGGTAGTACAAATACAATGTGCCTTTGCTAAGCTCCGCTTTCTCAGCAATCTCATCCATAGTGGATGAAATCAAACCTTTCTCAAAAAATACTGACTCAGCTGCATTCATTATCGATTCGCGGCGAAGCTGTTTTTCTCTCTCTTTTCTTTCTATTTTACTCATTATTAATCAATTTAGGGATATTTTGACAATTAAATGACTAACGGTCATTTAATTAGCTTTAGTATAACAAAAAATATTTTGAAATGCAAAAATCACTAACTTCATACTTATCTTCTCGATATTTGATTAATCTTATCTATTTCGTTATATTAAAATTAGATATTGATAAAATATTTAATAACACGAAAATAAATTTATTTTTATATATGTAATGCTAGTAAAGGACGAAAATGGAAGGTAATTTTTCAAATAGAGTACAAGACGTTATCCGGCTTAGCCGCGAAGAAGCTCTGCGTCTGGGGCACGATTATATCGGAACTGAGCATCTGCTTTTAGGAATTATACGCGAAGGACAAGGAATTGCCGTTAAAATACTTCGCAACTTAGGCGTCGATTTGCAAAAACTTAAAAAATCGATAGAAGAAGCAGTCCGCTCAACCGGTGGAACGATGACTATGGGAAATATCCCACTCACCAAGCAAGCCGAAAAAGTTTTAAAGATAACTTACCTAGAAGCCAAACTCTTTAAAGCCGATGTGATTGGTACCGAGCATTTACTCCTCTCACTAATGAGGGACGACGATAATATTGCGGCTCAAATATTACATCAGCTAAATATTACATACGAAGCAGTTCGCTTTGAACTCGATAACATAATCAGCGGTAAAGCTCCTACTTCACATCCAACCGCTCCACAAGCTGAGAAAAAATCCGATAAATCGAAAACTCCTGTACTCGATAACTTCGGCAGGGACTTAACCCGCTTAGCTATGGAAGATAAGCTGGACCCTATCGTAGGTCGTGAAAAAGAAATCGAACGGGTAGCCCAAGTTCTTAGTCGTCGCAAAAAAAATAACCCGGTACTCATAGGCGAACCAGGTGTGGGAAAAACTGCAATCGCCGAAGGACTTGCGCTTCGGATAGTACAGAAAAAAGTTTCGCGAGTACTGCACGATAAGCGCGTTGTAACACTTGACCTCGGGGGTTTAGTAGCCGGAACCAAATACCGTGGGCAGTTTGAAGAAAGAATGAAAGCGGTAATGAACGAGCTTGAAAAAGTTAAAGATGTAATTTTATTCATCGACGAACTTCACACAATAGTAGGCGCTGGCGGAGCTTCTGGCTCGCTTGATGCATCGAATATGTTTAAACCAGCCCTCTCGCGAGGTGAATTACAATGCATCGGTGCGACTACACTTGACGAATATCGACAGTACATAGAAAAAGATGGCGCACTCGATAGACGGTTTCAAAAAATAATGATTGACCCGACATCGGTCGATGAAACTATACAGATATTGAAGTATATAAAACACAAATACGAACAACATCACGGTGTAAAATACACCGACAAAGCAATCGAAGGAGCAGTTAAACTCAGCGACCGCTACATCACAGATCGCTATCTTCCGGACAAGGCAATCGATGTCCTCGACGAAGCCGGTGCCCGTGTACATCTTTCTAACATCCATGTTCCACAAAACGTTTTGGATTTGGAAGCTGAAGTCGAAAAAGTAAAACAATCCAAAAGTCATGTCGTAAAAAGTCAGAATTATGAAGAGGCAGCTCGACTTCGCGACCTCGAGAAAAAATTACTTAGCAACCTCGAAACAGCAAAGCTCGAATGGGAACAAACATCGGAATCACTTGTTTACGAGGTTACAGAGAATCACATCGCCGATGTCGTAGCTATGATGACCGGTATTCCAGTGAACAAGATTGCCGAATCAGAATCGATTAAACTTCTCAAGATAGAAGAAGCATTACAAAAACAGATTATTGGTCAATCCGAAGCTATCGTTAAACTTAGCAAAGCGATACGGCGGACACGTTCCGGCTTGAAAGACCCGAAACGTCCGATTGGTTCGTTTATATTTCTCGGACCTACCGGCGTTGGGAAAACCGAATTGGCAAAAGTCCTCGCAAAATATTTATTCGACTCCGAAGACACACTTATCCGGATCGATATGAGTGAATATATGGAAAAGTTCTCAATATCGCGCCTCGTTGGTGCACCTCCCGGATATATCGGATACGAAGAGGGAGGACAACTAACAGAAAAAGTTCGCCGCAAACCATACTCCGTCGTCTTGTTGGATGAAATCGAAAAAGCACATCCTGATGTTTTTAATATTCTTTTGCAAGTATTGGACGACGGTATTTTAACAGACAGTCTCGGAAGACGTGTCGATTTCAAAAATACTATCCTAATAATGACCTCGAATGTCGGGACAAGAGATATCAAAACTACAGGAAGTTTTGGTTTCGGGACCGAAACACCAAAAGACAAATACTCGGCAATGAAACAGACTGTGGAAGATGCGTTGAAGAGGGTGTTCAATCCTGAATTCCTCAATCGCGTTGATGATACTATAATATTTCACAGCTTAGAGCGCCAACACATAAATGAAATCATCGATATCCAATTGGAAGAACTTGTAACACGTATGGAATCGCTGGATATCAAACTGAAGCTTACAAAACCAGCACGTGAGTTTCTAATCGACAAAGGTTTTGACCCTGCTTTTGGTGCCCGTCCGTTAAAACGTGTTCTTCAAAAATATGTGGAAGATGCTATTGCCGAAGAAATTCTTAAAAATAAATTTTCTGAGGGTAGCATAATAAACATCAAGCTTAATCCTAAAACCAATACGCTCAAATTCGTCGACGTGAAAAAATCGAAAAAAGCCAAACCCAAAAAGGAACCCCAAGCTGAAACCAGCCAGAGCAACTAAAAATGAGTGGTTTTTAGTATTCATAATCAGCAGCACAATTTTTTTCTTCAGTTATACCCGCTCGCAAACCGATAGTTCACAACTTGTTAGCTATCGGTATAAAAATATTTCATCATTTTTACAAACATACCCCTATCACTTAGTTGAAGGAGTCGAGACCGCGTTTTTTATAAAAAATACTCGGTATGCCTTCATCGGGAGTGCGGCTGTAATCATCGTTTTGAGTCAATTCGATACAGAAATCAGCAAGGAGTTTTATCGAAAGCCGATTATGTCGAGATCGTTATCTAAAGCAGCCGACAACTTTGGCGAAACTTTCGGATGGGGCTACTTTGCCGGAGCGGGGTTGATTACTCTAGAAAGCTTGATATCGAGGAAATCTTCTACAGAATATTTTACGAAGTTAGAATTGTTGTTAGAGTCGATCGCGGTTACTCAAATAATTACACAAACTTTAAAATTATCGACACAGAGGATGCGACCAAATTTTTCTGACAACTACTCGTTTCCATCGGGACATACTTCATCTACATTTGCAATGGCTGCAAGTTTAAATGGAATATATGGCTGGCAAGCGGGCATCCCGGCATACGTACTCGCTTCGATTGTCGGATTTCAGCGGATCCACTCTAATGCTCACTACTTATCCGATGTTTTAAGCGGCGCCCTCATCGGAACACTTGTTGGACAGGGGTTCTCCTCTATTCATCATCAAAATAAAAACGATGCGCCGATGTTAAACACTTTTTTCTTTTTCGATTCTGTCTCATCTGCATTGCAGGCTAACGTAGTTTTCCGTTTGAATTTGTAACTCATTTAATTTCTTGATAAATTTTCACCGAAAATGATAAATCCCTTAAAACATATCAAAATATTCTCCTCATCGTTGGGCTTGGTTGAACAATCGCAAGTTGTTGCTTCAACAGCAGTTATCGTGTTGATGATGACAATCCTAAGTATCAACATTGCGACCGGACAGGATTTAAGATGGATCGATTTTATTACATTAATTACCGTCGGTATATTTGGATTTCTGATCGTTTTTTTTATTTCAAAATATGGACTGCAGATAAACGAACAACATCGTCAGTTGCTTGCCCTCAACACAATCGCACAAGCAGTTAGCCACTCAGTAGAATTGAAAACAGTTCTGCAAAATTCTCTCGAAAAAGTAGTTGACCTTCTGAATGCCGACGGTGGCTGGATCTATCTTGTCGAAAAAGAGAAAATGGAGTTAAAGCACAGTTACAAAATTCAAACCAAAATTTTACCCGACCAGATTCATTTGGACACAACATTGGCTGAAACTCTTAAATTAAAAAATGAACCTTCGCAATTTACATTCGAGGAAGAACAATTAATAAGCGAGCGGTTTTTTCGGTACAACCTTCCGACATGGGCATCGCTCCCACTCGAATTAAACACACAATTTGTCGGAACAATTATAATTGCAAGCAAAAATTCAAATGCTCTCAGACCAAAGCAGCTCGAATTACTACAAGCTTTCAGAAACCAAATAAGTGTTGCTCTAAATAATGCATACCTGTTCGAGAAAATGAAACAATCCGAGCGGTTGTATGCCGATTTATACGAAAACCTTCCTGATATGTACCACAGCGTTAACTTCGACGGGATTGTAGTGAGCTGCAATAAAACTGAACTTGACCATCTGGGTTTTACAAAAGAAGAAATAATCGGAAAACATATTACAAAATTATATCCATCCGAATACCATGATTTAATCTTACGACGCATTAAAGAAATTTTTAATACCGGGGTCGATTTAAAAGGTATCGAAGAAATAATGCAACTCAAAAACGGAACTCGAATAAACGTGAGTGTAAATACCTCCATCGTTTACAACTCCGATTCAAAACCGGTATTAGTCCGGATGGTGGCTCGCGACATAACCAAACAAAAACTTATGGAAGAGAAAATCATCCAAGCACAAAAAATCGACAGCATCGGAAATTTGGCTGGCGGCGTTGCACACGATTTCAACAATATACTCAACTCAATACTCGGACCTGCTTCGATGATGAAACGAAAACTTTCCGAAGAGGATAAATTTTATAAATACATAACTCTAATCGAAGATTCGGCTCGCAGGGGAGCTTCAGTTACACGACAGTTATTAACGTTCTCAAGAAAATCGAATGTTTATTTCCGCAACACCGACATGAATAAAATTATAAGTGAAACCTCTCATCTTTTCGAAAGGAGCATTCCTAAATCGACCCAAGTTAAATGGACACATTCGAAAGAAATTTTAATCGTTCACGGCGACGAAGGACAGTTAGAACAGGCTATATTAAATTTGTTCATTAACTCACAGGCTGCTCTGCCCGACGGTGGAATAATTACTGTGATATGCAAATCGATCACTACAAAAGAACATCTCCCAGCAGCTTTTAACGATGTTCCTCCAGGCAATTATGTTATGATAAAAATAATTGATAACGGAACAGGTATCCCGAATGATATCATCCTAAAAATTTTCGAACCGTTTTTTACGACGAAAGAGCAATCGAAAGGAACCGGACTCGGTTTATCAGTGGTCTTTGGCGTTGTCAGAAACCACGATGGTTATATTACAGTAGATAGTGAAATCGGTGTTGGAACTGCTTTTACGATATATCTGCCGCGAGTTGAAAAAATAGACGACTTCGCAACAGATAAAACTGCCGAAAATCTTGTCGGCGGTAGTGAACGCGTACTGATAGTTGACGACGATGCGGGAGCCAGCATTGTAGGGGGCGATATCCTGAGTGAACTTGGATATAAAGTAGACATTGCTCAAGATGGTTTTCAAGCCGTTGAAAAATTTCAGACCAACAATATCTACGATTTGGTTATACTCGACCTCAATATGCCCGGCATAAGTGGTAAAGAGGTTTTTTACAGATTGAAAAAGTTAAAACCTTCAGTCAAAATTTTAATTTGCAGCGGGTACAGCGATACAATTTTGAACGACGACAATTTTATTAAATCTATAGATGGATATTTACATAAACCGTATATGTACGAAGAGCTTGCCAAAGCGGTTCGTGAAGCTATTGATAAAAATACAATCATAAATTAAAATATTATGAATATCTGCAGCGAAGAATTAAAGAATGCCCGGATAAGTCAAGAAATTTCTTTGGAAGATATTTCAGCCGCAACGCGCATTAATGTTAAATTTCTTCAAGCTATTGAAGATGGGCAATTTTCTATCTTGCCTCAAGCTTACATACGTGCTTTTATTCGTGATTATGCGGTTCAAGTCGGATTAAATCCCGACGATTGCATAAAAAAATATGAACAGTCAACTCATCTTGAAATAAACAATGAAACTGCATCCCCGAATCCTTCTACGAAAGTCCGCCTCTCAAAACAAAAAGGTGCCTCCCAAACTACCGTTCTGGCTATTCTCGCAATCATCGTGGTTGTAGGATTGATTGGCTCGTTAACTTTTTTCAGAGATGGTTCCAAAAAAACTGTTGAAGAAATACCGTTCCAGCAAGCTGTAGAAGAAACTGAAAAAAAACCTAAACCCGATTCTTCGATTGCTAATTTAAGCAAACACTCACCTCAAGGGTTACTCCCCCCCGTCTCAGTGTCGGGAGATAGTTTAATCCTCTTTATTTCAGCTTCCGAGAGTGCCTGGATAAGTTTAATAATTGATGAAAAAGTAAAAAGCGAAGTCCTTTTATTGGCAGATAAAAGTATGCAGTGGAAAGCTGCACACGATTTCAAACTTACAGTCGGAAATGCCGGAGGTATAAGTATTAAACTCAACAACAGAGAAATTCCATCGTTAGGCAAGCGAGGGGTCGTTATACGCGATTTCGTTCTAACACGCCAGATACTCGAACAAACACAACGATAGAAAATGCCTATACCAAAATCGGTTATCGAAAAAATCGAGAAGTTACGAAAAAAAATAAACGACCACGACTACCGTTATTATGTTTTAGCGGAACCGGTAATTTCGGATACAGAGTATGATAAATTAATGACTACTCTTGAGGAACTCGAAAAGCAGTATCCCGAATTGATTACCCCCGACTCCCCCACACAGCGGGTGGGCGGTGAACCGACAAAAAAATTTCTCACAGTAACTCACTCAGTTCCGATGTTAAGTTTATCGAACTCTTACACCGAAGAGGAAGTCCGTGAGTTCGACCGCCGAATAAAATCGCTCCTGCCTGATCAGTCGTATAAATATGTGTGCGAGTTAAAGTTCGACGGTGTCGCAGTTAGCTTAAAATATACTGATGGCATTTTGGACGTCGGTGCAACACGCGGCGACGGAACACAGGGCGACGATATCACGAACAACTTGAAAACAATCCGCTCGATACCTTTAAAAATAGATCTAAACAACAAGGCTCTTCTTGATATTGAAGCACGAGGAGAAGTCTTTATAAAAAAGGATGATTTCATTCGGATGAACGAAGACCGGGAACTCGCCGGTGAAAAACTTTTTGTAAATCCTCGTAACTCAGCCGCTGGAACATTGAAGCTTCAAGACCCAAAAATAGTTGCCGAACGCCCCTTAAATTTTTATGCTTACTTTTTGAAAGCTGAGAAAGCAGGCCTGCAAAATCATACCGATTGTTTGAAAACGTTAAAGGAGTTGAAATTTCCGGTTAACGAATTCTCGAGGCTATGCGATAATATTGAAGAAGTAATAGAGTTCTGGCAGGAATGGCGGGACAAACGTGAATCTCTTCCTTACGACATTGATGGTATAGTAGTAAAAGTCGATTCTCTCCGACAGCAGGAGTTTCTCGGTGCAATTGCTAAAAGTCCACGATGGGCTTTCGCTTACAAATTCACATCACGCAAAGCAGAAACTAAATTAAACGATATTAAACTTCAAGTTGGACGCGTCGGAACGATCACACCTGTCGCTAATTTGCAGCCTGTTTTTATTGGAGGAACAAATGTCAGCCGGGCTTCGCTCTACAACGAGGACTACATACAAGAACTCGACATCAGAATCGGCGACAGCGTTATCGTCGAAAAAGGGGGCGATGTAATCCCGAAAGTTACAGAAGTTATAAAAGATAAACGACCTTCAAATGCTAAAAAATTTTTGTTTCCCTCTCATTGTCCTGAGTGCAATTCACATATTTACCGTCCCAAAGGCGAGGTAAATTACTATTGCGAAAACACTGAATGCCCCGCACAAGTTAAAGGACGGATAATGCACTGGGCATCGAGAGCGGCAATGGATATTTCAGGTTTGGGCGAAGCCGTTGTCGATAGATTGGTTGAATTGAAGTTTATAAAAAACGTTGCCGATTTATACACACTCAAAAAGCAAAAAGAAAAATTAGCTACGATTGAACGGTGGGGCGAGAAGAGTGTGCAAAATTTATTGGACGGGATTGAAGTTAGTAAACAGAAACCGTATCATCGCGTATTGTTTGCACTCGGTATCCGGCATGTCGGTATGGGAGGCGCTCAAATTTTAAGCACAAGTTATCCGTCAATAAAAAAATTGATCGCCGCAAACAAGGATGAGTTACAAAACACTCACGAGGTTGGGCCGAAGATTGCTGAAAGTATTGAGCGTTACTTTGCCGAAAAGCACAACATCGAATTGATAAATCGTTTGCAAACGGCGGGATTAATTTTTGAAGCTGAAAAGTTAGAAGGTTTGCCATTAAGCGGAAAAACATTTGTTTTCACTGGAACACTCTCAAGTATGACGCGCGAAGAAGCAAAAGATAAGATAGAAAAATTAGGCGGAAAAGTAGCTTCGTCCATTTCGAAAAATGTCAACTACCTTGTCGTTGGAGCTGACGCCGGTTCAAAATTGGAGAACGCAAAAAAGGTTGGGGTAGGAATTATTGATGAAGATGAGTTTTTGAAATTGGTCAATGTTTAACTCGATTTTCTTCAATAATTTTATTAAATTTCGATAGTAACAATTAACACTCACGTTTAAAGGATAATCAAATGAAACATGCCAGATTTATTAGTTTTACAATTCTAATATTATTTATCGTTTCTTCGTTTAGCTATTCGCAAGA
>JBBIOD010000025.1:0-22928 GCA_037443545.1 Ignavibacteriales bacterium | reverse complement strand
ATAGCAACCGGTATGTATTTATGTTACGTTGAGATGCCTGATATTGGCGAGACAAAAGTTCTAAAACTCGCCATAATACAACCGGAAATTTTAGAATGATAGCTTAAAAATATTTAAAAAATTATTTTGGAGGTATTATGAAATATTATATTATCTTAATGCTCCTAGCTTTAGTAAGCTGCCGGGAAATGAGCGGACCGAATAACATGCCGATTTTACCACCTGTTGTCGATGAACTTATATGGGTAGCAACATTTTATGTAGGTGGAATTCAATGCGATCCTATAGACCACTACACTCCGCCGGATATTAAGTTTGTTTTGAATGAAGCAGGCATCCAGGTTTACGATACCGCGATTGAATACTATTCAGTGTGTGCAGCGTGTGGTTGTCCTACTTACGCCGCCATGCATTTCGCATCAATCCATAAAGATTTCTTGGAACAGGCTGAAAAATTGGGTTTCCATCAACATGATCCGCCGCCAACAAATTAAGCAAATTCGAAGCTACCGATCGTAAAGCGGTCGGAATTTTTATGGAGCTCAAGTTTACTAAACACTAACAAGCAAGATACAGAGTAAATATTGGCACTTCTATCTGGGCTCAAAGATTTTTTTTACTGAACCATGACCTCCGACATGTTTTAAATCTTCTCGAACCGCGTCCGAAGGTAAATGAGACAACAGTAAGGAGAAAACACAGCGATTTCCAAACACCCCCTGATCGAAGCAAGAAGGTCTGCGATATCGTTTTTTTTAGATGAGATACCACCAAAGGTTTTAATTGAACCCACTTTCGGAAACGACTAGTTTATTCTCTCAGCGATTGAAACATTTCCACTGCTCGAGGGAATACACGACGTAGAAATCTATGAGCCTTATTGTTGACATACTGAGTTTGCCTCGCTTGAAATATTCATCGAAAAACCCAATCTCAAATCGTGTTGCAATGTTAGCTGATACATAATACTCTCTTGGCTTCGACAACCAATTACAAGCGGTTTTTGTTTTACTTAATTTTAAACCGCGAACCTGCTCAAAAATTTTTTTACACCTGGTCAAATTTTTCCTCCTTGATTCTAACCTCTTTTTTGTATATATTTTAGCTGCTTTTTTACAAAAACTGTTATTTTAATCGTTATTTAACATATTTTAGAAAATGGAAACTCCGACACAACATTCTAAAAAGCCAAATAGAGTATCTGAATCTGGTTTGAAAATAAATATTTCAAAACTGTCGGAGGGATTACACGACTTTAATCTGCAGGCTGACCCGTCGCAACTTGAATTGGGCGATACGTTCACTTCACCTGTATCAGTAAATGTAAAATTAGATAAAAGTTCAACACAAATTTATCTGAAAGCCGAAATTTCGACGGACGGAAATTTTACGTGCGATAGATGCTTAACTGATTTTAAATCAGAATTTCGCACCTCATTCAATATTGTTTTTATGTATGAAGCTCGTGGTTTAAAAGACGAACAGTCGAACGATATTCAGATTCTAAGCCCCGACACTAACCATATCGATATCGCTGAGGATGTGCGACAATACATACTCTTAGCAATACCGATAAAGATTTTATGTTCAGAAAATTGCAGAGGGCTATGCCCTTTGTGCGGCACTGATTTAAACCAAAACCAATGCAAATGCAACAGCGATACACACGACCCGAGATGGGAAACTTTATCCAAAATTAACAAGAATGAAAAAAAATAATAAATAGACGGAGAAATAATAAATGCCAAATCCAAAACGAAGACATTCAAAATCACGTGGTGCAAAACGACGAACTCACTACAAAGCAGCAACCCCGGCAGTAGGCGAATGCCCAAATTGCCACGAGCACCGGCTGCTTCACCGAGCATGCACAAACTGCGGGCACTACAACGGTAAAGCTGTACTTATTCCAAAAGAAACAAAATAATTAGTTTTACATCTGCTTGTCAAAGCAAAATGGTAAAATAAAAATTGTTGTGGATGCTATGGGGGGCGATTTCGCACCTGCCAATATAGTAGCCGGCGGAATCGATGCACTGCGCGAAAGCAACAACCGATTTGAGATTATCTTTGTGGGTATCGAAGCCGATATCAAAAACGAAATCGCAAAGTTAAATGCGGGTGGTTTGAACTACTCCATCGTTCATGCCTCGGAAGTTATCGACATGCACGAATCACCTACGGTTGCGTTCAAACAAAAAAAAGATTCTTCGATTGTTGTAGGTTTAAACCTGCACAAAGCTGGCAAAGCCGAGGCGTTCCTGAGTGCGGGCAATACGGGCGCAGTGATGTCGGCATCTACACTTTTACTCGGAAGGATCGAAGGAGTAAGCCGCCCCACAATCGGAACCTTCTTCCCTTCTCAAAAAGGAGCTTGCCTACTACTGGACGCGGGGGCCAATGTCGATTGCCGCTCTCAGCACCTTGTTGAATTTGCGATGATGGGAAGTATTTATGCCAATTACATCTTAAATTCCCCAAATCCTACGGTTGGGATTGTGAGCATCGGCGAAGAAAGTTCAAAAGGAAACGAAGTAACAATCGAGGCACATCGGTTATTAAAAGAAAGTAAACTGAATTTCATCGGCAACATCGAGGGCAGGGATATTTTGAAAGGCAAAGCTCAAGTTATTGTGTGCGATGGTTTTGTTGGAAATATCGTGCTGAAATTTGCCGAGAGCACTCTCGGTTTTTTAAAATCGAAATTTAAATCGTACGCCTCGGAGAGTATCTTTAAAAAGCTATGGGTAGGTTTGATGTACGGAACTCTGAAAAAGATACTGAAAGATTTCGACTACCAGGAACAAGGCGGTGTGCCGCTATTAGGCGTGGAAGGAATTTCATTGATCGGCCACGGCAGTTCCACACCGAAAGCGATTAAGAATATGATTTATCGGGCTGAAGAATTAGTAGCTAAACAAATTGATAAACAAATAGCAAAATTGATGTCGAAAACGAATGAATAAAAATAAAAAAATAAATGCTGCAATTACTGCTGTTGCACACTACGTCCCTGAAAAAATTCTTTCAAACCTTGATTTAGAAAAAATGGTTGATACTACCGACGAGTGGATTAAAACACGAACTGGAATATCGGAACGCCGGATACTGGAGAACGGCGCTTCATCCGATATGGCTGCAAAAGCAATTGAGCAGCTTTTAAAAAATCGTGGTATCGGTCCTGAAGAAATAGAAATAATTATTACCGCCACTGTAACGCCCGATATGTTGTTCCCTCCAACCTCAACCATCATTCAGCGAAAAGTTGGAGCAAAAAATGCGTGGGGCTTCGATATTGAAGCGGCGTGTTCGGGCTTCCTTTACTCGCTGATAGTGGGGGCACAATTCATTGAAACCGGAAATTATAAAAAAGTTATAGTGGTAGGTTCCGACAAAATGAGTTCGATTACAGATTATACCGACAGGAACAATTGTATATTGTTCGGTGATGCCGCCGCGGCTGTTCTATTAGAACCATCGAACGATGAAAACCTAGGAATTCTTGACCATATATTTTATTCCGACGGAACAGGTGAAGAAGCTTTACATATGAAAGGGGGGGGTAGTTTGAATCCTCCAACGCGTGAAACAATAGATAAAAAATGGCATTACATCTATCAAGATGGAAAAGCAGTTTTCAAAGTTGCTGTAATAGGTATGGCGGATGTATCGGAAGAAATTTTGAAGCGGAATAATTTAACAGGAAACGATATAGATTATTTTGTTCCTCATCAAGCTAATTTGCGCATAATTGATGCCGCCGCAAATAGGATGGGAATAGATTATTCAAAAGTTATGATTAACATAGATAAATACGGCAACACCACGGCTGCAACAATTCCGCTGTGCATGTCCGAGTGGTGGCTCGCCGGCAAGTTAAAACGTGGTAATACGGTCGTATTAGCAAGTTTTGGTGCCGGTTATACCTGGGGTTCAATTCTTCTAAAATGGGCGATTGATTAAAACAGGTATGCCGAAAACTGCAATTATTTTTCCCGGTCAGGGATCGCAATATGTTGGAATGGGTAAGGACTTATACGAAAATAGTTCGGTTGCCTGTGAAGTTTTTCAATGGGCTGACGACATTTTAGGATTTTCGTTGAGCAAAATATGTTTCGAAGGACCCGAAGAGGAGTTGAAACAAACTAAGAACACCCAACCCGCAATTTTTCTGCATAGTTATGCCCTTCTAAAAATGACACAAGATTTAAAAGGTGATTTCACAGCGGGTCATTCGCTCGGCGAATACACGGCAAATGTTTTTGCAGGATCAATAAATTTTGAAAACGCTTTGAAACTCGTACGACTTCGTGGCGAATTAATGCAAAAAGCCGGCGAAGAACAAATAGGAACTCTCGCAGCGGTCGTCGGACTTGAACCCAATGTTGTTGAAGAGGTTTGTGCACAAGCAAGTTCGCGGGGAGTTGTTCAATGTGCAAATTATAATTCACCCGGACAGATTGTGATCAGCGGTTCAATCGCCGGGATTCAGGCAGCGATGATGCTCGCAAAAGAAGCTGGTGCAAAAATGGTGAAAGAGTTACCCGTGAGTGGCGCCTTTCATTCACCATTAATGCTTTCTGCAAAAACCGGACTCTCGTTAGCTTTAGATAATACGCCTTTCACAGATGCGAAAATTCCTGTTTACTCAAATGTAACAGGTAACCCGATTCAAAATTCTGAAGAAATCCGAACCGCGTTGAAAGAACAGCTAACAGCCGCCGTCCGTTGGGAGAGTTCTATCAGAAATATGATTGCCGATGGTGCCGATAATTTTATCGAAATAGGCCCCGGGAAAGTTTTGCAGGGTTTGGTTAAACGGATCAATCCAGATGTTACAATTTCAGGAATTTCTTAAATGGAAAAAATAGAATTGATAATTAACAAATTAAGTATCGACCCGGAACTTTTTGAATTAGGGTTTGCCGAAAATGCCACACCGAATGATTGTTGCGGACAGTGCTGTCGAGGCGGTGTATATCTAAGTTTAGATGAAAAAGGAAAAATACTTGAAAATCGCCAACTCATCAAACAGCATATGGATGAAACCCAGACTACTGATGATGATCTTTGGTTTGCAAACCAACTAATAGAGGATGCCGATTTCCCGAATCATGTTTGCGACTCTACAAACCTGCACAACGATAAGTGTGTATTCTTGAAAAAAGATAATAAATGCTCGCTGCAGTCGCTCGCTCTCGATAAGGGTTTCCATAAATGGTCGTTAAAACCATTATATTGTGTAGCTTTTCCTATTGTAATCGCAGATAATCAGGTTACTTTCGACGATTTTTTATCGGGTGAAGCTGAATGTTGCACGGCAAAAAGAGGTTTACCCATCAGTGTCATCGAAGCTTGCAGAGAAGAATTCTTGCATATTTTAGGAAAAGATGGTTATATTAAGCTAACTCAGTTTGAAAAAGAGTATAAAGAATCAAAATAATTATGAAAGTTCTACAAAATAAAGTCGCACTAATTACAGGCGGTGCACGTGGAATCGGTAAAGCCATAGCACTCGAGCTCGCTGAAGCGGGTGCAAACATTGCAATTACCGACGTAGCACCCCAACCCGAAATGGAATCAACAACCAACAGCATAAAATCGTTAGGTGTTGATGCGCTGGCTATCCATGCCGATGCTGTATCGTTTGCTCAAGCTGAACAAGCTGTGAATCAGATAATTGAGCGTTTTAAACGACTCGATATTTTGGTAAACAATGCGGGCATTACGCGGGATGGACTTTTAATGCGAATGAGCGAAGAAGATTGGGATTTAGTAATGAATGTAAATTTGAAAAGCGTTTTCAATTATACAAAAGCTGTAATCCGAACGATGATGAATCAGAAATCTGGAAAAATTGTGAACGTATCATCTGTTGTCGGAGTAATGGGAAATGCGGGTCAATCGAATTATTCCGCATCGAAAGCCGGCATCATCGGGTTCACGAAATCTATCGCAAAGGAAGTTGCTTCACGAAACATTCAGGTGAATGCAATAGCGCCGGGATATGTAGAAACAGCGATGACCGCAAAGTTGACCGACGACCAGCGTAAACTTTTGATCGATGCAATTCCGTTGAAACGGACAGCACAACCCAAAGATATTGCGAACGTAACTAAGTTTTTATCATCACCCGATTCCGATTATATTACGGGTGAAGTTATTAACGTAAACGGTGGTCTTTATATGTAATTTTTTTTTAATTAAATCTAATCATAAACAACTAATAGGAGAAACTAAATGAGTGATGTATCAACAAAAGTAAAAGAAATCGTAATGAATAAATTAGGTGTCGAAGAATCAGCAATAACACCCGAAGCCTCATTCACGAATGATTTGGGCGCCGACTCATTGGACACCGTAGAATTAGTAATGGAATTTGAAAAATCTTTTAACATTCAAATCCCCGACGAAGATGCCGAAAAAATCGGAACGGTCGGTGATGCCATTAACTATCTCAAACAAAAATTAGGATAATGGGTAACAATCGAAATAGACGTCGTGTTGTAGTTACTGGAATGGGGGCAGTTACCCCTATCGGATTAAATGTTGATGATTTTTGGAAAAATCTAATTTCCGGAAAAAGCGGAGCTTCGTATATAACTTCGTTTGATACCACAGCTTTCGAAACGAAGATAGCCGCTGAATTAAAAGGATTTGATCCGACTCTTTATATAGACAAAAAGTCAGTCAAACGGATGGACCCTTTTACACACTATGCATTAGCAGCCGCCGAGATGGCGATAACCGACTCAGGAATTAATTTCGAGAAGGAAGACAGCAACCGCATCGGTGTTGTGTTTGGTTCGGGCATAGGTGGAATGTGGACTTATTATCACCAGACGAAAGAATTATTTGAAAGCGGACCGAGCCGGGTAAGTCCGCTGTTCGTTCCGATGATGATTGCTGATATAGCTGCGGGCTATATCGCTATGAAATTCGGTGTGAAAGGTCCCAACTACGCCACAACGTCAGCCTGTGCCACTTCGTCGCACGCAATCGCCGACGCAGTTATGCTTATCGAACGTGGTAATGCTGATGTAATGTTATCCGGTGGTTCCGAAGCACCAATCTGTCCCATCGGTGTGGCCGGTTTCAACTCGATGAGAGCAATGTCCACGCGCAACCACGAACCTGAAAAAGCGAGCCGTCCGTTCGATGCAGAACGTTCAGGTTTTGTTATGGGCGAAGGAGGGGCTGTTTTAGTGCTCGAAGAACTCGAACATGCTGTAAAACGCGGGGCTAAAATATATACTGAAATTGCCGGTTTCGGACTCACAGCCGACGCGTACCACATTACAGCTCCGGCACCGGGCGGCGAAGGTGCTGTCCGTTCGATGAGTCTTGCTATTCAAGATGCAGGTTTGAAGCCAACAGATATTGATTATATCAATGCACACGGAACATCGACTCCGTTCAACGATAAAAACGAAACTGAAGCAATAAAAACGGTTTTTGCCGACCACGCATATAAACTTTTTGTTAGCTCAAACAAGTCGATGATCGGGCATTTGCTTGGTGCAGCAGGCGCCGTAGAAGCGGTTGCAACAATTAAGACAATAGTGGAAGGAATTATTCCACCAACAATCAACCTCGAAAATCCGGACCCTGAATGCGACCTGAATTATGTTCCGAATACAGCTATCCAAAAAACTGTAAATGCAGCTATTAGTAACACATTCGGATTTGGCGGTCATAATGCATCAATTCTTTTTATCAAGTATTCTAATAATGATGGGAATTATTAGTCGGAAATTTTCGAAACTCTGGCGTCAATATTTCTTAAAAAAACAAACAACAAGAAAATTTCCAATAGTTTCGGAACTTCCCGAAAGTTATAAAAATATAGATTTACAAAAATTCGAGCAGGTGGCTGAGTATAGTATCAAGAATCCTGTTCTTTTCTATCAAGCTTTTACACATCGTTCTTATTTACAGTATGCTGATAAGCCTGGAATAATTTCCAACGAACGATTAGAATTCCTCGGCGATTCAATTTTAAATTTAGTAGTTGCCGATTACCTCTATGAAAATTTCCCGGATGCGGACGAAGGAGAGTTGACGAAGTTACGGTCGCGCCTCGTCAACCGCAAGGCGCTTGCCATTTTTGCCCGCGAATTAAATTTGGGGAGTTATCTTCTTTTAAGTTCCAGCGCTTCTCAAGCTGTGGGACAAGGTTCTGATACCATACTAGCCGATGGATTTGAAGCTGTATTAGGTGGAATGTATTTAGACCGAGGAATAGAACCGATACGTAACTTCATTATAAAAAGGTTGCTCTCAGCAATGAGGATAAAAGCTATTAGCATCGACGATACAAATTACAAAAGTCTGCTGTTGGAGTATGTACAAGCGCGCGGACTTCCGGCTCCGAGATACAGCATATCGAACTCGGAAGGTCCCGACCACGACCGAATCTTCACAGTTGAAGTTTATATTGACAACGAAGTATGCGGCAGAGGCACCGGCAAAAATAAGAAATCTGCTGAACAGAAAGCGGCGGCTGAAGCTGTAGTAAAATTTAATATTTCCAATAACAATGCCTGAAAAATTATTATTCGAAAAAAGTGTCGCAGGACGTAAAGGATACACTCTACCGAAATTAGATGTACCCGCACAACCGATTGACAAATTTATACCTTCAAAGTATATTCGTAAAAGCGCAGCAGCTCTTCCGGAAATCAGCGAGAACGAAGTCGTCCGCCATTTCGTCCGTTTATCTAATATGAACTATCATATCGACAAAGGATTTTACCCTCTCGGTTCTTGTACAATGAAGTATAATCCAAAAGTGAATGAAGTTACAGCATCGATGGCTGGTTTTACCAATCTGCATCCATTTTCCCCGGAAGAATTTTCGCAAGGTGCATTAAAGTTGATGTATGAATTAGGCGAATATTTAAAAGCTATATCAGGTATGGAAGGAGTAACACTTCAACCCGCAGCCGGTGCACAAGGTGAGTTTACAAGTCTTCTTATGATACGTGCATACCACAACAACAAAGGCAAACCGCGAAACATTATTTTAGTCCCCGATTCTGCTCACGGAACAAATCCGGCGAGCGTAACTATTTCGGGCTTCAAATCGGTGAATGTAAAATCGAGCATCCATGGAACGATAGATATCGAGGATTTGAAACGCAACCTCAACGACGACGTTGCAGCAATCATGATAACAAATCCGAATACACTCGGAATTTTTGAGAGTGATATTGTAACAATCGAAAAATTAGTTCACGAAACGGGCGCCTTGATGTATATGGATGGAGCAAATCTGAATGCCCTTCTGAGTATCGTTCGCCCAGGCGATATGGGCTTCGATGCAGTTCACATCAATCTACATAAAACTTTTTCGACTCCGCACGGCGGCGGCGGCCCTGGCGCCGGTCCTGTTGCAGTAAGTAAACGACTGGAGCAGTTCCTCCCTATACCCCTCATCACCAAAACGGGCACCCAATACCATCTGAAAAACAATGGAGAAAAATCTATCGGGCGAATCCACACTTTCTTCGGCAATTTCGGAATGTTAGTCCGCGCCTACACATATATTCGAATGATCGGGTCTGAAGGATTAAGTGATATAAGTGAGAATGCCATCATCAATGCAAATTATCTTTTGAGCAGATTAAAAAACCACTTCGATGTTGCATACAATGAAACACCGATGCACGAGTTTGTTCTTTCCGGAGAGAAACAAAAAAACCGTGGCGTTCGGGTGATGGATATTGCAAAGCGGCTACTCGATTATGGCTTCCACGCGCCTACCACTTATTTCCCCCTCATCGTTAAGGAAGCTCTGATGATTGAACCGACTGAAACGGAAACAAGAGAGACTCTCGATGTATTTGCCGATGCTCTAATCAAAATCAATGACGAGATAACAATAAACCCGGAACTATTATTAACCGCACCACAATCAACCCCTGTAAAACGATTAGACGATACCCGCGGCACAAAACAACTCGACGCATGCTACAAGGGATAAAAATAGCCGAAAACAGTAGCGATATCAAATCTGTTTTAACCGCCTGCCGTGTTATCGCCGTTGTCGGAAGTTCCCCCTCCCCCGAAAAAGATAGCTACATGATAACCAAATATCTGATCAATAAAGGTTACAAAGTCTATCCGGTAAATCCGAATTATAAGGAAATTCTTGGAGTTAAATGCTACCCTAACTTATCAGAAATTCCAGAAAAAATTGATATAGTGAATATTTTTCGCCGCATTGAATTTGTTCTGCCCGTCGTTGAAGAAGCAATCAAAACCGAAGCAGCGGTTGTTTGGTTTCAATTCGGAGTCGGTTCGGCAGAGGCGATTAAATATGCATTCGATAATGAACTCACGGTCGTGAATAATCGCTGTATAAAAATTGAACACATGCGGCTTATCGGTTAAGCTGATAGGGGTGATGAAAACAATCTTTTTAATAATATTTTTCTTTGCCTCAAATAATTTTTTACAAAGCAACAACCTACCCCCTCAACAAACTTCAGACGCATTCGTAGATAGCGTTATCATTCTTGGTAATAATAAAACAAAATCGTTTGTAATTCTCCGCGAGATGAAGCTTAAGTCGGACAGCGCATTGACAGATGAGGCAATCGACTACGACAAAAAACGGATTTATAGCTTACAATTATTCAACAGTGTTGAGATATTCAAAGTTGAGACTACACACAATAAATATAATCTCTTAATTGTAGTTACAGAGCGGTGGTTTATTTATCCTATTCCTATTTTTGGAATTAAAGACCGGGATTGGAAAAAATTTTATTACGGGGCAGGCATTGTGGATATCAACTTCAGAGGTCGGAACGAAAAAATTTTTGCAATCGGCACTCTGGGATACGAACCAACCTTACAATTATCCTACCGGAATCCTCAGATTGATTACTGGAAAGATGTTTTTGTAAATACATCGTTTGGCTATTATGAAAATGAAAATAAAAGTTTGTCGGCAAAAAATGATGCTACTAATTTTTTTCAACATCATACATCAGCTTCCCTCTCAATTGGAAAGCGTTTTCAAACCTCGCACACCGCCTGGATTCACTTTGGCTACGAGGTGGTTAAACTATCCGATTACCAGCCGGGGCGTTTATTAAACGCTTGGGGAAAAGATGCCTTCCCAATTTTTTCGACCGGCTACAATTACGATACACGCGATTTAAACGACTACACTCTCTCTGGAACATATTTTAATTTTCATATTTCAAAGTTTGGATTGTTTGAAAAAAATATTGACTACTGGAAGTATTCTTATGATTACCGGCGATTCATCCCGTTGATACCCGACGTCGTGCTCGCGTTCCGTTCGTTTGGAACATTTCCGAGAGGAAAGGAGCTGCCTCCGTATAAACGTGTTTATTTTGGATATAGCGAACGGATAAGAGGACACTACAGAAATATTTATGAAGGCGAAAATGTTTTAGGCAGCTCTGCTGAATTGCGGATTGTTTTATTACAATCGAAATATTTTAATTTAGATTTCATGCCGATGCCCGAATTCAGAGTTTGGAAGTTTGGGATTGCCGCCGCCCTCTTCGGAGATGCCGGTAATGTTTGGTACCGGAGGCAACCACTTGCAATTGGCGATTTCAAAAAAGGTTACGGTGCGGGGTTGCATTTTATGCTTCCCTATCACTTTGTATTTCGTGCAGAATATGCTTTAAATGAAATACGAAAAGGAGAATTTATTTTCGATATTTCTGCAGCATTCTAAATAAATGATAAACTGAAAAAACTATGTCAGATTATTTTTATATTACTCCTAATAATATTAAAAACGATATCTTAGTTATCGAGGACGAAGAGTTCAACCACCTTGTTCACGTGATGCGAAAAAAAGTAGACGACCGCATAATGATTGTGGATGGCTTGGGAACAGCTTACAAGGTTACAATAACTGCAATAGCTAAACGACATGCTGAAGTAAAAATATTACAGAAGTTTGAAAAGCACAACGAGCCGAAAGTGAAAGTTGCATTAGCGGTTGGCATTTTAAAAAATTCCTCTAAGTTCGATTTTTTAGTTGAAAAAGCGGTCGAAATAGGCGTGCACGAAATCATTCCTCTGAAAACCGAACATACTATATCGCAACATGTAAAAATTGATAGGTGGCAAAAACTTGCTCTGGCGGCTATGAAACAATGCGGGAGGTCGTTTCTTCCAAAAATTCACGGCCTTAAGAAATATGAAGATGCAATTCAATATTCGAAAAACTTCAGCACAAAAATTATTTTGCACAAACCCGATGTGTTTGATGAAAGTGCTAATTGGCAAGTTACAATGCCGAATACTAAAATAGCATCAGTAATTGTTTTTATCGGTCCAGAAGGTGGTTTTTCAGATTCGGAAATTGATACTGCTAAAAATTCTAATTTTAAGTGTTTGGAGTTAGGCAAAAGAAGATTGCGTACTGAGACTGCTGCAATCGCCGCGTGCTCGTTACTGCTAACAGGATATTAAGTGAAGTTCTATATCTTAACAAAACATCGAGCGTGTTTATTGTTGTACCGTCCAAACAACTTACAATAGATTGCAACTTCCCTATTACAAGCACCGGATAAGCAGGTAGCTGTAAATGAAGCATAAAGGCAATAAACATCGCAGTACAAAGGTAAATTTCGTTGATTAGGATTGTTGAGTTGGGGATTTGATATTTTCCGTTTTGTAATAAGTCTTTTGATTGTTATTCTTTTCTTCATACTTTATAATAATTTATAAAATTTATTTGATTTATGCTTGATTATCACACATCTTTTCGTTATTATTTCCCTTGAAATCAATTAAATAGAAGAACAAATTATGATAGAAGAACAACGTTCGCAATGGGGCTCAAAACTTGGGTTCATTCTTGCCGCTTCGGGCTCTGCAATCGGACTGGGTAATATTTGGCGTTTTCCTTACACAACCGGAGAAAACGGAGGTGCGGCTTTTGTGCTGGTCTATTTAATTTGTGTAATTGTTATCGGAATTCCTGTCTTAATTGCCGAACTCACGTTAGGCAGGCATACCCGACGTAACCCGGTTGGCGCCATCAAAAAAATTATTCCTAAAGGTTGGTGGAAATTTGTTGGCTACCTTGGTGTAATTGCCGGTACCGTAATACTCTCATACTATTCTGTTGTTGCTGGCTGGACTATAGGTTACATACTAAAAACAGCACTCCATCAAACAGGAAGCTTCTCCGATTTTATAAAGGATCCGATAAGTGAAGTCGGTTACTTTATTGTTTTTTTAGCCCTTACAATGTTTGTTGTTCTCGGTGGAGTCAAAGGTGGAATCGAACGCTGGTCAAAAATTTTAATGCCTCTCCTTTTCATCATTTTATTGGGGCTGATTATTTTTTCAATAACTTTACCGGGAGCTGAAGCAGGAATAAAATTTTATCTCAACCCCGATTTCAGTAAAATTACAGGTAACACAATTCTCGCCGCTCTTGGACAAGCATTCTTTTCATTAAGCCTGGGTATGGGGGCGATGATCACCTACGGAAGCTACATCAACAAAAAAACAAATTTAATTACTTCGGCTACAACAGTTGCATTATCAGATTCTTTAATTGCTATTATGGCTGGTTTGGTAATTTTTCCAGCTCTGTTCGCAGCCGGTATGAGCCCAGCCCAAGGACCCGGTTTAGTTTTCAATGTACTTCCTCAAATATTTAGTCAGATGCCCGGAGGAACAATCGTAGGTGTTTTCTTTTTCATATTATTGGCAATCGCTGCTTTAACTTCGTCGATCTCGCTTCTCGAAGTGGGTGTCGCCTGGGCTGTTGACGAAATAAAACTTACCCGGACTAAAGCAACCTTAGCTTTAGGATTCGCTGCTTTTGTAGTCGGTATTCCTTCCGCACTGTCGCAGGGTTACAGTTCATTCTTCAGTAATCTTCATCTTTTAGGTAAAACCGGATTTTTAGATATAGTCGATTTTCTTTTCGGAAGTTTCGCACTCACATTCGGCGGCTTAATTCTTTCGATTTTCATAGGTTGGAAATGGGGTTCGTCGAAAGCATCCGACGAAATAATGTACGGCTTGGATAATAACTACAAGCCGCTGCTAAAAATCTGGAGTTTCTTAATTCGCTTTGTCTGTCCTGTTGTAATTTTCTTTGTTTTGTTGAATATCTTCGAAATATTTAAATAAACTTTTTTTTTCTAAATAAGGAATCACAAAATGGAAGAACTCTATTCGCAAATTGTTCATAGGGTTGACCAATTCGCAACTTGGATATGGTCGTATATGGTTTACGTACTTTTTGTCGTTGGTGCTTGGCTTACATATAAAACAGGTTTTATACAATTCCGCCGGCTCGGTGATGGCGCCAAATTAGTTTTCAAAGGATTTATCGTTAAAACTGATTCTACAAAACTCGAGGGAGATGTTTCGCCGTTCGCGGCACTCTCAACAGCACTCGCAGCGACTGTCGGAAATGGAAACATAGGCGGTGTAGCTACTGCTCTTTTCTGGGGTGGGCCCGGCGCCATATTCTGGATGTGGGTATGCGGATTTATCGGTATGGCTACAAAATATGCCGAAGCACTCTTAGGCGTTTACTACCGCGAAAAATATCCTGATGGTTCTATCGCAGGCGGTCCGATGTACTACATTAAAAACGGTTTGAAAAATAAATCTGTTGCAGTTTACCTCGCCGCTGCATTTGCAGTTTGCGGAGTCTTCGCTGCTTTATTTGGTACCGGAAATATGATGCAGGCAAATCAGATGGCTTTGGCTTTTCACTCTCAATTCGGAATTCCAAAAGTTGTTTCTGGTATCGTCATCACAATCTTGGTCGCACTTGTGATTATTGGAGGTATCAAACGAATTGCGATGGTTGCCGAACGGCTTGTTCCAACTATGATATTCGTTTATTTCATATTTGGCTTCGTTGTTATCGTTGAACATTATGCTGAAATACCAAATGTGTTTATGTTAATATTTCAATTTGCATTCACTCCTTCAGCCGCCGTGGGTGGATTTTTAGGCGCAACTGTAAGTCAGGCAATTCAATTTGGTTTTCGTAGAGGTCTGCTCTCGAACGAAGCCGGACTCGGCAGCGCCCCAATTGCACACGCCGCAGCTCAAACTCCATCCCCCGTTCATCAAGGTTTAATCGGATCGATGGAAGTTTTTATAGACACTATCGTAGTCTGCACACTCACAGCAGTAATAAATTTATCTACAGGAATGTGGCAAAGCGGACTTTCTGGAACAGCGATGACCGCTGCTTCATTCTCTGAAGGTATTCCCTATTTAGGTGGTTTCGTTGTTGCTATCGCTTCTTTTTTGTTTGGATACTCAACTCTCATCGGTTGGTGTTATTACGGTGAACAATGTTTGAAATATCTTTTCGGTATTAAAATTACATATGTGTATCGTGTTGTGTACATCATCTTAATGTTTATTGGTTCGATTGCTTCGATTGAATTAGTATTTTTTGTTGGCGACACAGCTAACGCATTCATGGCTTTACCAAATTTAATCGCCCTCGCGTTATTAAGTGGAACGGTTGGAGCTTTGACAAAAGAGTTTTTTAAAAAATATCCGAAGATTGAAGATTTTAAATGATGAGATAATTGGAAAAATGAATAAATTGGTCCGGAAGCTCATTCCCATCGACATAGAATAAATTCTTATGAATCTTGCTATCATACAAACTAAACCGACTTTCGGCAAAGTTCAGAAAAATATTGATGAAGCGATTAACTTAATGAACAGCACTGCTGCCGACTTTTATGTTTTGCCTGAACTTTTTAACACCGGGTACAATTTCATCAATAAAGAGGAAATCGAACGTTTAGCCGAACCTATTGATGGTCTCACTTTCGCGGTTCTCTCAAGCGTAGCACACCAGAAACAATGTTTCATAGTTTACGGGTTCGCCGAAGCCGATGGCAACACATTTTTTAATTCTTCCGCATTGATAGGTCCTAAGGGATTAATCGGTATTTACAGGAAAGTTCATTTATATTTCCGCGAAAACATATTTTTTAAAAGAGGCGATTTAGGTTTTCCAGTGTTCGATACAGAATTTGGTAAAGTGGGAATGATGATATGCTTCGACTGGTTTTTCCCCGAAGCGATGAGAACGCTTGCACTTAAAGGAGCTCAACTGGTTGCCCACCCATCGAATTTGGTTCTACCCCACTGCCCCGATGCAATGGTAACTCGCTGTCTAGAAAATAAAATTTTTTCCGCGACGGCAAATAGGATAGGAACCGAAGACAGAGGCGGTTACAAATTATCTTTCATCGGAAAAAGCGAGATTGTTTCACCAAAAGGCGAAGTACTAACGCGGCTTTCTCCGAATGAAGCAGGAATGTCTGTTGTGGAAATTAATTTGGCTGACTCACTAAATAAGCGATTGAACAAATTTAATGATGTATTTGAGGATAGGGATGTGTCGGCTTACAAACTATAGAGAAATTCAAACATATTTTTGATTTTGAATTTATACCCTTATACTGACCTGCAATTGGCTCAATATTCCAATGTAAAAAAAACAATAAAGAAAATAGCTGCAGCTGTAAGCTGAACAATCCGATAAGTATTATTTTTTTTCTCTTTCAAATAACTCCACCAAAAAGCCAACCCGATCATAGAAACTGTAAAAAGTATAAACAGAGGTAACACATCCATAAATCCCAAATAAGTCCCAAAAATTGTTCTCATACTAAAAAACGGATTAATTACCGATCCGTAAAGAATAATCAAATGAACAACATACACTAGCAGCGATTCTTTACCTAAAATTGTAATCCATCGCGGCGGCTGTTTAATTTTTTCTGTAATCAACCAGATAATACCTATCATAGCCAATAGAGCACCGATACGGATTGCAAAATAATTCGGACTAGTGTACCAAAAATTGTAAACTGGATAAAGCTGGAACGGTGCAGCATCTAATAATAAACCGAAAACAATGAAAACCAAGCCTAAGTATAAAAAGCGTTTCATAAATTTATGCTCGCGTTTATGCTCAACCGCCAGCATAAACTCCCACGAAACAATAACACCGGCAAATAAAAAACCGACGTAAGGAAAAATCGGAAAGATTGAACCATTCATACTATTTAATAATTGAGCAATAAAAACAGGATAATGCTTTAAAAAATCGATATTCCAAAATAACGGTGTAAGGAGTGGAATTGCGACAGTTGCAGCGAGTACAAGTCCATAAAAGCGTCGCTCAGTCTTAAAGAAAAAAACCAAGCCATGAAGTGCAAGCAAACCAAAACCAATACACTGCAAAACATCGCTTTGAAAAAATTGTAAATAATTTTGGTCAGTGGCTTCTAATATGAGTTTTTTTGCAGATAGAAAAGGAAGATGCAACAAATAACCTAACATCAAAATGATAAGAATGCGGCCGAGCCGCCGAGCCAATGGTGAACCCCAGTGATGGTAATCTTCCCATCGTTTTCGGGTTGAAAGCACAAATGTCAATCCTGCACCGAACAAAAATGCCGGGGCGCTTACTCCATGAAAGAAGTCGTGAAATTTAAAAAGAGGGGTTTTTATAATCGATTGGTCTAATAGAGCACGGAACAAATGCCCCTCTAACATAAAAAATATTACAATACCGCGATAAAAATCAATAAACAAATAACGGGGTTTCTGATTTATCGCTTGCGAAGTCATCAGATGCTCAACGCACAGTTTATCGCAACAGTACTAACAATATCTTCCACCGAACAGCCGCGTGATAAATCGAAAGCCGGCTTTTTCAAACCCTGCACAATCGGACCTATAGCTTCAGCACCGCCGAGCCGCTGTGCCATTTTATATCCGATGTTACCAGCATTCAAATCTGGAAAAACCAGAACATTTGCATTGCCATGCACCGGACTTACGGGGGCTTTTGATTGAGCAACTTTCGGAACGATAGCCGCATCAAGTTGAAGTTCGCCATCGACAATAAGATTTGGCGCCTTCTGTTTTACAAGCTCGGTGGCTTTTTGAACTTTCTCAATTAACGGATGGTTTGCACTTCCTTTTGTCGAAAACGAAAGCATCGCAACTCGTGGCTCTTCGCCTGTTAATTTTTGATGATTCTCCGCAGTCGAAATTGCGATGTCGGCGAGTTGTTCAATGGTCGGATCAGGAACAACCGCACAATCGGCAAACGAAAAAACTTTATGCGGAAACACCATCAAGAAAAACGACGACACGATATTAATTCCCTCTTTCATACCGATTGCTTGAATAGCCGCACGAAGCACATCGCCCGTTGTTGAGATTGAGCCTGCCACACTACCATTTGCCAAACCTTCACGAACCATCATCGCACCAAAAAAAAGGGGGTTAGTTATTGATTTTTGTGCGTCTTCAAAACTTATTCCTTTTTCTTTTCGCAAGTTATAAAAAATGTGAGAGAAGTCGCTCAACTTGTCTGATTTTTTCGGATCAACGACACGAACACCTTGAAGCGAAACTCCCAAAGTATCCGCTTTTGACCTTATCTGATTTTCATCTCCGATTAGAATAGGATTTGCTATTCCTTCGTCTACTAAAATTCTGCTCGCTTTAATTGTCCGCTCGTCGATTGCGTCGGGAAGCACAATTGTCTTTTTATGTTTTTTTGCATTTTCTTTTATCGAAATTAACAATCCACTTGGTACCATTTATTTCCTTTTCTGTTTTATTTACGGTTAAAAACTTTTTGTCTTTCATAATCGAGCCGTTCAATTTCCAATTGCATGGCTACAATTCTGCGTCTCAAATATTCATTAAACTCTGCGGGGGGGCGGGTTGCATAGTCAGGTAAATGCGATTGTAGCTGAATATTATTCTTCATTACAGTTTCGAGTATATAAGAATGCGATTTTGCCAAATCAATGTAAGCTTTTTGAAGATCCTCGTATTTATCTTTATAATAAATCAGCGGCTGGTCAGCCCTCCTTAAATCCTGATACGAAATAACTACTACAGCTACGATGACTGTTGCAATAAAAAGAACCATCCAGATATTAAATTTCATATTTTCCTCATTATAATTTATGACATTGCTTGTTTTTGGATAAAATTTCGTCAATTTTGTGTGGAAAAGCAAATTTTGAATTTATCCGATTCAATGCTTATCTTAAACCAATATGAAACCCGGTTATGTTATTTTAGACCACCCAGCAGATCTAGGAATCGAAGCTTATGGCAACAACTTAAACGAAGCTTTCCAGGAAGCAGCTATTGCATTGACATCAATAATTCTTGACGCCTCTTCAATCGAACCAATCGAAACACAAACGATTGAAATTTCGGCGACCGATTATGAACACCTGCTCGTGAAATGGCTTGCTGAAATTTTATATCTGTATGATGGAAAGAATTTTGTATGCGCCGAATTTGATATCGAAAATATTTCTCAAAATTTTTTAAAAGCAAAAGTCGAGGGTGAGACCTTCGATAGCCAAAAACATCCGACAAAGTTAGATGTGAAAGCGATTACGTATCATCAAATACTTGTGCACTCGAATGAAGAAAGAGGTTTAATAAGAGTGTTTTTGGATATATGATAGTAAGTGGCTGAATAAAATGTTCTGTCGACACACAATTTCTTCCCGAAACAAGCGGGAGACACTCGAGATCATGGATACTCTGTCGGTTTTCCCGCTTGCTTTAATGCTTCTACCTTTGACGGGCAGGCGATTGTTCTTTTTTCCCGACACTTTGTCGGGAGAGGATGGAACGAGAAAACAAACTTATTGGTCAACCTCATTTTAAAAAACAAAAATTATAGAGACGCCATTAAGGACGTTAAAAAGAGAACGCGAATATGGGACTAACATTTTTTCAAATATGGATTCATCTCTCAACCCAAAATTTTCGAATAGCGATGGTGTAAATCAACTGAAAGGTGAATCATCTCATTGATAAACTCGAAAAAACTGGCGGCTCCCAATTTCGCATTCAAACGAAGACAAAAAACCCCAGAAGGAATCGAACATTATCCAGATTTCGGATTTAAAAAAAGTTTATATAATTTACAAGATTAGAAAACCGAACAAAGAGTAGAGTTATGTTTCAAAAAATCGATGACTACAGATATTTAATTCCTAAGAGTTATAAAAAAGGAATGCTGATAGATGGATTAGTGTATGCTGACGAAGCGATGATTAAACACATCGAGAAAGATCAGACGAAAGAACAGATTGCGAATGTTGCAACGCTCCCGGGAATGATAGGTCGTTCACTTGCTATGCCCGACGCACATCAAGGTTACGGATTCTGCATTGGTGGAGTTGCAGCAGCCGATGTTGACAAAGGAGTAGTTTCGGCCGGTGGAGTCGGCTTTGACATTAACTGCGGCGTTCGTTTATTATCAACTCCATTTATGGATAACGAAGTCCGACCGATGTTAGAGAAACTTTTAAATCAACTGTTCCGGGATATTCCGTGCGGAACTGGAAAAAGCGGGTTGCTTAATATTACTAAGTCAGAACTCGACAATGTTCTGCACGATGGTGCTGCGTGGGCAGTTAAACATGGATACGGAAATGAAGACGACCTAAAACATATCGAGGATTATGGAAAAATTCCTAATGCCGATGCTACGCTTGTGAGTTCACGAGCAAAAGAGCGTGGGCACGACCAACTTGGTACGCTCGGTTCTGGTAACCACTTTCTGGAAATTCAAGTCGTTACAGAGATTTATGAGTTCGAAACAGCTATAAAATTCGGGTTGCAAAAAAATCAGATTGTAGTTCTTATCCATAGTGGTTCACGCGGATTAGGACATCAAGTTTGTACCGATTTTTTAGATATTATGCAAGGCGGAATGAAAAAATATGGAATAAACGTAGTTGACCGCCAGCTTGCCTGCGTCCCGATTCAATCGACGGAAGGAAGCAATTACCTTGCGGCGATGGCGGCTTCGGCAAACTTTGCGTTTGCAAACAGGCAGATGATTACACACTGGACGCGCGAAGCATTTCAAAGAATTATCGGCTACGGCGACATGAAAATTGTATACGATGTTTGCCACAATATTGCAAAGTTCGAAGAACACAATATCGACCCAAAAATATTTGGAGGTAATGGCGGCAGGAAAAAGGTTCTCGTCCACAGGAAAGGTGCAACACGAGCGTTTCCCAAAGGACACAAAGCCCTGCCGGTCGATTTGCAAGAAGTTGGACAACCTGTTCTGATACCGGGGAGTATGGGAACTTGTTCGTATGTCCTTGTCGGCACAGAACGGGCTATGCAAGAAACATTCGGCTCTTCTTGTCACGGTGCGGGACGCTCAATGAGCCGCTCACAGGCAAAGCGCGAAACGAGTCCCGAAGAATTAATAAAGCAGATGAAGAACAAAAACATTTTAGTCCGTGCTCAAACAAATTCCGGCCTTACTGAAGAAAAACCCGATGCATACAAAAATGTCAGCGACGTTGTTGATGTAATTCACAATGCGGGAATTGCAAAAAAAGTCGCTAAAATTGTTCCTATCGCGGTAATGAAAGGTTAATTGCTCTTAGCTCTATTTTTTTTTATATTACCACCGAAAATATAATTAAGATTTAAAATGAGAATATTCCTAAAATCGAAAATACATAATGCTATTGTAACAGAAGCCAACTTGAAATACGTTGGCTCAATTACAATCGACGAATCATTGATGATTAAAGCCGATATTAAAGAATACGAAAAAGTACTGGTCGTCGACAACACAAACGGGAACAGGTTGGAAACGTATGTGATAAAAGGGAAGAAAAACTCTGGACATATTTGCATGAACGGCGCCGCCGCTCATCTGATAAAGAAAGGGCACGAAATTATTATAATGACGTATCAGATTACGAACAAACCGGTAAAACCGACAATCGTAATAGTAGATAAGAATAATAAATTTGTAAAATTCACGCAAGAAGAGTTAGCAAAACTGAACACTCCGGGCTGCTGAAAGTATGAATTCAAAACCAATCGGTGTATTTGATTCGGGTATCGGTGGGCTAACAGTGGTTCGGACTTTGATGCAACAACTTCCACACGAGAACATTGTTTACTTCGGCGATACCGCACGTGTTCCCTACGGTCCTAAATCATCGCAAGTCGTGCGGGAGTACGCCGCTCAGGATACCGATTTCTTAATTTCTCAAAATGTAAAAATGATTGTAATTGCATGTAACACCGTTTCTTCTGTTGCTTTGGATGTTGTTCAGAAACGAGCTAAGATACCGGTTGTAGGAGTTATCCAGCCTGGAGCTGAAAATGCTTTACAAGCTACGAAGAATAAAAGAATTGGAGTAATCGGTACACTTACAACAATTTTAAGCAAAACTTATACAAATACAATTCGCCAGCTCGATTCTTCGATTGAAGTTTTCTCGAAATCCTGTCCTCTTTTTGTCCCTCTAGCCGAAGAAGGTTTTATTGAACATCCGGCAACCGAACTCATCGCAAAAGAATATCTGTTTGAATTAAAACTTAAAAAAATTGACACGTTAATTTTGGGATGCACACATTATCCGATTTTGAAAAATATTATTCAGAAAGTTATGGGAGGAAGTGTTCGGCTAATAGATTCGGGAGAAGCCGCTGCGGCACGTGTTGAAAAAATATTGGATTCCGAAGGTTTACGCAACCCAAGCAAATTAAAAGCCAACGTAAAATATTTTGTAAGCGATATCCCTCACAAGTTTATTGAAGTTGGAGAAAGATTTTTAGGACAGAAAATGGGAGTTGTGAAAAAGGTGCACGTTGAATGAGTTTAGATTGCAGATTTATGATTTATGATTATTGAACACCACTTATTTTTTGTTTATATTTACGGAGCTAATTTCATTCAACAATAATGAACCTGATACAACCGCAAGAAATACTTTCAATCTTCAAATCCACAGAAGCCCTGCTTGAAGGACATTTCCGACTAACTTCGGGACTTCACAGCCCGCAATACTTTCAGTGTGCGAAGGTGCTTCAATATCCGAATC
>JBBIOD010000024.1:0-23177 GCA_037443545.1 Ignavibacteriales bacterium | reverse complement strand
TCGAAAAGAGAATGAAGGTAAAACATTCATAATTGTCGATGCCGGAATGAACGACCTAATCAGACCAAGTCTTTACAGGTCGTATCATCAAATTGTTCCCTTAAAACTCACAGATTCAAAACATGAAATTGTTGACATCGTCGGACCATTATGCGAGTCGGGAGATTATTTTGCTCTCGACAGAAAACTTCCTTGTGTCGAGAGCGGCGATTATTTAGCTATCCTTTGCGCCGGGGCATACGGTTATGTTCTATCGTCAAATTATAACGGACGGCTTCGTCCTGCGGAAGTCATTGTGGATGCAAACCATTCTGTATTAATTCGACATAGGGAGAATTTTTCAAGACTACATAGCTAGTATTATGTGCCTTACTGCTATCTATAAACCCGGCAGTCAACAACCATTTGTTGACTGAGACAAAATTATAAGTATGGAAATACCGCAGCCAGGTTCTAAAAATCGCGACGGTGAAAATATGTCTATCCCGCATTATCTCCGTTTATCATTCTGCTCGTCTATGGGGTGAATCAAATTATAAGTCAAATAAAATCAATTATATTTTTATCAACTTTTATGTTTATTCAGATTGGCATTTCGTGTTATCTTTTATCTCAGTTGATTCAATTCAATTGAGCCCCATTTGTAATCCATCGCCTCAGACCACTGATTTGATTTTGATTGAGTGGTGGGCGGTCGGGTGGCATACGAACTCCCAATTTTCCCTCAACTCGCAAAATTAGTGGACTCGCATCCGGGTTGCCCCTGTAAATTACTTGTTTTGCTGCACCGGTCATGAAATTGTCATAATCGTCTAAACTAAAACCACGAGTTTCCTTTGTATCAACTCCGTGGCATCCAACATAAGCACAACTGCAATCGAGTAATGGTTGAACGTGAATTAAGTATCGAACTATTGCAGTATCGGGAAAGACGATGTTACAATCATCTGATGTTTCGTCTTTACAAGAATTCAAAAAGGTTACAACCGCGATAAGTGTAATTAAAAAAGCTATTAATTTATTCATTTATTTTGACTAAATATTTGTTGGACAAATTTAACTAAATTGACTTTAAAACACAATCTTTGTATATTAACAGTGTAAAAATTTAACATTGTTAAATGGGGCCGTAGCTCAGCTGGGAGAGCGCCTGAATGGCATTCAGGAGGTCACGAGTTCGATCCTCGTCGGCTCCACAAAAGGGCAGTAATTAATTTTACTCCCTTTTTTTTATTTTTATCAGAATCAAAAATGCCATTTTACCTTTCCATCTTACAGAGTGAGATGGAAGGGACGTTATACACAAGCCAGACAGCAAACTTGAAGGATAGATACTATTCCATAATATTGGAAAGTGCAAATCAACAAGAGCGAATATTCCGTACAAATTAGTTTATTACGAGATGTTTCAAACTCGATCTGAATCTATGTTACGCGAGTGGGATATCATAAAGAATGTAGATAATATTCATTCTTTCCTTGATGGAAGAAGAAACATTGCTGAAATATCAAAAAATAGTTTTTAAGATAAGTTGAATGTAAAGTAACTCTTATGGATTTCAGTATGGTGAAATAAGTTTAACGATCTTCTTGCATATTTAAGTTTCATCTGATATATTTATACAACCATTTATGAACAGGTTTAGAGATCACATAAAGATACTTTTATTTTTGACATTCGTTACGACCAATTTGCTCGCTCAAGCGGCAGGTTCTACGCGAATACCCAAAAGGGAAGTTCGCGCTGTATGGTTAACCACAGCAGCAGGATTAGATTGGCCCAAAACAACTGACATCGAAGAACAAAAGCGTTCACTCCTCGAAATAATAGAAATACTTAAAGCCGCAAATTTCAATACTATAATTTTTCAGGTTAGGGGCAGAGGCGATGCGATGTATCGATCGAATTACGAACCTTGGTCAGATAGGCTTACAGGGACTTTTGGCAAGGACCCAGGTTGGGACCCTTTGGACTTCGTTCTAACAAACGCACATTCGCGTGGAATGGAAGTACACGCTTGGTTTAATACATTTAGAGTGCGGAATGGTGAAAGAACTTCTGTTGGAGAAAAAAAACACATTGCTGAACTTCAACCAAACTGGGTGAAAAAATTTGAGACCGAATCGTGGCTTGACCCTGGTATTCCCGGAGTCAGAAATTATCTCGTTAACGTGGCTATGGATTTAGTATCGAACTACAATATCGATGGTATCCATTTTGATTTTATACGTTATCCAGAACGCAATTACCCTGACGAAGATACTTTTCGTAAATTTGGCGGAGGTGATAAAAAAGATAGCTGGCGCCGTGAAAATGTTAATAAATTTGTGCGTGCATTCTATGATTCGGCGATGCAAATAAAGCCTATGTTGAAGGTTGGTTCAGCACCTATCGGTTTGTATAAAAATTTACCTAATGCAAAAGGCTGGCAATCGTTTTCATCGATTTATCAGGATTCGCGTAAATGGCTGCAGGAAAAGAAACACGATTATATAGCCCCACAAGTGTATTGGTCATTAGGAACCGAGCCGCGTGATCCTGATTTTGCAGTCTTAGCAAAAGATTGGTGCGAAAATAAATTCGATAGACATATCTATATCGGAATAGGGGCTTACAAAGAAAAAGTATTCGAACAACTTCCGTTATTAGTAGATGTTTCACGACTTTATGGTGCCGAAGGAAATTCTTTTTTCAGGTATGAATTTATAAAGGATGTAATCCAAATCTCTGGACGATACAGATATCCGGCGTTGATTCCACCGATGCCGTGGAAAGATAATATTCCGCCAAACGCACCGTCGGATTTGATCATCGAGGAAATTACGAGCGGAGTTTTTCGCTTGCGCTGGAAACCTCCAGCACCGGCAAAAGACTTAGACTGCGCAAATTATTATGTTGTTTACCGTTCAACGCGCCATCCAGTAAATATTGAAGAACCATCAAATATCTTAATTCTTACCACAACGAACGACACAGAATTTATTGATCGCATACCAAAACCGAAATCAGATAACTACTACTATGTTGTTACTGCGGTAGATAAAGGTAACAACGAAAGCCAACCAGCAACCGAATTAAAAGTTGAAATTCCCATCGTAGCTACACTTTCCAAAAAACTTGCTCCCAAATTTCCCCTTTCATCGCTTCGAAACAATTCTGAATCGATTTTTATAACATACGAAGTAGCAGAAGAAGGCAGAGTAAAATTAAAAATACTCGATACATATAAAAAAGATTTGCAAATTATTGTTGATGAAAACAAAAAACCGGGACGATATGTGGTTGAAGTGAATTCAAAATTCAATGAGTCGTTGATCACACTTGAACTTACATTAGGGACAAACATCTACAGTAAAAATTTACTTCTCCAGTAATAAATATTTTGTTGCGAAATAATTAAATTTGTTGTAAATTCATACAAATTAAATATTCGTCCGCCCCCGCCGGATTAAAATTTATGAAATTGCAATGAAAACTATAATTGAACCATTTAAAATCAAATCAGTAGAACCCATTAAATTCACTACGGGTGAGGAGCGTGAATCGATTCTAAAAAATGCCGGCTACAATCCTTTTTTAATCCGTGCCGAAGATGTTTTAATTGACCTTTTAACCGATAGTGGAACCTCGGCAATGAGCGCTAAACAATGGAGCGGTATAATGGATGGCGACGAGTCGTATGCAGGAGCCCGAAGTTTCTATCGCTTCGAAAAGGCAGTTAAAAACCTTACTGGTTTCAAACATATAATCCCTACTCATCAGGGCAGGGCTGCCGAGAAAATTTTGTTCACAATTGTAGGGGGCGTAGGGAAATTTATTCCCAACAACACTCACTTCGATACTACTCGGGCTAATGTAGAATTCAGCGGAGCAACCGCAATTGATTTACCATGTAAAATTGGAAGAGATCCTGATGCTGTTGCTGACTTTAAGGGAAATATGGACGTTGAAGCACTCGAATTGTTCATTAAAAATCAGGGAGCAGAAAACATTCCCTTAGTTATGATTACTGTAACTAACAATTCCAACGGTGGACAGCCCGTCTCGATGGAAAATATTAAAAAAACCAAGGAAGTTGCAAAAAAATATAACATTCCGCTTTTCATTGATGCTTGCCGCTTTGCTGAAAATGCCTACTTTATAAAAAGAAGGGAAAAGGGATATGCAAATGTATCAGTCCAAGAAATTGCTCAAGAAATGTTTGCGTTGGCTGACGGATGCACGATGAGCGCCAAAAAGGATGCTCTTGTAAATATGGGTGGCTTTTTAGCTTTAAATGATGATGATTTAGCTATGAAAGCACGCAACATATTGGTTGTAACTGAAGGATTTCCTACATATGGCGGTTTGGCAGGAAGAGATTTAGAAGCAATCGCACAAGGTATAGAGGAAGTAGTGGATGAACACTACCTCACTTATCGTATTCGGTCAGTCGAATATTTAGGTGAGAAATTAACCAAACACGGTGTTCCAATATTACAACCTCCAGGTGGTCATGCAATTTATCTGAATGCCAAAAAATTTGCTCCGCAAATTTTGCCTGAACAATATCCTGGACAAAGTATTGTATGCGAACTTTATACCTGCGGTGGCATTCGTAGTGTGGAAATAGGAAGCGTTATGTTTGGGAAATACGATACCCAAACTGGCAAATTGATTTCACCGAATATGGAATTAGTAAGGTTAGCCATACCGCGTCGTGTTTATACGCAAAGCCACATCGATTATGTTATTGAAGTGGTTAATGAAGTTTATCAAATACGTAACAATCTAAAGGGATATCGGATTACTTTTGAAGCTCCAATGCTACGGCACTTTACGGCAAGGTTTGAACCATTATGATTATTTGCCCGATTTGTAGAACAACAAACCACCATCTTAATATTATTTGCGGGAATTGTGGCGGATTTATCCAAACAAAAATAGAGAACATCGACCTCTTTCAAAAACTTTGGCAGCTTATCGAAAATCCTGTAAAAGCATTTAAGCATATCGCTATCGCCAAACATAAAAATTATATAATCTTTCTAACCTCTTTATTTGGAATGAGTTTTTTATTTCTTCTCTTTGAATACATCAATATTGGTCGTATCATTGATAAAGGAGTTTTGATTGTACTTTTCGGAATAGGGGGAGGTATCGTGTTTGGTTTTTTCTTTTTAACCATACTAACTTGGATAACGCTTGGCATCTCAAAGTTATTTAAATCTCCACTTACTACGGTTCGGAATTTGTTTTCGGTGATTGCATATTCAACAGTTCCAATAATTTATATTTTTTTATTTTTACTGCCAATAAAACTTTTAACATTTGGCATAATCCTTTACACATCAAATCCATCGCCTGTATTAGTTAATCCTTCGGTTTCGTACATATCTTGGTTTTTAGAGGCATTGATGTTCGCTTGGTTTTTTTATTTATTCTACACTGCAAGCAGGGTTGTATTCGAATTTAATTTTTTCAAAGCAATTACAACGACGTTAGCTATATTTATTCTAATAGCGGTGGGGATCGTTATTGTTATTAATTACATTAGACCATTAATACTCTCCTCTCAATAATGCAAAAAAGTGAATTTGACGAAATAGTTGCTATTTGTTTTGAAAGCCTTCCCGAAATTTTTAAAATTAACATCGATAATGTTCAAATTTCGGTGGAGGATTATCCAACCCATGAACAATTATCAAAAATAAAGCATGTTACTAAATACTCCCTACTCGGTTTGTATGAAGGCGTGCCACTAAAGTTCAGAGGATCTGGATATGGAATGAGTGCCACGGTGCCTGATAGAATTACACTGTTCCAAAAAAACATAGAATCTGTATCTATTAACGAGACAGATTTGAAAACTAAAATAAGGGAAGTATTGATGCACGAGATAGGGCATTACTTCGGAATGACTGAAGATGAAATTCGTAAAGCCGGTTATTGAAAATACAGAATCAAAAATTGGCTTCGTAGTCGGTCCAATTATTTTTTTACAATTTTATCGATGCCTTTTCCCGAAACTTTTCTCAAAGTGTAGAGGAAATCCAGAACATAACCGAAATCGAAGTTCTTGAATTTGAAACAGGAATGAAAACTGATTAGCCATACCACTGCTAATGATTATCTGATGGATTACTGATGCAATACCAACTTTCGTAAACACTATGCTCCCGATGGTAATCATTCCTATATTTCAAGTGAAAGGATTGGTAAACCGTGCGTTATTCGATTTTACGTTTGCAAATACAGTAAGAAATTATATCCACCTAGTAACGGGTTATTCTTCGGTTGTTATCTGTTAGTGGCTGCGTTGCAGAAACATGGTATCGATAAACGGGCGACTTTATGGATTTTACACGAGGGAAAATAGCATCTAATTCGAATAGGATTTTATTAGCTATGATGTATTCGAGTGCGCTCATGTCGATGTGGATTTCTAATACTGCTACTGTCGCGGTTCTTCTCCCGATTACGATGGGGTTAATAGCCCAAAGTAAATTGCAAGATTCAAAGAATGGTTTTGGAGTTGCACTTATGTTAGGAATAGCATGCTCGGCTTCTATTGGCGGTGTCGGGACGATAATAGGTACACCACCAAACGGTATTGCTATTTCTATTCTAAAACAAACAACTTAGATGCAATTAATTTGTTAGATTGGATGAAGATTGGTGTTCCGTATGTGGTTTTGTTTATCCCTATCTCATGGCTTTTATTGATTAAATTATTTCATGCCACAAAAGATACATCCATCGACATAAAATTTCTGAGTAGCCAACAATCTCATATCGGAAAACTCAAGATGGGCGAAATTTGAACTGCATCGGTTTTTCTGTTAGCGATATTATTATGGATTAGCAGACCTTCATGGGATATTCTTCTCACAAATAACATTGCAGACAAAGTAAGTTGGATTGATGAGTATCTTATCGGACTTTTGGTCGGATTAATTCTTTTTGTCGTACCGTTAAATTTCAAAAAGTTAGAATTCGTTCTTAATTGGAGAGACACGAAATTTGTTGATTGGGGAACTCTTATTCTGTTCGGGGGTGGACACGCACTTTCCGATGCAATGTTTAAGACAGGTTTAGCCTCATGGATTGCAGCGGCGTTTATCGGATTCTTCGGTTCACCTCCTACTTTCGTTATGTTAATTATTGTAGTTGTTTTTATAATATTTTTAACAGAGGTAACATCGAACACTGCCGTTACATCTATGATGGTTCCAGTTTTAATTGCTATTGCATTTAAAGCCGGTAACGATCAAACCACATTGGCGATAGCTGTTGCATTTTCGGCATCATTAGCTTTTATGCTTCCAGTTGCAACGCCGCCGAACGCTATGGTATTCAGCACCGGTTACGTTAAAATGACACAAATGGTCAGAGCCGGATTTTTCTTAAATATTATTGCGTGCTTTTTTACTTTAATAATTTTCATTATATTCGGACATCAATTATTTAAAATTCTAACATATTATAAAAACAGGAAAAAATATGGCAAAAGTGCTTTTTATTATCTCATACGAGATAAAGCCTGATAAGAGAGGCGAATATTTAAATCTTATCCAAAATTTATCAACCCAAATTAAACAAGTCGGTATGGAATACGACATTTACGAAAAAAAAGGGAAACCGAATCACTATTATGAGGTTTATATGTGCAATTCGATTGATGAAATAGACAATTTGGAGGATTCGTTAGATGAAAAAACACAAGAACTAATTTCAGTTTTAGCTAAACTGATAAAAGGGAAAATGACCTATCAAACATTAGTAGGGCTTGATTAGATGTATATGAAAAAGAAATTTAACCCCATCGTTGTGTTCATACAGGAACACTCAAGATTATTGTTGCTTTTAAAAAAACTGAATGCCACCGCTCAATCCATTGAAAAGGAGGGAGTAAAAACAAAATCTGTAAAAACAATTATCGCTGTCATTAAAGTGTTAGAAGAGGAGATCAGTTATCATAATGTGATGGAAGAGGAAGCCCTTTTCCCCGTGTTAGAACAATATGTTGAAGGACCGACCGAATTACTGATCGATGAACATAAGCTGATGAAGAAGAAGTTTTTGAATTTAAAAAAAACACTCGCGCAAACGCAATTACCAAATGCATCCAAATTAATTTCTCAGAAATTAGCAATAAATATTCGGGAAACTGTTCAGGTATTTGTAAATCATATCCACAAAGAAAACTATATACTTTTCCCTCTCCTGAAAAGATTTTTATCGAAAGAAGAGTTGGATAAAGTTGCCTCGAAGATGATGTAAGGCTTTGAAACAAGCGGTATGATGTATGCAGTAAGCAGTATATTATCAATAAAAAGTATTTATAAATGTCGAAAATGAAATATTTTATTTTTCATTAACTACTATTGTTTTAAATTAGTCTAAGGATTGGGTATGAAACTTTTAATAAAAATACAACAGTTTATTATTGCTATTTTTATGATACTTGTTTCGACTCAGAGTTAGAAGTGTCATATTATTCATTTTTTGCTATCTTTATTTTAACTTGGACGCTCGGACTCCCTTTTGTGTTATTCATAGCTGCCTAACACGATTTAGGGGATAAGATCCGAAAATTATGAATTGCTTGTTTAAAGAGGTTAAAAAATATTATTGCGTTTATTCTGTTCCGTATGGAAATATAGCGTTGCACTTCTCATAGCTGAGCCATGGTCAGAAACCTTATCGACGGTTTTCGTTTCGTATTCCATTCTCGCTTTATTCCTTTGGGCATTCATATTTGTTTTAACATTTATCAATGGAGTGCTTCGCGAATTAAAAAACTCTCGAAACCATTACTAAGAATTCATATAACAGCAAGCTCAGTGAAATATTGATTTATTATACTTAGAAAAAACAAATAACGACGAAATAGTCAATTTAGTCGAGCAAATGTTGACGGCTATGCAAAAGCAAAACGACTCAAAAACTGGTGGATAAATAAAAAAACTCGAACTTCAAATCGCCTCACACGACCGTAAAATAGACGAGGCTGTGTATGAGTAGTATGGCTTAACTGGTGAGGAGGTAAGGATTGTGAATGGATGGAAAATGAATATCGAATTTCGAATAATGAATGATGAATTATGAAGTATTACAACTGGTTGACGGGGCGAGTGTCTGCACATTTGTTTGTGAGCGATTCATTTATTATAATTGAGCCATAATAATTTAATAAAATATATTTTTATCAACATTATAGGAGAAATAAAGATGGCTAAAGTAACACAAAATGGTAAAAAACTGATTACACTTATTCCGGGTGATGGAATTGGACCAGAGGTAGTTTTTGCTACAAAAAAAATTATTGAAGCTGCAGGAGTGGCTATCGAATGGGAGGAATGTGCCGCCGGAGAGAGTGTTTTCAGAAAAGGTATAGAATCGGGTGTTCCAAAAGAAACAATAGAATCTATTAGCCGAACAAGAATTGCATTAAAAGGACCATTAGAAACACCAGTTGGGTTTGGTGAAAAAAGTGCTAATGTAACTTTAAGAAAACTTTTCGAAACATTCGGCAATATCCGTCCTGCACGGGAACTCCCGGGTATTACTACACCTTACAGCGGGCGCAGTATCGATTTAGTCGTGGTTCGTGAAAACGTCGAAGACCTTTACGCCGGCATCGAACACATGCAAACTCCCGGTGTTGCTCAGTGCCTCAAAGTTATTACACGCAAAGGTTGCGAAAAAATTATACGTTTAGCTTTCGAACTTGCGCGTGCAGAAGGAAGGAAAAAAGTCCATTGCGCCACTAAGTCCAATATCATGAAACTGACTGAAGGGCTTTTGAAACGAACATTCGAAGAAATTGCACCAGAATATCCTGAAATCGAATCATCTCATATCATCATTGATAACTGCGCTCACCAATTAGTTAAAAAGCCCGAACAGTTCGATATTATTGTTACGACAAACATGAATGGCGACATCATTAGCGATTTAACGTCGGCTCTTATTGGTGGACTCGGTTTTGCACCATCGGCAAATCTTGGTAACGAAGTTGCAATCTTCGAAGCAGTACACGGTTCGGCTCCAAAATATGCAGGGAAAAATGTTATCAATCCAACCGCTGTTCTAATGTCAGCAGTAATGATGCTTAGATATTTAGATGAGTTTGAGGCAGCGTCCAATATTGAACACGCTGTACTCGTTACGTTAGAAGAGGGTAAAGTAAAAACCGGCGACGTTGTTGGGTACGACAAGGGAACTCCAACAACAGTTTATACCGATACTATAATCAGTAACTTAGGTAAAAAGTCATCGAAGTGGAAGGTTCGCGATTATAAATCTATTAAGATGTGGGAATTACCAAAGGACCTCGACCATGTTAAACCAAAATCTCGCCGGGTAATTGGTGCCGATATTTTTGTGGAGACTACGTTAAGCCCAATAGAGCTGGGTAAAAGCTTAGAGCAACTTGCCGAAGGCACCGCGCTAAAATTAAAAATGTGTTCTAACCGCGGAACGAAAGTTTATCCACCCACCGGGGCTATTACAGACTGCGTTGACCAGTACCGCTGCCGATTCATTATCCGTACTGCTGATAGTGAATTGAGTGATGCTCAACTGCTTGAATTATTGAACAAAATAATGACAAAGCATCGTTGGGGTCATATCGAAAAATTACACGAAATAAATGGTGCGGCGGGCTTCACGAAAGCTCAAGGTGAAGATTAAGATGTAAATATGTCGTAAACGCAAAACCTCACAGTGGAAAAACTGTGAGGTTTTGATACTTTACTTCGAATGTTTAATAAACGTTTCGCTGTTGTACTCCTCGAATGCAATCTTCAATTCTTCAAGTCTATTCATCACGATAGATCCGTTCCAAGCGACCGGCTCACCAATTGGTTTACCGGAAAATAGCAGAAAACGAACCGCTTCATCTTTCGCCACAACGATTAGCTGATTTTTTTCATCGATAAAAATTACAAATAAGATTTTCAGTTGTAAATCGTATTTTCTCATCGCCGAAATATCCCTATCCTTCAATCACATAAGCGAGAAATGTGTGTCCCTCTTTTGTTGGTTGAACGAATTCCAATTTTGCGGGACCTTTGCATCAAGACCCCGGGTCAATAACGATGTTGACAACTTCACCTGTTAAAGAAAATCAGAGATCAAAAATCTGATGTTCAAATTTATCTATCTGGATTTCCTTAGCGAGATATTTATGAAATTCTATACCGTATTTATTCATGTAAGTAAAAATATTTAATTCCCGCTCTTGTAAAATCTCGTCAGGCATCAGGTTGTTAATTGCTTTTTCGACTTGCCTCAGGGCTGTTTCGTGCTTCTGTTTTTGTGCGAGGTCAGTTTTTTCTTTTAGAGAATTTAAGTTCGATGCAATCTTCTCGCGTGTATTCTCCAAAGCTCCAAGCAAAGTTTGGTCGATATATCCCAAACCAAATTTCATTTCGTTTAAAACATCATTAATACGACTTTTCGATTCTGTGAATAAATCATCAATTTTAATTTCGGATACTAAATTGATAACTTGTTTTTTAACTTTTCCGATATCATTCAAAATACTCAGAATATCCAATTCGTATTTATCGAGTATCTTCGTAACTTTTTCTTCTACGATAGTAGCGGACGCACGAGGATATAAAATTGGCATTCCGATTTGAAACAATTCGTAAATGGGCTTTAGTTGAGCAAAATAAGCAATTTCCGAGGGACCCCCAACATAAACCGCTGTCGGTAAAATTGAATCCTGGCAAATCGGGCGAAGTACAACGTTTGGGCTAAGAAGTTCGGGCGTGTCATTTACAATCTGCTCCATTTCCTCTTTTGTTATAATTTTTCGTGTTCCTTTTAAGCTGAAACCGTTTTCTTTCGGCTCAATCAAATATCTTCCCCCTTTATGGAACAAAAACAAATTTAAAGCTCTCGGTTTAACCTGTGCGTGATACTTATGTTCTAATTCAGCACTTCGCTGAATAACAAGTTGGCAAGTTTTGGGATGGTTCGTTATTTCTTTTTGAAATATATCGGTCAATAATTTTTTAACTGCTTTATCGTTTGACGAGATGAATATGATACCAGCTTCCGGAAATAGTTCGTTAATCAATTTTACAAATGATTTTTCGAAAGTCGAACCGTCGGAATAGCTAGTTTCTGCAATTTCAAGCAACTTACTTTTAAATTCCGTGTTCGGTAAAGCAGATTGCAGTCGCTTATGAATATCAAGCATATTTTCGAGAGTGTAACTACCGACGGGACCGTGATGACCTGATTTAATTTTTACATGATAATCTAAAGTTTTAATCTGATTATCACTCGATATAACTTTAATTTTGTTCACTTCATCAAAATCGTGGTCTTCGCCTTCTAACCAAAATATTGGAACAAAATGAATTTCGGGAAAAGTATGGTTGAGATGTTCCGTGAGTTTCAGTAGAGTAATGATTTTATAAATCGTATATAAAGGACCGCCAAATAGACCAACCTGCTGTCCGCTTACAACTGCAAAAGTATTTTCCGAATGTAAGTTTTCTAAATTAAAAAATGTGTTTTCTAAACATCCAAAACTTTTATTTTGCCTAAGTAATACTTCATATATAGAGTTCCGATGCTTGTAATCGTTTCTTATTTTATTGCATCGAAGTTTGAAATTGTTTATCTGCCGAAAGTCCCACTCATAAAATTGTTGAACTTTTTTAAAATCGGAAAGATAATCAGTAAAAAGATTTGAGAAACCACCTACATCAGGAATATCTTTATAATTTATCCACCTCATAGGTTAACTTCCTTTTGTTTATTTTTCGATTGCCAATAGGATTGAAGAGATTAAACTTGAAAATCTATGTTTTACTTTGTTAGCTACTTCGGTTACTTCGGCATGGGCAAGTTTTGCGTTAGTTACACCGGTGGCATAGTTAGTGATGCACGAGATTCCTGCAACCCTCATCCCGATTGCACTTGCAAATGAAGCTTCGTTTACTGTTGACATACCCACGGCATCGCCGCCAATTCTCCGAACCATCTCAACTTCCGATGCGGTTTCATACGATGGTCCTTTAACACCGACATAAATTCCTTCGCGTAAAGGAATTTTCATATCGTCGGCAATTTTTATTATCAAAGAAATTAATTTCCGATCGTAAACGTAACCTTTCGGCTGCTTTGTTTTTCTAATTAGCGCGATCGGATTTTCGAAAGTCAAATTGATATGGTCTTTCATCAACATCAAATCACCCGGATGAAAATGTCGATTTACTCCGCCAGCCGCATTTGTGAGTATGATGTTTTTAACACCTAACTTATGGGCTACTTGAATAGGGTAGAGGATGGTGTTCAAGTTTCCAGTTTCGTAGTAATGAACCCGCCCCTGAAATGCTAATATTTGTTTATCATTCAAGCGCCCAAAAATTAATTTTCCTTTGTGTCCTTCTACTGTGGAAACCGGATAATGAGGAATTGATGAAGTTTCAATAACAACATCAATTTCTAAGTTTTCTGCATAATCGCCTAAACCTGAACCTAAAACTATTCCAGTTTTCGGATTGTTTTTTGTTTTCGATCTGATGAATGAGATTGTTTCGTTGAGATGTTTTTCGTTCATATTATCCTAATAATAGTCCCGCAATTGTTGCAGTTAATAAAGTTGCTAATGAACCACCGAGAACAGCGCGAAGACCGAGTGAGGCTAAATCTTTTCTTCGATGTGGCGCCATCGGACTTATGCCACCGATTTGAATTGCGATAGATGAAAAATTTGCAAATCCGCATAGAGCGAAAGTTGCCATATAGATTGCTTTTTGACTCAGCACACCTTCTTTTATCATCCTTGCTAAATCCCAGTATGCTACAAATTCGTTTAACACAACTTTAGTTCCGATTAGGCTTCCGAACTGCATAGCATCTGCCCACGGAACTCCAATAGCGAATGCTAAATATTGGAGTATTAACCCGAATATAAGCTGCAAACTAAGCGGTTGATTAAATTTCTGGAGGCAGAATTCATTTATGCCTCCAATTGTGCCAACCGCTGTTAACACGTAATTTAAAAGGGTAATTAATGCTATAAACGCAATTAACATTGCCCCTACATTGAGTGCCAGCTGGAGACCATCCGAAGCACCACCTGCTGCGGCTTCAATTACATTATTAGCTTGTTTTTCGACTTTGATTTTTACAGTTCCGCGAGTGACTGGCTCGTCAACTTCAGGAAAAAGAATTTTTGAGATTGCCAAACCTGCCGGAGCAGCCATAACACTTGCCGCAAGTAATTGGACTGCAAAATTCACTTGGGCTTCGGCTAAATTTAAATTTTGAGCATCGGCAAATGATTGACCCAACATTTGAATGTATGCCGCCATAACACCACCGGCAATTGTCGCCATTCCACCCACCATTATCGTAAGTAATTCCGATTTAGTCATATTTCCTACATAAGGACGGATCAGCAATGGAGCTTCGGTTTGTCCAACAAAGATGTTAGCAGAATTTGAAAGCGACTCAGCTCCGCTCGTTCCCATCAGCCGAATCATCAACCAAGCCATTCCTTGAACTATTCTCTGTAAAATGCCTAAATAATATAAGATTGCCGTTAATGATGAAACAAAAATAATAGTAGGAAGGACTTGGAAAGCAAAGAAGAATCCCATACTTCCGTCGCCATTATTGATAGCCAAGTTACCGAATACAAATTTAGCTCCTTCTGTTGTAAAACCGAGTAGGCTAACAACGATGTTACCCAGCCCTTCAATTATAAGTTTTGGATAACCTAGGGGAGCAAAAAAGTTGGTTAAAACTTGACTTTTAATAATGAAAATTGCAAACACAAATTGAATGAGCAACCCCATTCCAACTAATCGCCAATTTACCCTTTTCTTATTATTAGAGAATAAAAAAGCAATCCCTATAATTACTAAAACACCAATAATCCCACGGATGATCGATTCAAAAGCCATCATTTTCTCCAATAAAAATTATCATTCATGCGAAACTTGATGACATCGGCGACATCTTGCTTCGTAAACGTCCTTTGCGCCGATAACTACAAGTTCCTGTTGATTAGTCATTCTTTGTGTCCGGTCGGCTGGATTTCCACAAATTACACAAATCGCCAAAGTTTTTGTTATATATTCTGCAATTGCGAGTAATTGTGGAATTGGTCCGAACGGCTTTCCACGATAATCTTGATCTAAACCAGCAATTAAAACTCGTTTTCCTTGATTTGCTAAAGTTTCACAAATTTCAATAATTTCCAGAGGAAAAAATTGAGCTTCATCAATTCCCACGACTTGAGAATCTTTTACTAACTCCAGAATGTCTTTCGGGTTATTAACCACTGTTGACGATAAAGATTGGGTATTGTGCGAAACGATATGGTCAGAGCTATACCGAGTATCAATTCCCGGTTTAAAAATTACGACTTTTTGTTTTGCTATTTGGGCACGGCGAAGTCGGCGGATCAGTTCTTCGGTTTTACCACTGAACATGCAACCGCAGATTACCTCGATCCAACCGATTTCTTTTGGTGTATTGTGAAGTGTAACTTCCATATTTTAAATTAAATTATTTGGTGTGAATGGATGGGGAAGAAGGTCAGAAGTACGAAGCAGCTTTACCTTACTTTTTCCGTTGGTTAAAATTATGTCGATGTCACCAGCTAAATCACTTATAACTTGTCGGCATGCTCCGCAGGGTGAAGTGAAGCCAACTTCATCGGTTGATAGAGCAAGTGCTACAAATTTTTTCTCACCTTCGGAAATTGCTTTGAAGAGAGCTGTTCTTTCAGCACATATAGTTAGCGAATAAGAACTGATTTCTATGTTGCATCCAGAGTAAATTTTTCCGCTTTTAGTCAATAGCGCAGCACCTACCCGAAACTTCGAATATGGCGAGTGTGAATTTTTTTTTGCTAACTTTGCCGCTTTGATAAGGCTTTTATAATCCATACTAAATTTAGGTTGTTAAAAATTTTTCAAAATATAGATAAAAATTAAACTAATATCAAGAAATTTGAATTTAAAACAAGTATTTGATATATTTTGGCATAATGATATGAAAAAGAATTTTAATCATATTATCAAATCGCCATCTGCAAAAAAACTATTGCTCGGTTTATTAATATTTTTGCTTCTATTTTTTGTGTGCGATAACATTTTATTACCCTGGTATGTAAATAGAGGGGGCGTTGTAACTATTCCCAAATTAGTAGGTTTACAGAATGAAGAAGCAATTAATTTGTTGGACTCATTAGGATTGGAGGCGCGAGATGGCGGTTCACGATCTGACGTCAGATATCCAGTCGGAGTTGTGGTTTTTCAGAATCCTGCTGAAAATGGGATTGTAAAAAAGGGGAGACGTGTTTATTTAACCTTAAGTGGTGGTGAACAAGAAGTAACTGTCCCGAACCTGAAAGGAAAATCGCTGAGAGATGCAAAATTTACACTCGATCGCAGCGGATTGAAATTAGGAGAAATTGAATACTTGCCATCCGACGAGTTCCCCGAAAACACGGTTGTCGATCAATCGATTCAAATGGGGGCTGCGGTAAAGAAGAATAGTTTTGTCTCAATAATTTTGAGTCAAGGGAAAATAATTGATAAAGTCGAAGTACCAAACCTTTTAGGAAAATCGTATAATGAAGCAGAGAAAATTTTAGGAGAAATCGGATTGAAATTAGGACAGATTGAATATCAACCTTCCAGTAATCTTTTGCCAAACACCATCATCGAGCAATACCCGCGTCCAGGTGAATTAGTATCGTGGGGTGAAAGGATAAATCTATTCGTTACAAAAACCGGCAGCAAAAAAATTGAAAGATTCGAGTATTGATATTATGAAAAAAATAATTATTGCACCATCAATCCTTTCGGCTGACTTCACAAATCTTGAACGACAAATTCGTCTTGTTGAAAAAGGAGGTGCCGATTGGATTCATCTCGATGTAATGGACGGGAACTTTGTTCCGAACATCACTTTCGGCCCGGTGATAGTAAGTGCCTTACGTTCAATTACAAAGCTAACATTGGATACTCACCTGATGATAGCGCAGCCGGAAAGGTATATCGAAGAGTTTGTAAAAGCCGGTTCGGATATCATCACAGTTCATGTGGAAACTTGTCCACACCTGCACCGCACCGTACAACAAATAAAAGCGCTGGGTGCCAAAGCCGGAGTTACTTTGAATCCTGCTACCTCAATAAATACATTGATAGAAATATTACCGTATGTTGATATGATTTTAGTGATGACAGTAAATCCAGGCTTTGGAGGCCAAAAATTCATCCCATCGATGATTGAAAAAATTGAAACTATTTCGCGTATTAGAGACAATGTAAATAAAAAATTAATTATCGAAGTCGATGGCGGCGTAAGTTCCGAAAATGCAAGCCAGCTGTTCGAAGCGGGTGCTAATGTTCTTGTTGCGGGTAATTCGGTTTTTAAAAGTAAAAATATAACTAAAGCAGTACGGAATCTCAAAAAATCAGCAATCTCAAAAATGTTATGAATCATGTCCAACTTAAAATCTCAAACCATAATTCAATCACAACAATTTCATTAAATCGCCCTCACAAACGGAATGCTCTCAACGATACCTTGGTTAAGGAGCTTACCGATGCTATTATTCATTACGGTAAAAATGGGAACACAAAAGCAATTATTTTAACCGGTGAAGGCGATGCGTTTTGTTCTGGGGCTGACTTAGAATATTTGCAAAAAATTTCCAAGTATTCGCTTGAAGATAATCAAGAAGATTCTCGTCTGCTGATGCGTCTTTATCAGACAATATATGAGCTTCGTAAACCTGTAATTGCAATGGTGAACGGTCCAGCATTAGCCGGTGGTTGCGGTTTAGCCACAGTGTGCGATTTTATTATAGCTTCAAAAGAAAACGCTAAGTTTGGTTACCCTGAAGTTAAAATAGGTTTTATTCCTGCGATAGTGATGGTGTTTTTGGTTAAAAGAATCGGCGAAGGAAAAGCAAGGGAATTAGTAATTAGCGGGAAAATTATTTCAGCTGAAGAAGCGAGTAATTTTGGCTTGATTAATCTTACAGTTACTTCCGATAAATTATTAGAAACTGCTTTATCTTTTGCATCTGAATTAATTGAACAAAACAGCAATGTTGCTATGGGACTTTGTAAAGAAATGTTTTCATCGTTTGGGCAGATGGACACAAAGCAAGCATTTGATTATGCAGCTAATATGAATGCCTTTACACGTATGACTGAAGATTGCAAACGAGGGGTTGAATCGTTTTTAAAAAAAGAAAGAATAAATTGGAAATGAACGAATTGAAAAATTATGTTCGCAATATTCACGACTTCCCGAAGAAAGGGATTGTATTCCGCGATATTACGACTTTGCTTAAAAATCCGGCGGCTTATCATTCGGCTGTAAAACGGATTGTTGAGAAATTCAAAGATAATAAAATCGATAAAGTAGTTGGAATCGAATCGCGGGGATTTATTTTAGGTGCCGCTTTAGCATACAATTTGGGAGTCGGGTTTGTTCCTATCAGAAAACCGAAAAAACTTCCGGCAGAAACTATCCGTGAAGAATACCAGCTTGAATATGGAACAGATGCAATGGAGATACACAAAGATGCAATCGTTCCGGCTGAAAACATTTTATTGCACGATGACCTTTTAGCCACAGGCGGTACGATCAACGCTGCTTGCAATTTGATCGAGAAGTTAGGCGGCAAAATAGCGGGTATTTCTTTTCTGATCGAACTTTCGTTTTTGAATGGGAGAAATTTGATAGACAAATACGATGTTCATTCATTGATAGTTTACGATTCAGAATAATTGGCTAGTTCAGGTAATCATATCGTAGTCGATTTTACCAAAATCGAAGGAGCGGGAAACGATTTTGTTCTTATCGATAATCGGCACAATCGCTATAATTTTGCTTATTCTGATTTTGCTAAAATTGTTTGCGACCGTCATCGTGGGGTTGGTGCCGACGGTTTATTAGTAATCGAAAATAGCACAAGAGGCGATTTCAAGATGCGATACCTGAATGCAGATGGCTCTCAAGGTGGAATGTGCGGAAACGGCGGACGCTGTATCGCAAAATATATATTGGTAGAATCTGGGAAACAAACTACGCAATTTGAAGCTCTCAACTATATCTATTCAGCGGAAATCGTGGAGAAAAACATACGTCTTTTAATGAATAATCCAACTGATTTTAGATTGGGTTTGAAAATCAAATTTGAAAATAATAAAATTAAAATGGATTATGTGCATACGGGTGCTCCACACGCAGCACTTTTTATAGAAGATATGCCACAAGTGTTAACGCATTTTGAAGAAATTGATGTCGATAAAATAGGGAGATATATTCGTTATCACGAATTATTTTCACCGGCAGGAACCAATGTAAATTTTATTAGAACACTTAAAAGGGGAGAGGTTCAAATTCGGACATACGAAAGGGGTGTAGAGGTTGAAACACTCTCGTGTGGTACCGGTTCGATAGCCTCTGCCATTTTAGCTGCAATCCGTTATACTTGGAATTCACCGATAAAAGTATTAACTCGAAGTAATGTTACTTTAATTATTAATTTTATAAATACTGATAATAATATAACTAATGTATCAATTGAGGGTCCAGCTAACCTGGTTTTTACCGGGACTCTGAATTATTCGATTGAAGAAAAGATCATCAATGAATAATAAACAAACGAACTATCATTTCATTTTAAATCCGATCGCTGGTCGCGGACGTGCGTACAAGGCTATCAAGAAAATTCGTAGTGTGTTGAGAGAAAAGAATGTAAATCATACGTTTTCAATCACTTCGGCACCAAAGCATGCCACACAATTGGCAAAAGATGCTCAAAAAGATTATGATGTGATAGTGGCAATCGGCGGAGATGGAACAGTTAATGAAGTTATGAATGGATTAATAAATGGTAAAACCAAATTTGGAGTAATACCGTTAGGTTCGGGAAATGATTTTGCAAAAGCAGTAAATATGCCTCATAATCTGATTGATGCAATTGATGTAATATTAAATAATAAAAACATTATAGCTGATATAGGTAAAGTAATCACTCATAGAATGGTAGACAATAAAAAACAAATTTACGACGAAAGATATTTCATAAACGGAATCGGAATTGGCTTTGATGCTTCAGTTGCATACGAGAGTTCAAAAATTAAGCGACTTAGAGGTTTGCCATTATATATATCGGCTTTACTCCGGGCATTATTAAAATATAAAACCCTAAATTTTTTAGTCAAATTAGATGAATTACGTTTGAAAAGCAAATATTTTTTAATCGCAATCGGAAATGGTGTTAGTGCTGGGGGGGGTTTTTATTTAACACCAGACGCAAAATTAGATGATAAACGTTTTGATGTTTGTTATGTTGATCCTGTTGGTCTTTTTAAAATATTAAAGATTTTTCCGAGTGTTCTAAAAGGATTGCACGGCAGATATAAAGAAGTTAATTTTACACAGGCAAAAAATATTGAGATAAGCTCGGAGCAAAAATTTTTCGTGCATGCTGACGGGGAGATAGTTGGAAATAACGTTAATAGTGTAAAAATAAGTTTGATTCCGGCAGCCATTCAGGTCATCTCAGGTTAAATTGCTAAAAACATCTATTACTAATAATCAATATTATGTAAAGTAATAAGTAATCCAGTTTTTATTTTTTTGGTCTTAATTGATGATTCGACAACTACTCCCCTTCAATTAAATGTGTGAGAGCATTATCATAGCAATTGCGTAAATCTGAGACAGAAATATCTATCTCAGAATTAATTTTTAAATTTGTTCCTTTAACTCTTCCCATTACTCGTAAATCGACTTTCTTTTGAAATGCAATCTCTTTTACACTCTCTAGATTCCTTTCTTGAATTGTAACAACTATACGCATTTGATCTTCACCGAATAATAGTGAATCCAATCGGTTTTCATCTTCAAAAAATATTTCAGCTCCTAAATTAGATGCTATACAACATTCGGCTAATGTTATCACAATGCCACCTTCGCTTACATCATGAGCTGATTTGATAAACGCACATTGAATTGCTTCTAGAACAACAGCTTGCACATTCTTCTCATATTCAATATCAAAATATGGAGCATCTCCAAGAGTTACACCATGGATATGATTCAGATATTCCGACCCCGAGATATCGCCACGGTTTTTCCCAATTAAAAGTATAAAATCGCCTTCAGCTTTGAATTCCATCGTAGTTATATGTTTTAAATCCTCAATTAATCCTAGCATACCTATAACTGGTGAAGGAAATACTGAGTAGTTAGGACTCTCGTTATAAAAGCTTACATTACCGCCTGTAACAGGAGTTTCAAATATACGGCAGGCGTGTCCGATTCCGGCCACTGCTTCCTTGAATTGATAATAATTTTCAGGATTATATGGATTACCAAAATTTAAGCAATTCGTGATAGCGATTGGTTTAGCCCCGCAACAAATAACGTTTCTTGCCGATTCAGCTACAGCTATTTCTGCCCCTTTACGAGGGTTCAAATATACGTAACGAGCATTTCCATCGGTTTTTATCGCAAGGGCTTTGCCGGTATCTTTGATTCGTACGATTGCTGAATCTGAAATCCCGGATGGAATTGTATTTGTTCTCACCATTGAATCATACTGCTGAAAAACCCATTTTTTTGAACAAATATTTGGGGATTTCAACATTTTTTTTAAAGTTTCATTATAATCTGTTGGTTCTGGTATTTCTTTTAAAGAAAAATTCTTTGTCGTAGATAAATATTTTGGTTCAATACTTTCACGATAATACACAGGAGCACCCCCTCCTAACACTAACGATTCCGTTGGAATTTCAGCTTTTAATATCCCATTCATATAAACTTTTAATAGCCCCGAGTCTGTTACATTTCCGATTATTTCAACGTGTAAATCCCATTTTTCAAAAATTTTTTGAATTTTTGACTCAAATCCCTTCTTGACGACCACAAGCATCCGCTCTTGCGATTCGGAAAGCATAATTTCATAGGCACTCATACCAGTTTCTCGGACTGGTACTTTGTCTAAATCTATATACATACCTGATTTACCACGGTCACTCATTTCTGATGTGGAGCATGCAATCCCGGCAGCCCCCATATCTTGAATTCCTACGATGTATCCGGTTTTACCAGCTTCCAGTGTGGCTTCTAATAGTAATTTCTCTGTAAAAGGGTCGCCAACCTGTACTGACGGTCTTTTCTCCTCAGATTCTTCAGAAATCTCTTGTGATGCAAATGTAGCCCCGTGAATACCATCTCTGCCTGTGGCTGAACCGACTATCATCACTGGATTTCCATTTCCCTTTGCAGCTGCTTTTAAAATTTCTTCATGTCTAACAATTCCGACAGCCATAGCATTAACGATCGGATTTTCAGTATAGCAATCATCGAAGAAAATATCACCAGCAACTGTAGGAACACCAAAACAATTTCCATAATCGCCAATTCCTTTAACGATTCCTTTAATCAAAAATTTAACGCGAGAGTCGTTTGGGTTGCCGAACCGCAGCGAGTTCAGTGCGGCGATTGGACGTGCTCCCATAGTAAAGATGTCTCTGAGAATTCCACCTACACCTGTCGCTGCCCCTTGGTAAGGTTCTATAGCTGAGGGGTGGTTATGGCTTTCGATTTTAAATGCCACTGCGAGTCCATCGCCTATATCTACTAAACCAGCGTTTTCTTCACCAGCGCTGACTAATAGTCGTCCACCGCTTCTTGGTAAAGTTTTCAATAATGCGATTGAATTTTTGTAGGAACAATGCTCACTCCACATTACACTAAAAATGCCAAGCTCCGTATATGTCGGAGTCCTTCCTAAAATATTTAGGATGCGATTATACTCCTCCTCAGTCAAACCATGTTCGATAACTAATTGAAGATTTACTAAAGGTTCCTTTTCATTCGACAAAGCAACTTCTCCGATAGTTCTTGAGTGAATAAAAAAAAATCCCGATTCCTTTTTAAGAAAGCGGGACTTTATCGTTATCTAAACTTTGTAACTAAAATCCAAATCCAACATTGAATCCGAAAAGATTTGTTGAATTTACATACTTTCCATTAAATTGAATCGCCGAATCTTTGATTTCCTTTTCGAAGGAAATGTATTGATAAGCCGCATCGACTCGGATACTTGGTGTAATTTGATAACCGAGTCCAAAAGTAAATTCATGGCGATCTGCTCCTGGTAGAGACGGATCCATAG
>JBBIOD010000023.1:0-23654 GCA_037443545.1 Ignavibacteriales bacterium | reverse complement strand
AAACTGATAAGATAGTTTCCATTACACTTCTTCTAAAATTTGTTCTTCAGTTACAACTAATTTAGGAAATTTTTTCAAAACATTTTCTAAATCAGTTCGCATAACCGACAATTCGTTTTCGAATGAAACCTGAAATTTTTCTGTGGTTCCGATGATGTCGAAAGTTAGACTTTCGTTTATGGAATACAAGTTTATGATTATCTCTTTTTTGACACTTATTAACCGCAAAACAAGTCCGATAAGTGCGAATGCAACTCCAAACAGAATTACGCTCAACCCCGGATCGCTAGATAATGTGAACTCCGACCATCTGCGGATATCGCCGAATGCGATTTCATACTCTGCCGCCTTAACAATTCCGCCTGCCGGAACATAAGTATCGGCTAAAACATTTTTATTTTTCAGAACCACAACCCGCAGAATAGGAGAATAAAGCTCATTCGACCTTGACACATATTTTCCGTCGCGGAACAGAGCATCGGGTAAAAGCTCAAACTCAAAACGGAGTGTGCCATTTTCAAATTCTAATAAGTCGCTGTGCATTCGGTGTCCGTTTCGCGATGAAGTTGCGAAGCGTGTGTATCCTTCGGAAATAATTTTTCCATCTTCGTTAGAGATGTGTATGTAAGGTGAGTAACCTGTTTTATCGCCCTGATGCAGCGTTCGCCCCCCGACTGTATATCCGTTGTTGATATAAACCGGAATGTGAGCCTTTTTCTCTTTTACATTTTCGATGATTGATGCAAGAGTAGCGGCGCCGTTCACTTTATACGAAGGTTCAACATTCAAAAGTTTGAATGTAAAATCTTCTTTTGGATGTTGATAATATTTCCCGGTTTGAGCATTTAGGAACCGGTCTTTGGATGAATTAAAAGTTTGTCCTTCCGTGAGTGCGAAGATTCCATCAAACGAGGCATACTTACTAACTGCGATTCCCAACAGAATAATTACTAAACTCGAATGAAATAAAATTGAACCGATGTTTCCATACTTACCTTTTTGTCCGCGTATAGTTGTTACGATACCTGAAGTATTGGCTGATACACTGTATCCGTTTTCTTCTAATTTTTTAGAGAATGTTTGATTAAGGTTTGTGATTGCGGGCGCATTTTTAAAAATGTCAGATTTTTTATTCCTCTTAATTTCAGTTTTAGAACGATAGAATATTGATATCAATAAACTAATTCCGATAATTATTAATGTAAAGACGACTGCAAACGATTCGAAATGATGTTGAAATCCGATAGTCTTTACCGGTGAAATATTATCGAGGGCAAGGAGTTGGTAAAAATTTTTTAAATAATATGAGTCATCCAACGAAGGATTCAGAGCGGCAATCACTGAGAACCCAACCAAATGTATCATCAAAATTGTTGCGAATTTCGGTGTAACAATTTTCCTTTTAATAATATTTAGTATTCTAATAATTTTATCCATATTGTCTAATCAAAAAAAATAATAAATACACAAAATCTAAAATCATCAATATGTTCTTCCCCCTGTATGCGTTGCGCACCCGCGGGTATTATCGGCATCGGTCCAGCATTGTCTTGTTGCAAAGTTCACATCCGAATTATACCCCCCAACAAATCTATCAGCCATCTCACGAGTTCCGGCGACAAGCGACGAACCGCTTTCCCTCCAATAATAACGTTTGTTCCAGCCGTGAGCATTAATACGTCCGCTCTTTCCTCCGGTATTGAGTGTTGTTCCTGCAAAGTCCCACATATGGCAGGTAAAGCAACCTTCAGCGACTCTGTGATTACCGCGTGAATGATCAGGAAATCTGCTACCAGTAGAACCTGTGTTATACGAGGTTGCTCTATGGCAAACTAAACAAAGCGGCGTTCCACTCGATGAACTTTGAATTGTTGCGATCAACATTTTATCAGAATTTGAAGTGCCTGGACCAACGTTATTTAATGTTGATCCGTGAGATCCTCTCGGCGAAGTCCCGCTTTCGCTTCCATGACAGTCACTACACCAAACTCGCTTATTTGTAGCCCAAGGTTCGTTCGTAGTTGTGGTCGTAACGTTTGCATTCGTGGTTCCACCTGGTACAATTCCATGATATGAAGCATACTGTGGATTTATTTCGGCTGCAATATCTCGCTTGCCAACAGGCAAGCTAACGTATCCGGAATGACATTTTAGACAAACTTGATATTCATCTGTCGGATTCGTGACCTTTGTATATACTGTAGGTACTGCCCAAGTTACATCGTTGTTCAGCATAGATGTATTTGGTGTGGGCCAGGTTGGTTCAACACCCCATGTTCCCCGTAGAGAGGCTGAAATTCGTAACGTGCCCCTTGTTGATTTCGCAACTGCTACTTGTGCCTGATGAGGATTGTGGCAATCCTGACACTCAGAGTGCCGGTTCGTGCTGCCAAGCTCGGTTGTAGTTTCATGTGTAATTCGGTTCTTATGACGTCCATCAGTTGAATTAGCCGGATGTTTCCAGATTTTATCCAGCTCAGGTTGAATCCGGTTAGCAGCTGGTGCATTAGTTCCATGACAGCCAGTGTTTGTTCCGTCATAACAGGTGTTTTGTTCTACAGCTCGTTGTATGTATGGCGTTCCGCCACCGGAATGAGCTTTATGACAATTGCGGCAGGAATACTCCCCAACTGTCGTCGCGGTTCCACCGGTAGGCGTATATGACGCAGTTGATGTTCTGTGAATTGTTGTTGAGTAATTTGTTTTATTATGGCAATGTGTGCAAAGCCCGGCATTAGCATTACTCATCCTCAGGAATGATGTGAATTGATTATTGTGAGCATTATGACAAGTATGGCATTCGACTCTTCCATTTGAAGCATCGGGATCGAGTTTGACTGCTGTATTCCAGGGAAATGTTCGCGAGACTAATTGATTATCTTTAGCCGGTTCGTATAAATATCCGACCGGATGGTCGTTAGCTAAATTTGTCCCTATGTTTCCTGGTGATCCGGCAGGCATTGTTGTAACTCCCCCCGTCATTGAAATTGTGCCGCTAGTACCTGAACCGCGCGTGTTGTAAACCGTACCGATTGCTATTGTTCCATCGTGGCACGATAAGCACAGTTTCGATTTTGCATTTGGCTGGTTTGGTGCACTATAAGAAATACTTGTGAGATAATCGCTCGAGTATAGCGTATATGTAGCAGTAGTCGGCTGACGGTTCCACAACTGTGTTGTGGCTTGTTTGCTGTGCGGTGTGTGGCAGAAAATACATATCTCGGTTTCGGATGATGCTTTTATAGTTCCTGTTCCGGTTGTGCTTAAGTTGTGTTTTGTGTTTCTGATACTTGTTTGTGAAAAAAGAAGTGAACAACTTACGAAAATCAGGAACAGAACAAATAATATGTTTATACGGCTGAACATTATTTTAAATATTTAAAAATTTGTATTCGCTTATTTAAAGAATCAACCAGATAAATATTATCTTGGCCATCAACTGCAATACCACTCGGGCTCATAAACTCCCCTTTCTCAATTCCTTTGGATCCAACAACCAACAATAAATCGCCACGGTTGTTGAATATCTGGAAGTTGTCCATTAAAGCATCTGTTACATAAACATTTCCGTCAGAATCTGTCGCTACCGATTTCGGATGGGCAAAATGCCCGGCTAAATTTCCGATTCTTCCAAATGCTAAACGATATTTTCCATCGATACCGAATACCTGAATGCGATGATTCATTGCATCAACTACAAAAATAGATTTATTAGCTGTTAAGTGAACAGGATAGTTGAATTCGCCGGCACCACTACCACGTTTCCCGAATGACGAAATATATTTTCCATTCAAATCGAAAATTATTACTGAATGATTGCCTGAATCAGTTATATACAACTTGTCATCTTTAATCGCCATACCTGTAGGTCTGATGAACTCGTAATCAATCTCGGAAATTAATTTATGATTTTTATCAAACACAAAAACTTTTTTTAATTGAGAGTCTGATACATAAATTCTACCCTTCGAATCAATCGCAATGCCTACGGGGGATATTAGGTTGTTGTCATGAGCTCGCTCTATAAAATCGTAATTGCTATTTTTTAGATCGAGGATGTGAACGCATTTAGCCCCCGGATCAGCGATATATACGAGCTGGTCATTCGTAGCCGCTATTCCGACAGGCTGTTCCAACCATCGGTCGGAAGATTCTGTTCCGAAAATAAAATTAAAAAGTTTCGAAAAGAATCCTTCTTCTGCTCCGATATCATTAAGCGATGATATAGTTTTAATGTGCCGGATGCGTTCCTTTTGTGGAGGCGGCGGCCAAACAAGCTGTGTCGACACTTGCGCTGACAATTCGCAACTGAATAAAATAAGAATTGCCACAACGATGCAGTTAATATGTAGTTTAAAGAACCTCAATTTATATGTTTATAATTTGAAAAAATATGCTATTATTTTATATGACAAGTCAAACACATTTCGCTATTAGCGTTTGACACGCGCAGAAACATCGGTACACCGCTGACCCCATGTGGATTGTGGCAGCTTCCACATTCTAACGTAGCCGTTCCGGATGTAGTTCCGTAAAGCGGTAATGTCCGTGAAGGCGACGCCGCCTGGACTGTTACTTTACTGCCGCTTACTGTTTCTGTGCGTATTCCGGTGTCTGTTGCCCTATGAGTTGAATAAACAAATCCTATGGGATGGTCGTTCGTTAAGTTTGTTCCCAGGCCGGCAGGCACAGCGGCAGTGGTCGTATCCATTTTCCCTGTACCGCTAAAAGCTGGCGGTGTTCCGGCGCCCGAACCGGGATTATTCACAATACTCGCATAAGTTACTGTGCCGTCGTGACAGCTCAGACAATTCTTAGATACTCCGCCCGGTTGAGGTACTGTTGCTTCCATAGTCGGACTTGCATAAACTGAGTAAGTAGCTGACGAGGCAGTCCGATTCCACAACAGCGATGTACTTTGTTTGGAGTGGGGGGTATGGCAAAACACACAAATTTCGTTATAACCCGACGTTGTAGTTCTAACTGTTGCTGTCGAACTGAAAGATAAATCGTGCTTGCTATTTCTAATTTGAGCATCGACAGTTCCTGTAAATATCAATGCTACTGTTATGATTAATAAAGATAATTTGTAATACATTTTAGATCTCCGATTATTTATTGATGTTGATATATTTAAAAATTTGTATTCGAGCATTTAATTGATCGACTACATAAATAAGATTATTCTGGTCGATAAAAATTCCGGCTGGCAGATGAAACTCGCCCGCCCCGATTCCTGAGTTTCCGATGAACATTAAAGCTTCTCCATTCTCGTTAAATATCTGAAAATTATCGAAAGCTGCATCGGTTACATAAATATTTTTGTCGTTATCTATTGCTATTCCCTTGGGACGTGCGAAATGTCCGGGTGTATTCCCTAACTGACCGAACTTAGATATAAATTTTCCATCCAAATCAAATATCTGGATACGCCCGTTAAATGTATCTATCACAAAAATTTTTTCGTTTGCTATTGCGAGATTAGTAGGAAAATTGAACTGTCCGTCTTCAACTCCCCGTTCACCGAATGTAAAAAGCTGGTTGCCGTCCTCGTCAGTAGCGATAACATAGTGTTTATTAGTGTCGACAATATATATGCGCCGTAATTTTGGCTCGTAGGCAATACCTGTCGGCGCGCCGAATTGATTTTCGCTGCCGATAGTTCGAACTAAATTTCCTTCTGCATCAAATACATAAATTCTTTTTAGGTATGAATCGGAAACCATGATTTTGTTATCAGGGGTTACAATTACTCCGATTGGTGTATGGAGTTTATGTTGTCCTTTATCGCCGATAGAACGCATTTTTTTGATTTTGTTATCGAAGATAACAACATTTTTCAAGCTTGTGTCAGTTACATAAATAGTTCCGGTTGCATCGGCACAAACACCGAACGGACGCACTAAGGCATTTTCTTTCGATTCACCCGCTAATATTTTTATGAATGCTGCAGATTTACTTTCGGCGAAATAATCTTGACCTTTTATTATATTCACCAGCTTAAATCGCGGCTGTTCAGGCGGCGGGGGCCAGATGTATTCAGGAATAGTTTCCTTTGTCGTCCCGCATCCGATGAGAAAGATGCTTGTGAATAAGATTGTTAATATGTATTTCATTTTTTAAATATTTGTGTTTATAATAACTTGGAACCGGAGTTCCATCCCGATTAAGAGATGGAGCCCCAATTCCTACTCTCTGGCAAGGGAATTATCAGAGAGGTATCTAAATTTAGTAACTTGAACATTTTCAATACTACATACTCATTATACACTTTTAGAACGGTCTCGCTACGGTGAACCAAAATTCGCGGCGCTTATCAACGAACCGAAATTCACGCAGCCGAAGTTGAAAACTTAATGCTCGCCATTGGTAATTAAATTCGGCATCCTGATTTATAAAGTCGCGGCGAGTTAGCGGGTCGTACGACCAGCCAAGCGAATATCCTAATGAGAGACTTCGAACAAAAAACTGAGGGCTGTTGAAATTTAAATTTATGCCGTAAAACTTCGATCTGTATCTTCCCAAATTCCAATTAATATTTCCGTTGAAACTCAGAGAAAAAGGGATGTAATAATATAAAGAAGTATTAAAACGCTGATTTATCCGTAATTGTGTTGACGAACGCGATCGTTCGTTTATACTGTAAATATCTTCATCGCGGTAATCTACCATAGATTCGGAATTTAAATTATTGAACAATATTTTCGATATAGCTAACGATGCGTTTTTAAATGTTTCGTCGCGTTCCATTCTGTAATAGACTTTATTTTTATTGAAAGCAAAACTACTCGTTATATTAAAATCGTAGATACGTGCATTAATCGAGTTAGTAAAACCGCCGTTGAGGTTCGACTGCTTTTCTGTACCCCCTTGTTTACTGTAACCGACGTTTACTCCATTGCTAAAATCGATATTCGTAAATCCAAACATATGCTGGATGCTAAAAGTATTTCCTAACCCTTGTAAAAAAATTTTTCGCAAGTCGTCTCTATTATTTTCAATTATATACCTGTCGTCGGTGCGTGTCGTAAAAATATTATAGTTCAAGTGCAAATTTTTGTTCAACAAATATTGCACAGATTGACTCAGATTCAAGCCGAAAGAGATTGAATTTACAGATTCGAGGTGTCTGCCGCTGACCAAAGTGCTAAGACGGATTTTATCGCTCGCTTCGTTATAAAACATAAGCGAGCCGGATGTAAAACCAAAATTATTGTGGCTGTAATATTCTGTGTTAATATCGAAGCGCGATTTTTCGGAATATTGTTTCGTTCCGTTCAAATTCATTCGGTAATAATTATCACGCTCACCAGTCGATCTTTCTAAAACATCGTATAAGTTACCTGATAGTGAGATGTTCGACTCGGTTGATGCTTTCGATAAATTAATTCCAAGCTCTCGTTGTATTTGATCTGTACGGGATGTTGGCGCAACCGACCAGCTTCGGTTTTGATTGTAATAGATATTTGTGGAGGGAAGAAAATAAATTTTCTGCGTAGATATTTGAACCCTCTGCTGCTGTTGACGAAAATTATTCTTGCTATCTCCAAAACCTACAATATTTGTGTTCGATTCTAATTCGCCGTCCCGCGCGAATAGATCCAACCGGACAAGATAATTCTGTAATGCAGTTACATTAACATTGTAATAGTTGAATAATAAGTTTTTAGATTTTTGTGAAAAGTTTTGATAAGATGTGTTGGAGGAGTGCAAATAAACCGCAGTTTGAAGACCGTAAGAAATAAGACGGGGAGAATATAGATATCCGTTCATCCCCAAAATAAACTGAGGACTGTAACGGTTAAACTCAATTATATTATTTCCGGACTTTGAATTCTGATACTGGTGCTGATAACGAAACTCACCGCCGAGAGCTGTAATCTGCGAGAGAGAGGTTATCTGCATTAATACCATCAAACACAAAATCCATATAATTCGTTTTATCAATTTTCCCTTGCTAAATTCAAATTAAAGTGGTTATACCTGTAGCGTTGTCCAAAAATTTAAACTGCGGCTTAGTGTTCCTTAGTGCCGCCTCAGCGGATAGTGCCTTTGTGGTAAAAATTATATCCTCATTTTTACCACTTAGACACTAAAAAAACTTATCCTGACCGAGTCCTTTTTGGACAACACCCGAGGTATAAATTACTGAAAAATTACTTTGCGTGGCATGCTACGCAGAGTTTACCATCTGTTAAAGTTCCTTGAACCATCTTTGTATCGGTTTTGTGTGGGTTGTGGCAAGATGAGCATTGAACTTTACCATTGAATAAACGGCCAACTTTTGTTGTCCCATCGAGGTATGCATATTGTGTATTGGCGGGTGTTTTTAATGCACCATCAGTTGCTAATGCATCGGCATAGTTGAAATTTACTGGATGTGTGTGGCTTAAATTTGTGTAATCAGTTCCGTTCACAATCCGGTTTCTTTCACGACCGGCAATATCATGTGCTGCTCGTGTTTCGAAAGGAACCCATGGATTTGATCCTGTTACGTGCGGGCGTTTTACATAAGATGCTGATGTGTACATAGCTGAACCATCGTGGCAGCTTAAGCACATATTGCTTTCGTTTTTGTGCTGGTCGCCTGTACTGACGCTAGGATCAATCGCGGTCGCATCCATAGTTGAGCTGGAATATGCACCCCATGTTTGGTCAGCTTTTGCTGCACGCGACCAAAGTGGAACTTTAATACCTGCTGCAGGTACGTGTGGTGTATGGCAGTATGAGCAAAGTCTGTCCGAAGCACCGGCAATAACAGCAGCGTTCGTTTTTGTTGATGTAACTCTCAGGTCGTGCTTCGCATTTAACATCAATGATGTTTGTGCCAACACTAACGACGACACAACCAAAATTGCTACGGCGATTAAAATTAATCGTTTCATTTGTAACTCCTTTAGTTAATTATTATTTATTTTGCCTCATAATTATTAATAACTTCTCTCACGAGGCAGATGAGAAAAATTAATTTCCTTTGAGTAGCTGAAAAATTTGAACTCTCTCGTTCACCTGATCGGCTACATATATCCTGTTGTTTTCATCGATACAAATCCCAACAGGATTTAAAAAACCTAAATTGTCGCTATCCGAGTACCTACCCACAAACATCAGCAGGTCGAAATCTTGATTAAATATTTGAAAATTGTTATGCATTGCATCAACAACATAAATATTACCAAAGGTATCGAGTGCAATGCCTTTTGGGCGTTCGAACATTCCAAACACATTTCCTTGTTGCCCGAATTTGCTTAAAAACTTACCATCTTTATCAAAAACCTGTACTCGGAAATTGAATGCGTCAACAATATAAATGTTGCTTTCTTTATCGACTGCAGCACTTTGTGGAAAATTGAATTGACCATCTTCTTCACCTCGTTCGCCAATCGTGAAAAGAGAATCTCCTTCTTCCGAAAAAACTACCACTTGATGAATTTTATTATCCACAACGATTATACGATTTAAATATTTATCATAAGTAACATCAACAGGATTAGGAAATTGACCTTTGCTACCGTAGGTTCGAATAACCGTTCCGTCTAAGCTCAGCGCAACAATTCCGCGCAATTCGGTTGAGCCGACAAATAATTTTTCGTTTCCATAAGCAATACCTACTATTCTACCTAAAGGCAAAGTACTTTTGGCGCCTAACGGAACTACTCTTTTATTCACCTCATCGAAAAGAATTAAACCTTGCTCCATATCGGATACGAAAACTTTTCCTTTACCGTCGGTCGTTACATCGAAAGGACGCATCAATCGTAAATCAGAAGTCTTACCTGTAATTACTTGTGCGGCTTTACTCAAACCCGATAAAAATTCATCCTCGCTGTGTAAAGTTTTTATATATTTCACACGCGGTTCATCGGGGGGGGCGGGCCAAACGATTTCGTTTTCTTTAAGTGTATCCTTGGAGGTGCTGCAACCTATTAACGATAATAGAGCAAAAATTACTGTTATATAATGTATTTTAATCATTCTTATTCTCATTTTTTGAATCTTCTGTTTTTGTTTCTTCTATACTTTTTAACATGTCGTCAAAAGATGGAACTGTTTGTAAGCGTTCTTGTTCTTTTCTTGGTGAAAAATCAATAGCTCCGGTAGTCAGCGAGATACCCGCCGAAACCGTCCAGCTTTTGACAGTCGTTCCAGCAATGTACCCGCCCGTAACCTGCAAACCTAAATTTGAAAAAATTCGTGATGTCAAACTTAGCAAACTTGTATAATCGTGGTTGCCAAAGTAACCGTATGTGAATTCTAAACCTAATTTATAATTACGATTGATAGAGTATGTTGAGCCGATACTTCCTAAAAATCTTGTTCCTGTATCGATTTTGTTTATTCCAATAAAAACAGTGGGCTCAATCGCATTAGTATAAATACTTGCAACAACTCCGGCACGTGTCATATCAGCCGGAAAGAGTACTAATTTATCAGAAGCAGAGGAATTAATTTTTTCAGCCCATATTGCGGCTCTGTAAATAACCGGAATTTCGAACGGAAATTGAAATTTACCACCAAATCCGGTTACTGTTGCGGGGAATATGTGTCCGTTTATTTCTGTTGAATATTTTAGATATAATTCTAAATGTGACGAAAATCCCCCGGTCAAATCTATCGAATTAAAGGAATGATTCTCGAAAAAAGTAAAATGATGAAATTGAACACGGAAGTTGGACGATGGAGCAACGCTGCCTGTGGGTAATAAAATAATTGATGAGCCGCTGGATATTCCTTGGTCGGTAAAGTTTTGACTATGAACAAATGTGATGTCCACAACAATTAACAAAATTAATATTTTAACTACTTTAATCATTATTTATTATGGCAATTCAAACAAATAGCCATTCTGCCGCCGGAAACTTTCATCATCGCTTTATTGTTGGAGCCGTGCGGATTATGACAACTAACGCACGATATTTCATTCTTGCCATTCTCAGATGTAGTTTTGAACCTGCTCGGATGATTATTTACAGGATGATTAAAGCCATATTTATCGTGGCAAGAGATGCATGTGTTATAAATTTTATCTTTTAATAATTTTTTCTCGTTAGAACTGTGTGGCGAATGACATGTTAAGCAATCGTTCCCAACTGCGTGTGGAAATTTAGCTTTTTCGTTTAAGTCGGTAATTTCGGAATGGCAGTCGGCACAAACTCCAGGCACACCTTTTTCAACGACTACAGCTTTGCTTTCTTTGGACCAAGCGTGGCATGTTGAACACTCTTTCATTTCAACGGGTCCGTGGACTTTAGAACTTTGGGCAAATGCTTTGTGGCAGCTATTGCAATCGGCTGTCATATTTTCGCCACTGTCGCTGCTCGGTAATCCATCGTGGCAGCTTGTGCAGTTTTGCTCGTACTCTGAGTTATGAAATCTGTCCGCACGATCTGCAACCGGTTTGGATTCTGCTAATTGAGTGGTGCGGAACAGTACAGCTTTGGCTTTGTTACCGGGAGATGTAAAATAAATTTTGTTTTCACCGGGGATTAACTGTGAATGTAATTTATATAACGAGTAATTTTCTTTTATCGGATCATCGTAGTCGGTGGTTACCTTGTTATCCTTCCAACCTTTTACATTGATCACTACTTCGGAAGATTTGGAGACCTGAACCAAGCGGAGTAATTCAGAAAAAGCCGGCTTCTGCCAAAACCCCCTGACAGTCATTGTGTCGATATACTTGTATCTTAAAGTTTCAGGTTTTGTTGAACCGCCCTGCAGTATAAATGAATATGCTAACTCTTCGATAGTTGTATTCGGGGGGAAAATTTGAATAAACTCTTTTGGGAATTTTTCTTTTTCGGAAGGACTTGCGATGGGGATTACTTTTTCAGTTTGCCATTGTGAAGAAACAACTAATTCACCCCCTATATTTTTAGAAACTGATAGCAAAAGCGTTTTCGATATATCGAAGGAATTTGGCTTTTCAGCGAAAGGGACAACTGAGATATCTGTTTTGGCTACAAAAGCTTGTAGTCCGACTAATAAGAGCAGGCAAACTAAAATATTTACTATGGGGCGTATGAACATATTATTACAATTGGGTTAAATTACTCAACTTGGTGGGTTGTATCACCCACAGGTTTTGTATGCATCTTCTTATTTTCGATAAGGTCTTTAATGAAAAAAGTAAAACATCGGAGCTCGAAAGGTTTTTCAAAAAAAGAATCGATTGCAGGATGGAGATTAACCATCTCATCAGCCCGATTACTTTCGGCACTAATCATTACCACAGGGATATCGGGAAAGAAGGTTTTTGCAGCCGTAGCTACCTTAAAACCGTCGATTTTGGGTAATTTCATATCGGTGATGATTAAATCGAATGAGTAGGTGTAGAAAAGTTCGATCGCTTTTTCACCACAATGAACGATTGTTATTTCGTAACCGAATTTGGTCAGTACATTTTCGAGCGACCAGCAAATTAATTTTTCGTCTTCGACAATGAGAATTCTGATTTTGGAATCGTTATTGTGCATAATAATGTATATACATAGTTCAACTACTATGCCAAAAACACAGATTCAACTTTATGGGTGAAACTAATTGCCCCCGTTTACAAACGGTGCCAATTGACCATTTGCACAATGGTTCAATTTCTATTTAAATTGTGTTTTTTGATTCTATAACGAATTGTATCGCGCGTAATTTTTAGTAATTTGGCGGCCAGTGTTTGATTGTAGTTTGTTTTCTCGAGTGCTTGGATGAGGGCTTTTTTTTCGAGCTCGTTTAGAGATATCGGTTCCTCAGTATTAAGGAAAGATGGGTTATCATTTTTTTTCTTGTGAAGAAGGTGTGAAAATTCGAGATGGAGAGGTTGTATGTAAGCGTCATCGTTTAATAAAATAGTGCGTTCCATAACATTTTTTAATTCACGAACATTACCGCGCCAATCGTAGTTGAGAAATAGCTGTCTGGTTTCTTCTGTAAAACCAATGAAATGCTTGTTGAATTTTAAATTAAATTCCTGTAAAAAGTTTTCAGCAAGTAACAGGACATCTTGGTTTCGATCTCTAAGCGGCGGCAGATTGATGTTTGCAACGCTCAAACGGTAAAATAAGTCGGTTCTGAATATTCCTTCGGCAATTTTTTCCTGTAATGCTCTGTTGGTTGCAGCGATAATTCTAACATCGACATTAATATCTGTTGTACCGCCCACCCGTTGAAATGTTTTTTGCTCAAGCACACGTAGAAGCTTTATTTGTAGTTTGGGTGATATGTCGCCAATCTCGTCAAGAAAAACGGTCCCGCTGTCTGCAATTTCAAAAATTCCTTTTTTCTGATTTCTTGCATCTGTGAAAGCACCCTTTTCGTAACCGAATAACTCGCTCTCGATTAAAGTCTCGGTCAATGCTGCACAATTTACAGTTACCAAAGGTTTATCTTTTCGGTCGCTTAAAAAATGAACAGCCCTAGCGACTAATTCTTTTCCGGTGCCGCTTTCTCCGGTTATTAAAACTGTTGTGCCGTTACTCGCGGCTATCTTAGTAATTTTCTCATAAACATGAAGCATTGGGGGGGATGAGCCAATCATTCCGCTGAAACCATTTTTTTTCTGCTGTGCCTTCAAAAGATGAGCAAGCTGACGTTTTAAACGGGTATCTTCGAGTGATTTTTCGATTACGATTTGTAATTCTTCAAAGTTGATTGGCTTGGTAATATAATCGTGCGCACCGAGCTTCATAGCTTGTACAGCGACATCCGATTTATCGACGGCTGTCAGCATAATTACCGGGGTGCCGCTTTTACTTTCATTTATGTTTTGTAACATCTCTATACCTGTTCCATCGGGTAGATTTTGGTCGAGGATTATTAAATCAGGGTCGGAGTCTTTAAGAATCGACATCGCTCTCCTACAATTCTCAGCCTCGTACACAACAAATCCCAATTTAGAAAGATCTTTTTCTAAACTCCATCTGATTAATTTTTCGTCGTCTATAATTAAAATCGTTTCGCCACGCATACTCATCAATTCTTTACAATCGGAATATTTATGGTAACTGATGTCCCTATTCCAGTGTCACTTTCTAAGTTTATTTCGCCGCGATGTTGGTCAACGATTCGTTTTGTAATCGTTAATCCCAATCCTGTTCCTTTATGTTTTGTGGTATAAAATGCTTTGAATATACTCTCGATTTGTTTTTTCTCTATGCCTTTACCGTTATCGGAAATTACGATTTGAACAAATGAATTATGATTCAAAGTTCGTATCGATATAATTCCGTTCGTGTCGATTGCCTGAAGAGCGTTTATTAAAACATTCCAGAATACTTGTTGCATTTGTTTTTTATCGGCTGAAACTAATGGTAAATCAGTTGCAAGTTCGTTTTTGAAGGAGATGTTTTTGTCTTTCAGTTGAGGACTCATTAACGAAATTGTTTTTTTCAGCAATTCGTTTATCTGAACTTCTTCAAATACCGGTTGCGCAGGTCGAGCGTAGCTTAGTAAATCGTTCACAGTATGGTTTACACGTTCAAGTTGAAATATCATTTCAGCATAAATTTCTTTTTTGTCATCATCGTTGGCGATGCTATCTTCGAATATTTGCAAAGCACCCAAAACACCCGCAATCGGGTTTTTAATTTCGTGTGCTATGCTTGCTGCAATTTCACCCGTTGTGGCTAATCGGTCGGCGTGTTCAAGTTGAATATGATGAAGCTCGATTAATTTAGAATTAGCATAATTTAACTGACTTATCAGATGATTAAAACTTCGTGTTAGATTTGCAATTTCGTCTGTGTTGTTTTTCGGTTCAGGTAATGTAGGGAAAACAACCATCTCACCTTTTTCAAGACTCTGAATATTTTGTTCGATCTGAGATATATGAGTTCGAAGTCGATTAACAGGTTTAATAACTAAAAGTGTGAGTGTAAAAAATATTATGCCCGATAATCCAACGAATGTTAAAATGGTCATCGCAATATTTGTGTTGCGGTGCTGTTTGGATATTTGATTGAGATCGTCTAAACCAATTTTAACAGCAAAATAACCTAGCGCTGATTCATCTTTTGCATGGCAACCGGTACATTCTGATTTATTAGTAATCGGCTCAATAATATATTCAAAGGTTTTGTTGTTTTCCTCAATGAGTTGTTGTCTCTTATTATCTCTGACTAATTTCTGAAGATATACAGAATCAGCTCGTATGCTTGGATCTGATATTGATTCTAAATAGATTGTGCCGTCTGTTCTTAAGATATAAATTTCGGGAATGTAATGTGTTGAAGCAGCAGCTTGCATGGCATCGGATATCCTATTCCATTTGTGTTCAACCATTAATAATTCTAATGTGCTCTTAAGGATTGTAGCAACGTGGCGGGCTTCCTCTTTCGCCTGCTCTTCAAGTATACTCCGACCACTCAGATAGGCAGAAAAAATAAATCCGCCGCCCACTATTAAGGAGACGATAATCACCGAAGCGGCAATTTTCCTACCTAAGGTTGGAAACAATTTTTCAAGGACTTTTTTCATAAATGTTTTATTGTAACAATAATATGTAAGTAACTTTGTTCATAAGTTGTGCCAGATTACAACTATTCAAAACCCCCCCCAAACCAATTTAAAAAATGTAGAATTAATTGATTTTGGCAATATATTGCTCTTAGTAATCTCAAATTTGCAAAATGCTCCGCAAATATTATAAAAATTAGGAATGACCGAGTGAAATCAATCGAATAGTTGCTTCGTTATTTCTATTGTTTTTTCGATTCTTTTTACCGTGTCGACGATATTTGGGAGGAATAAATTTAACTGAAACTGTGTTTTCGTTTCGCTGAAATGTGGCTTTAATTCCGGGCGATCAACTACATTTCGAGTCAGTTTTTGAAATATAGAATCACTATCGCCATAAAAAATCTGATTGTCGTATTCGGGCAGCAGCAGTATTAAATTTGATTTAGATATCTTAACACCTTTGAGAAAGAAATTGGAGGCAGTTATGCGAAGCTCAATGAGTTTGAATAAATTCTCTACTTCAGGCGGATATTCGCCGAACCTGTCTTTTAATTCCATTCTGATTTCACTAATCTTTGAAGCGTCATCTAATTTATAAAGCCGGCGGTAGATTTCTAACCGTTCGTAATCCCGCTCGACATAAAAACTGGGAATAAGTGCTTCGATATCGGTGTCGATTGTAGCGTCAACTTTTGGTTTCGAAAGTTTTTTAATATCGAAGATTTCTGTGAACTCTTCTTGCTTTAATTCATCGACAGCTTGTTCCAAAATTTTTTCATACGTCTCGAAACCCATATCGAGTATGTAGCCCGATTGTTCGGCACCTAGAAGATTGCCGGCGCCACGGATTTCGAAATCGCGCATTGCTAAGTTAAATCCCGAACCGAGTTCTGTGAATTCAACAATAGATTGTAATTTTCGGATAGATGTTCGTGGCAACGTGTTCAGCGGAGGAGTAATCAGATAAGCGTATGCTTGAACATTCGAGCGCCCGACTCTTCCTCGCAGCTGATACAACTCAGCCATTCCGAACCGGTCGGCACGGTTAATAATAATTGTATTGACATTCGGAATATCCAAACCCGACTCGATAATTTTTGTAGCAACAAGTACGTCAAATTTTTTTTCTAAAAAATCCATCATAATTTTTTCTAACGCATGTCCGCGCATTTGTCCGTGCGCCGCAAATATCTTCGCTTCTGGTATGTGTTGTTTAATCAGCGATGCGATCTCATCAATATTTTGAACACGGTCGTGCACAAAATAAACTTGGCCGGCGCGGTGCATTTCTTTCAGAATTGCTTCTCTCACAATTTCCCAATTGAATTTCCGTTCGTTTGTCGCGGGAACAATTTCCGTAATAATCGGTAAGCGGTTTCGCGGGGGAGTGTTGATGAGCGATAAATCGCGCGCGCCTAACAAAGAAAAATGAAGCGTTCGCGGAATAGGCGTTGCTGTTAATGTAAGCGTATCAACAGTCGAACGGAGCATTCTCAATTTTTCTTTCGCCGAAACTCCGAAGCGATGTTCTTCATCGATAATTAAAAGTCCCAAATCTCTAAAGGCTACATCTTTCGAGAGCAAACGATGCGTGCCGATTATTATATCGGTTTTGCCAGTACGAAGATTTTCGAGCGTCTGTTTCTGTTCTTTCTTCGTTTTGAAACGGGATAAAGATTCGATTTTTACTGAATATCTATCTAATCGATCCTTGAATGTATTGTAATGCTGTTGCGCGAGTATGGTTGTAGGAACTAAAATACCTACTTGCTTATTATCCATTATAGCTTTAAATGCGGCGCGCACTGCAACTTCGGTCTTCCCGTATCCAACATCTCCGCAAATGAGACGATCCATCGGTGAGCTTCGTTCCATATCCTGCTTGATATCCAATGTCGTTGTTGCCTGGTCGGGTGTATCTTCGTACATAAAAGATGCTTCTAATTCTTTCTGCCAGTGCGAATCGGTTGAGAAAGCGAAGCCGGTTTCTTTTTTTCGAAGCGCGTAAAGTTTTATCAAATCGCGTGCAATATCTTTTATCTTTTTCTTCGCCCGCTGTTTTAATAGTTCCCAATCTTTCGATCCTAATTTGTTTAAAGTTGGTGAATGTCCTTCTTGAGACGAATACTTTTGAATTTTATTTACAAAGTTCAAATTAAGAAATAGAGTGTCGTCCTCGCGATATAAAATTCTGACTACTTCTTGTTCGGTACCGCCAACGTTCAATTTTTGCATCCCATCGAATTTTCCGATTCCATAGTCGATGTGTGTTACATAGTCGCCGCGCATAAGTTGTGTGAGTTCCTTGAAAGAAATTCCTTTGAACTTCCTGCGACTCGTTGAGCTTCGTTGTTTTATTCTTCCAAATATTTCGTGCTCAGTAACGAGAGCAATTTTTGCGGGGGGATAGATAAATCCCGAATGAAATGGTTCGGTAATTATTTGATACTCTATATTGTTACTGATTTTTGATTCATGTTTTCTAAATTCTGCAATCAGAAATTCCTGCCCCGGCCAGAACGGCTTAGGCGGGCTGGGGTCGCCTATAATTCGTGGTTGGAAATTCGTTTTTGTTAAAACTTCTTGTATAAGTTCTTCTAATCTTTCAGCTTCTTCTTTCATATCGCAAGTAATGTATGTTTGATATCCTGAAAAAGTTAATTCAGATAATTTATCAACCAACCGGTTTATGCTTTTATTAAATGCGGGTTGAGCTGAGGATGAGAAGTCGATGGGTTTGGTATGGTGCTTTATTAAATCAATATTTTTTATCGTTGAGAATTGAGAGAGTTTTTCTGAGATGTAATCCCAGTCGAAAATGTTAGTGTATCCTTCGCGGTGGAGTTCTTCCACTTCACTTACAATCAAGTCGGATTGGTGTAGAATTATGAACGTGTTTTCAGGCAAATAATCGAATACCGAACATTGTAACTCAACATCTTCATAGTGGATATCCGGGACTACGCTTGCCGTTTCGAGTTGGCGGATTGAACGCTGCGATATTGCGTCGAACTCGCGGATCGATTCAATCGTGTTACCCCAGAATTCTAATCGGACGGGATTCACTCCGACAAACGGGAAAATATCTAAAATACCCCCTCGAACAGCGAAATCGCCATAGGATTCAACAAAATCTTTTCGCTGGAATTGAAACTCGTAGAGTTTATCTATCAGTTTTTGAAAATCGTAATTTTGATTTGAAGCAAGTTCGATAATATTTTTTTTGAACTTAACGGGTGGCGATAATTTACTGACGAGCGAGTGTGGCGAAGCGACGACAATGCAAGATTTTCCGGTGGAAAGATAGCGAAGCGTTTCGATTTGTGAAACGGGTGCACTTAAATCGAGATGTTCTACATCTTGTGGCGGTCGCTCGCCAAAGAGGCAAACATTTCCGGCGCCGAGGATGAGTGAACAGTCGTCGAAAATTTTTTCGGCTGTGTCTTTATCGGGAGTTACAAGCAGCACATTTCCTCTTATTTCAAAAACCATAGCTGCAAGAAATGCAGCTAACGACCCGTGAAGATTTTGAACAGTAATTTCGTGCTGTTCATTTTCGAGGACTGTTTGTAAATTTTGAAAAGGTTCTGAGTTGTATATATCTAATTTTATTTTATCTATCACAAGCAAACATCACAATTTTGGAAGCTCTTGGCTCAAGGTTCTTTTTAAACACACCAATCCCTAACCGTCATAAAAAATACAGTTTTTGGCAGTTAAGGATAATAGAAATTAACAAAGAATTAACGATAATCCAAAAATATTTGACTTAATGTTATTTTTCTATATATTCTACCATCATTTCATAAATTAGACAAAGGGTATTTATGAGTTTTAAAAACAAAATTGGTTTTGGGATATTTTTATTATTATTCATTTTTATTCTTTCGGTTTATATTTTTACACAATCGGAAAAGAAGGTGGAAAATACTTTCGGCAAGGAGGAGCCGAATATTACGTCTGATGTTGTTTTTGATGTTTCTGCTGATGTAGCAATAATTAGTAACTTAGCGCAAAGCGTTACTAGTTCGGGTACTACAAAACCATTTAAGCAAGTAGATATCGTATCGGGTACAAACGGAAAAGTAAACAACTACTTTGTAGAAGAAGGGAGCAAAATATCAAAAGATGAGTTACTGATAAAATTAGATGACGCAGAAATACTATTAGCCCTAAAAGATGCCGAATCAAAATTAATTGAGACACAGATAGAATACAATCTAATGCGCGACGGCGCCTCGATGGAAAGAATTGAAAATAATATCAGTAATAGTATGGCAGCAGAAAGGGTAAAAATATTCAAGGATGTAGAAGAAAAATATAGATTAAATCGTATTAGTGAGAAAGAATACCAAAAAGCCAAACGCGACTATGAAGCGAATAAGGTATATAGCCCTGAGGTTCGCGACGATGTGATTGCGCAGAAATGCGGGCTTAACCAGGCATTGGTAAACCTGGAGCGAATAAAATTAAACCTGAATTATACTGAAATTAAATCGCCCTTTGACGGTTATGCAGCAGACGTAAACATTAATGTCGGACAAAATGTTAAGGCGGGTGAAAAACTATTACAGGTAGTCGACATATCTAAAATCAAAGTAGAAGTTGGCATACTGGAAACCGAAATCAAACTAATTAAAAAGGGGAGCAACGTTGAAGTAACTATCCCATCGTACGCTGATAAAATATTTAAAGGAACAATCAAAAATATATCCCCAATTATTGATACAGAAACAAAAACTTGCAAAATAATTGTTGAGTTAGATAATCGCGAAGGTATAATTAAGCCGGGAATGTATGTTTACGTTAAGATAGAAACAACAATATATAAAGACTGTTTAGTAGTCCCAAAAGACGCTATCTTAATTCGAGATCAGCGCAAGCTCGTATTTACCGTTTCAGAGGGCTTAGCCAAGTGGACCTACGTAGAAACAGGTGTTGAAAATGAAAATTATGTGGAAATAACAAGCGGGATATCGGCGGGCGATACTGTGCTGGTTGACGGGCATTATTCATTAGCTCACGATGCGAAGATAAGGATTAATTAAAGTATGTAATTGTGGAGGCGGAAATGAAAAAATATGGAAAGTATATAAAAAAAATAACCAGTGATATAAATGAACATTTATATAACGGAGCGTTGAAAAAATTTTGTTTTTTTCACGATTTGAATCAATGTGACTTATCTAGTGAGTTTAGAAGGGTATTAGGTAAGAATTTCAAAATATATGCTAACGATTATAGAAAAACCATATTTGAAAAATTGTTAGCGGACGGATATAATGAAAAAGGTTATACAATTGCAGATAAACTGGGTTTCAAAACCGAGCATCAGTTTTATAAATGGGTAAGGAAAAATTATGGAACAATATACAAAGTTTTACAAAAAAACCACGGAGTGGAGAAATGCTAAATAACTTTTTGACACAAATTTTTGACACATTTTTTTTTCTTGACTTTTATGTTGGGAAAGGTTACATTGTATATGCAATTAACAAAACAATTTATAAATTTGAGAGGATTTTATGTGTCAGAAAATAACAGGTGTTGGGCTGACATGTTGTATTTTTTTTCCTCATATTATTTTTTAATTTTTTTTGCAATGAAAAGCAAGACATAATTTATTTAGATAATTATGAATCGGTTTTGAAGTCTAAACCAGCGCCGGGTGAAAATTGTTGTAGAACAAATTCTTGTGATATATCTGCACCTAATTGTGGACCCAACAAATGCGATGTGGAAGATTGGCTTCTTGGAATTTGGAGATGTTTGAGCCCACAAACATTTTATTGTAGGGGTAATGGCTTTGGGTATTGTTTCCATGGACATTGTGGTTGTATGCCAGCGTTATGTAGATGCAGCCTAGGCATGTGTTTTTGTACGATACAGCCTGAAACCCCTCCTGGTCCTATTAATTAACATAAATATTTAACATATAAGGAGAAATTATTATGAATAAAAAAAACTATTCCAAATTGGAGTATAATGTTCCTATCATTATTCTGTTTTTCTTTTTAAACTTATATTTTGCGTTGTCTGTAAAAACACAACCTTCCGTAGGTGATAAAATTATTGATTATCCTCAATCCAAAAAACTTGATTCTATCATCATCAGCTTATCAATCCCTGATCCACGTGTTGAAAAAAATAATGAAATATGGAAGGATCAAAAATTGCTGGAAGAATATCAGGAAAGATTTTACAAAAAAGCAACAGAAATGTTGGCTAAATCTATGATTCCCGAGGACCCTGAATTTCAGACTTATTTTTTTATGAAGTTAGGAACTTATTATGGTGAAAAAAAAGATTTTGAAAAATCTATAAAATATTTAGAACATGCTAAAGTAAATGCTAAATTATTAAATAGACAAGACAGTCGCAAATATTTAGCAAGCATTGAATCATATCTTTTACCGGTTTTTAATGAATCAAAAAAATATAATGAAGCTCTTGTCTTATCAAAAAAAGTGATAGATGAATATCAAGGTGTTGGTACGGGGCTCTTTAAAAATCTTATCTCCGTTTCTGCTGTTAGCGAATTTGTGTATTCAGCTGAAAAGCTAGAATTGAGCATCAATGATATTGAAAATTATCTGATAAAAATTAGTGAAAAATATGATAATGATGTTGCATGTGTAGCTGATGTCAAGCTTTATAGTCTAGCTATTAAGGAGAATAATCAAAAGAAGGCAGATAATATTAAAACAAGAATATTAACCCGTTATCCAAAAACACCTGAGTATACAAAAATATACAAATCACTGATAGAGAATAAGTAAAACCTCAAATCGGTTATAGGATAGGCTAAAAAAATTGGAACTATATTTGCCATTAAGTTGTGAGTAATAAAAAAAATACCAGACGGGTAAACAACAAACAAGGAGACTGAATGAAAAAGTTACTAGTTACTTCGTTAGGGATAGACGTTATATTCCTATTTGTTTTATCATTATTTAGCATCGAGGTCCTTTCAGTACCTAACAAACCAATTGTATTTAATAAGCTCCTGGTATTTCCACACCCCGATATGTGTGTCAACATTCCAAATAATTGTAATACAGAAGGAATTATAATAACTCCACAATTATAAAACTAATTTAGGATTCGTCAGATATTTCTTTATAGGCTATGTCAGACATAGCCTTTGAATGTATAAACTAAAACAAGCCTCTGGTTTATCTATTGTTACCAACAAATCAATGCAAATTTTTAATAAATCATGCATAATATAATGATGCTCAAATTCATATCAACAATATTTATAATTGTAATACTTTCGGGCTGTAAATGCAGCAAGGATGAGAAGAACGAACAAAATAATATATTTACAAACAAAATTGCTAAATTAGAAAAAATTGAAGAAATCAAAATTGAAGAAACTGACAATAATTTAATAGGTATGATAAAATTATTTGAAGTTAACTTGAAAGAAAAAACTATTTTGGTTGGGGACCATATATTTTATGAAATGAAAATTTATAGTAATAATGGAAAATTTATTAAAAAGATAGGTAGAAAAGGGGATGGACCCGGTGAGTTTAAGGATGTTAACGGGGTAGCAGAAGATCTTGATTATTACTATGTATCCGATGGCACCCTTCGCAGAATTTCCATTTTTAACAAAAATGGTTTACTTCAAAGAACCATAAAAGTTCCATCGAGTATATGGTTCGATACAGGAGAGATTATAGTTAAAAACAATAAAATTTATATGAATTCATTCGAAAGCAAATACAAAGTTTTTTGGGAAAATCATTTAACAAAGCAAATAGCGGTATTGGATACAAGTGGTAAAATATTATATCATTTTGGCAGTTATCCTGATATATATAAAAAATATAAATTGATGTGGACGCAGCCAAAATTTGATATGGATGAAGAAGGGAACACGTATATAACCTGTTCGCAAAGTTGGCAACTGTCTAAATACAACAAGAATGGAAACTTAATAAAGTTTTTTGGTGTGAAGGGTGATAATTTTAATGAAATCAAAGAAAGTTTCCGAGGAAATGAAACGATAAATGAATTGAAAGATATTGGCACTAAATATTCCTTTACTACAGTACTCAAGTATGGCGGAAATTATATATATCAACAATATTCAAAAATAACTACTAATTTCATTAAAAGCAGGAGTTTGTTAGACAGGGAAAGTTATTTAATGTTATATACAAAAGATGGCAAATACATAAAAAGCGATCTAA
>JBBIOD010000022.1:0-24414 GCA_037443545.1 Ignavibacteriales bacterium | reverse complement strand
TTATAAAGTTCATTAATAATAACCGATTGTGCGAAAATAGTAGATGTCGCAAAAATTATGAATACAAAAACAAATACAAACTTTTTCATAAAACTTTCCTGTTTAAATTATAAAAAATAAGAGGCAATGTGCCTCTTTTTGATCTAAAACCGTATGAAGACTATTTAAATCTAAATAATTTTAGTGAGAAAACAAAAGAAGAATTAACGGGTGAAATCCGAAATCCAGAACATCAGCTATTTTAATTGAATAATCTCCAAACGCACATCTGCAATCATAATATTTAAAGATTTTTTATCACCTTCACAACCCTCCATATAAATCCGATATCGCGCTTGCGTACCGAAACCGGTTCAAAATCAGGATTTAGTGGAATTAAGTGAACGTGTGTGTTGTCGATTTTCACCTTCTTCAAAACATCCTCATCGTTTACACGCACTACACAAATATCACCGTTGCGGACCTCCTGCTTCGGGCTCACGACAACAATATCGCTGTCCTCAATTTTTGGCGACATACTGGCGCCCTTCACAACAAGCGCGAAAGCATTCGGGTCGTTAATATTATCGATTGTTACGTAACGGTCAACGTAATCGGGATGAAAAATAGGAGTTGTCCTACCAGCAGGCACCGACGAGTACAATGGAATATCCACTAAAGGAATATCTCGTAAATATGTTTCGTTGTGTAATGGAAAAATTTTTGTCCTATCCGGCGGCGAATGATACATCTCACCCTCACCCGTTAGTAGCCATTCAGGTCGCACCCCTGTAAATTTTGCAAGACGCATCAGGTAGTTGCTGTCGGGGACTTGCTCCCCCTTTTCCCAGCGTTGTAGCGTTCGTGTCGCCACATCAACTTTTTCAGCTAATGTGTGCTGGTCGAGTTCTTTGTTCAACCGGGCTTCGTTTATACGGTTGCCGATTTTTGATCTCATTTTATCCTCTTGTTTATTTGATAGACATATATGTCTTAATATGTTTTTATCAGCGTCAATTTTGTCGCATACTAAAATAAGGAATTATTCTTGAGAAGTCAAGTTTTGATATTTTGAAATGTTTTTGTAGGTTGAGTTGTAAAATTTTTAACATCTAACAAATACAGATGCGCATATTAGCATTTACCGACATACATAGTACGTATAAGCGGGTCTTCGAAATAATTAATTCTGAAAAATCCGATTTGGTAATAATTGGTGGCGATTTGACGAACGTCGGCACGGTGCAAGAAGTTGAATCGGTTATTCGGCAACTAAAAACTTTAACCCCAAATTTATTGTGCATTGCCGGCAATATGGACTTACCTCACCACGACGATATACTTTGTAAAATGAATGTTTCAATGCACGGTAAAGGCTTGATAATAAATGAGTTAGGTATATTTGGCGTATCAGGGGCGCCGGTTTCACCACTACGAACCCCGTACGAAATTGAAGAAGTTGTAATCGCTGAAAAACTTGCCGAAGGATATAACGATGTGCATAAAGCAAAAATTAAAATTTTAGTTTCGCACGCACCACCTTATGGAACGAAAGTAGATATTGTTCATTCAGGTTTTCACGTCGGCAGCTCGGCTGTAAGGGATTTTATTGAGAATGAAAACGTAGATGTAGTAATATGCGGACACATACACGAAGCACGCGGTCAGGATGTATTAGGAAAAACTAAAATAATTAATTGCGGACAAGCGAGCCGCGGTTATTACGGTGTTATACAAATTAGTGAAAAAATAGAAGTAATAAATTATGAGTAATATAAAAGCAATAGTTTTTGATTTAGGAAATGTACTAGTAAATATCGATTATAAACCTTTCCTTGTTCATACAGGACTTAACGGTAAATTCAGTGAAGAAAAGGTTTACAAACTATTAGAAAACCCTGCGATTGCCTACGAAAGTGGAAAATTAAGTTCGCACGAGTTTTACAACGAAACTATGAGGACGCTTCAAATTAATATTGATTACAAGAAGTTTGTTCACGCTTGGTGCAGTGTTGCGACCGGGTTGGTTGAAAATATCGGCGAAGTGGTTAGTGCTCTTGCCCGGAAGTATCCGTTATATTTATTAAGCAATACTAACGAACTCCATTTACATTATATTAAAAAGAACTTTCCGATTTTAGAAAATTTTCAAAGATTATTTTTATCGTATAAAATCGGTGTAATGAAACCGGATGACGAAATATTTCGATTCATGCTCGATGAATTGGAGATGGAGCCGGAAGAAATATTTTTCACAGACGACAAATTATCGAATGTAGAATCTGCAATAGCACTTGGCATTGATGCTGTCCATTTTCAATCAACAACTGATTTTGTAAAAGTATTGAATGAAAAACATATATTAACAGCAAAAAATTAAAAACACCTTTCCTTACAGTAGCAGACCCAACCCTTGAAATTAGCTTAATAAAGCCAATTTTCTAAAATACTACGACTTTAAAAAATTACCCACAAAAATTATTATTAAAATTTTGTTTTTTTGCTTGACTTTGAAGAAAAATCGTTTAAATTACCATATAAATTATACGAGAGTGGGTAAAAGTGTGTAGGAAAATTACCATCTTTCAATAATTATAAAATTTATGGCTTCATTTAAAGGAACATACAAATATAGCGTCGACAACAAAGGTCGCTTGAATATTCCGTCGAAATTGCGAAAGCAACTTACCGACGATATCAAGGACCATTTTGTTGTTATGCGCGGATTAGATAAATGCTTGTTTGTTTATCCGATCAATATTTGGGCAAATGTTGAAGCGGAATTTAAAAAGCTATCGGCTTATAATTCTGAACATCGCCAATTAGAGCGGACGATATATGCTAATCTTTCAGAAGTGGAATTAGATTCGCAAGCACGGATAAGTATCCCTCCCGACTTGCGCGAATACGCTCAGATCGATAGCGATGTGTTGATAGTCGGAATTCGGAATAGAATAGAAATCTGGAATCCAAAAATTTACGAAGAATATATTAGCAGTCAAGTTGATTCTTACGAAACTGTCGCTCAAAAAGTAATGAACAATCTTGGTTGATGTTCCTTGATAATATGCAATGAGCTATGAATATCACACGCCGGTTTTAGTTGAAAAAGTTCTTGAATACCTTATTACCAAACCCGACGGTGTTTATGTCGATGCAACTTTAGGAGGTGGTGGTCATTCGGAAAAAATTTTAGAACGACTCATACCCACAGGAGTTTTAATTGGAATTGATGCCGATAAAGATGCTCTTGAATTTTCAAAAATGCGTTTTGGAGAAAGAGTGTTATTAGTACAAAGCAATTTTTCGCATCTCCCCAAAATTCTTTCCGAACATAACTTACCTAAAGTAGATGGATTCCTTTTTGATTTAGGAATTTCATCCCATCAAATCGACTCAGCCCAAAAGGGATTTAGTTTTAGCAGCGATGCTAGACTTGATATGCGTTTCGACTCGAGGCAAGAGATGGATGCCCATTACATAGTCAATTCGTATTCCGAAGAAGAACTCAGCCGGATATTCTGGCAATTCGGAGAAGAAAAATTTTCGCGCCGGATTTCAAAGAAAATTGTTGATTCAAGAAGAGGTAAATCGATTGAATCTACTTTAGAATTAACTGAAATTGTAAAATCGGCTGTAAACGGAAAATTCTTGAATAAATCGTTAGCTAGAATTTTTCAAGCGATACGCATTGAAGTGAACAGAGAATTAGAATCTTTACAGTCGGCTTTAAAGAGTGCATTGATCCACCTAAATCCGTCAGGCAGGTTGGTTGTTATTTCGTATCACTCGCTTGAGGATAGGATTGTAAAATCGTTCTTCAGGGGGTTTTCGACTCCGACTAGAGATATAACATGGAAATTGACCGGTCTAGAAATAACAAAGCCGTTAATACGAGTTCTAACAAAGAAACCGATTCTACCTGATGAATCAGAGACTCTTCAAAATCCAAGGTCTCGCAGTGCAAAACTAAGGGTAGCTGAGCGGCTAAATGATTAAAAAAATGTTTAAAGGACAAGAAGATAAATTAAATAATCTGACCCCGGATCCACTGTTCGTCTATAACGGATCAAAAAAAACAGAAGGACCTTTGCCTTCGGATGTGATGATGCGAAAAAACAAGTCAACATCAAACCAGAGACCTTCGATTTTAAAACTGGGGTTGATGATTATTTTTTGTACTTCTCTCGGATTGCTTGTAATAAATAATATTTTGACAATAAATTCACTAATAAAAGAAATCGATACTTTATCAAAAACATACAGAACAATAAAAAGTACAAACGAATTTTTAATTGCAGAGGTTAATAAAAAATCGACGTACGAAAGGATTGTGCCATTAGCGCAACAGGAATTGAGTATGTTTATACAAAAAACTCCTCCCGAATGGTTTGAACTTTCGAATGAAAATAATAAATGATATCGACTCAGAAATATATTGATACTCAAAAATTTATAAGGATTAAACAAAGGCGTTCAAAATTAATATTGTTCGCATGCTTGATCGCTTTTTTAATTATTTCATTGCGATTGATACAAATTCAAGTATTGCATTCTACCGACTTACAATCGGAAGCACAATCGCAATACAAACGGCCCTCAACAATCCCGGCTAAAAGAGGAAATATATACGACTGTAACGGAAATATTTTAGCTTCATCGGCAATTGTAATAAAAGTTGCTGCCGATTGTTCGATAATGAGTAATGAATCGAAAAATGCGATCGCTAAAACATTAGCTGAACTAACAAACGTCCATCCGCGTGAATATTTAAAAAAACTTAATAATACTAAACAATATGTTTGTTTAGAATCTGAAATTCCTCCTGGTTATAAAAATTTTCTTCAAGAAAACAGACTTAACGGTTTGCTGCTTGAAGAAGTATCGAAACGGTTGTATCACTCAGGAAATATAGCAGCACAAATTCTTGGCGGGATGCATTACGATAACTATGGTAAAGGGGGAGTCGAAAGCTATTTTAATTCACAATTGAGTGGAAAGGACGGCTCAATCGTCAGATATCGTGATGGTTCACGCCGTATTCAACCTGTGCTGGACTTTCCAAAGATTGATCCTCAGAATGGTAACAACATTTACTTAACTATCGATTTAACATATCAATCTATCGTTGAAGAAGAATTACGAAAAGGGGCTGAGAAATTTCAAGCGGACGGTGCAATTGCAGTAATGCTCAAACCTTCGTCCGGAGAAGTTTTAGCAATCGCCCAATATCCGAATTTCGATCCGTCGCATTCATCAAGAGATGATTTAGCCAATCAACGAATTAAAGCTCTTACTGATACGTACGAACCCGGTTCGTTGTTTAAACTCGTTGCGGCAGCAGCAGCTTTAGAATTAGATTTGGTGAAACCGGAACAAAAATTTAATGCCGAAAACGGCAGGTATGTTTATCAAGCCGGTAAGAAGAGCATAATCATAACCGATACACATCCTTACGATGTATTAACTTTTAAAGAAGCTATGGAAGTTTCCAGCAATATAGTTTTTGCAAAGATTGCTAAAATAGTAGGCACGGAAGCTTTCTATTCACAAGGGCGAAATTTAGGATTTGGTAGCTCTACAAATATCGAACTACCGGGAGAAGCAAAAGGTCTACTTAAAAAACCGAACCAGTGGTCGGGAACTACCCTGCAAGCGATGTCTCGCGGATATGAAGTTGGCGCAACCCCAATTCAAATTGCTGCAGCCTATGCAGCCCTCGCAAATAATGGAATTTTGATGAAGCCGTATATTCTTAGACAAATCCAAAACGAAAAGGGAGACGTGGTTGCCTCAACCCAGCCCACAGTACTGAGGCGGGTTTTCAGCGAAAAAACTGTGTCCCAGCTTTTACCGATGTTCACGTCGGTTGTCGAAGGTGAACGCGGAACTGCAAAATTAGCAATCGTTAACGGACTCCGAATAGCCGGAAAAACAGGAACTGCACGCAAAATAGTCGACGGTAAATATTCACAAAAAAACCATCTCGCTTCTTTTATTGGTTTCTTTCCCGTCGAAAACCCTCAAGTCGTTTGTTTAGTAATGTTAGACAATCCTAAAACCGGTGGCTATACAGGTGGAACTACAAGTACAGTCATCTTTAAAGCAATTGCTGAACGAATCAGTATCACGAAAAGTTCATTCAATCGAAATAGTAAAACGCAGGAAGATAAACTATTTGAAGCTAGCGATTATCTGGTAGTTCCTGATGTTTGTGGTATGCAGCCCACCAATGCGGTGCGTATGTTGGAGAAATCTGGTTTTTTAGCTTCCCAGGTTGGAAACGGGAGCTCAGTTTTAAACCAAGAACCAAAACCCGGAACGTTAGCAGCAAAAGGGGCTGAAATAAAATTGATGTTTGCCAAAACAGGTCACTCCGACGAAAATGGTTTTTATCTCGTTCCGAATGTCGTCGGGCTTCCTTTAAGGCGGGCGGTGAACAGGCTTTCGTTAGAAGGTTTTGAATCTGCTGTATATGGTAACGGTATCGTAGTCAGTCAATCGCCTGAGGGTGGAAAATCAGCTTCGAGCAGAGCGGTTGTGTCGCTAATTTGTGAAGATAAAAAAGTAGCAGGTAAACTATGATGTTCAGGATTTTCTTGTGCTTAACAATTTTTTTGACAATTCACGGCTTGATTTTCGCGCAATCAAAAAACATTAATTCCGAAACTCAAACCAGCTATGCAAAAGAATCTAACGATAAATTAGTACCTGATGGGTCGGTGGTTGTAAAGCATTATAATGAACGTGGTAAAATTGTTTCAGAATCTAATAAAAGGTTGTGGAAGGAAATTCAAAAGGAAATCACTTACAACACAAAATATTTTTATAACAGTCAGGGACTTTTAGATTCCTCGGTATTACTTGAAGGAGAAAAATTTGTTTTGAAGTTGGTGTATGAAAATGATTCGACTGGAACTCCTATCGGGGCTGTCGAAATTCTTCCCGACGGAAAACCTTCATTCAGAACTAAATATATCTACGACGATAAAAATTTGAAGAGCAGAGAAATTATTTCAAATGCCGAAGGTGTCGTTTACACTGAGAAAGAATATTTTTACGATAAAAAGGGAAAACTGATAGAAGAAAATGGCAAAGACAGGGGCACACTTCGGTACCGGTGGCTTTTTAAATATGACAAAAATAATTTTTTAGTAGAACGAAAAATGTTTGACGGTAACGGAAATTTAGTTAGAACAAATAATTATAAAAATAATGCTGAGGGTAAACCTGTTAATGAAACCGAAAGTTCACCCGGAAGCCCCTTAAGAATTATAAAGTACGAATACGTCTATTATTAATATATGCATCTTTCGGAATTATTAAATAGTGTAGCAGTTATAAAAATTTTCCAGACTCAGTTTGGGAAAATGGCGGTTACGCACGATGCTGTGATCAACAAGGTTGAGTACGACTCGCGACGCGTCAGTCGTAGCGATATGTTTATTGCGCTTCGCGGAAAAAATTACGACGGGCATAAATTTATACAAGATGCAATTGCCAACGGAGCAAAAGCTGTAGTTCTCGAAGACGACACAATTTTGCCAGATTCGTTTTTTATGCACACCGGCGTCGTAAAAATAGTTGTCGAAAACAGTCGTAAAGCTCTCGCACTTATTTCTGCGAATTACTGTAAACATCCGACTGATAAATTAAAAATAATCGGTGTAACTGGAACCAACGGTAAAACAACTACGACAAATATCATCAAATCGTTATTCGAAGCAGAACAAAATAATAAAATCGGATTGATAGGAACAATAGAAAATAAAATTGGCGATGAGGTAATCCATTCGCAGCTAACAACACCTGAATCGTTGGAACTGCAAAAGTTGTTTTTAAAAATGGCTGAAGCCGGTTGCGATAGAGTTGCGATGGAAGTTTCCTCGCACGCCCTGCATCAAAACAGAGTGTACGGTATAAATTTTGCCGCCGGTGTTTTTACTAATTTGACTCAGGATCATTTGGATTATCATGGGAGTATGGATGAATACTTTAAAGCAAAGAAACTATTATTCGATAATTTAAATGAGAATGCTTTTGCAATTACAAATTTAGATGATGAATACGGACTGATAATTGTGGAGTCGAGTCGGGCGAAACGGATAACATACGGTACGGATCAACGTGCTGATGTTTCGGCAGAAAATATTGAACTTTTTCCAGCTTCCACAACATTCACCGTAAACTATCAAGGAAACAAATTCGATATTGAAACGCCGCTCGTCGGAAAATTTAATATATATAATCTTCTTGCAGCAATTTCGACCGCATTAGTATTTGATATCAAGATTTCTTCGATACAGGGTTCGCTTGCAACTCTTCAATCTGTACGGGGAAGGTTTGAAAATATCGTTTCACCAAAAGGATGGCGGGTTATCATTGATTACGCGCACACTCCCGATGCCCTTATGAAATGCTTGCTCGCCATTCGCGACTTAATGTCGAAACAAAAAGTATCGGGCGGAAAAATAATTATTGTCTTTGGAGCGGGAGGCGATAGAGATAAAATAAAGCGACCAATTATGGGAAAAATTGCAAGCGAATTAAGCGACGTCGTAATTCTTACTTCCGACAATCCGAGAAGTGAAGACCCATATAAAATAATTGCCGATATCGCTGAAGGTGTTAAACATAATTCCGGACACATACAGGAAGTTGACAGGCGGAATGCGATTAATAAAGCAACTCAACTCGCAAACGACGGGGATGTGATTTTAATAGCCGGCAAAGGACACGAAGATTATCAGATTATTGGAAATCAAAAGAACCATTTTAGCGATAGAGAAGTGGTAGAGCAAATTATTCGACAAATATAAATTCAGATGCAGCTTACTTTAAACGACATATTATCCATTAATTTTTTAGAGATTTATAACAATAACAATTTGGGTAACGAACCATTTAACGGTGTTTCTATAGATTCTCGCACTACCACATCCGGCAATTTATTTTTTGCAATACGCGGCACTAAGGTTGACGGACATAGTTTTTTAGCCGGAGCGATTTCCAACGGTGCAGCAGCCGTTGTTGTCGATAAGGAGTATTTCTCGAAAGGTTTAAAATTTAAAAGTAATATTAAATCTAAAAAACTGTTTACAGCTACAATCATCGTGGTTGAAAACACCATTGTTGCTCTCGGTGAATTGGCTACTGTGTTTCGAAAAAAATTTCAAATTCCATTTCTCGCGGTCGCAGGAAGCAACGGTAAAACAACTACTAAAGATATGATAGGTAAAGTCCTCTCGGAGAAATTCGATACACTAGTTACCGAAGGCAATTTGAACAATCATATAGGAGTTCCTCTAACACTCTTCGGCTTGAGACGTAAGCATCAGGCGGCAGTAATTGAAATAGGAACTAATCACTTCGGCGAAGTCGAAAATCTCTGTAAAATTCTGCAACCAACACACGGGTTGATCACGAATATCGGTAACGAGCATTTAGAATTTTTTAAAGATATAAATGGTGTTGCAAAGGAAGAGGGTGAACTTTTCAAGTATTTAGCTTCATGCTATGATAAATCGGTTGCGTTTGTGAATGCCGATGACAAACGGGTATTGAAATTGAGCAGGACTTTGGCTCATTCTATTTTTTTCGGTTCAAATAAAAATAACATGGATATTGCCTGCACCGGTCAAACAATAAATGAAAGCGGTAAATATTCGATAGAAGTTTTCATCAAGAAATCAAAAAAACGATACAGAGTAAATTTATCCATTCCGGGCAAACACAATATTCAAAATGCACTCGCGGCTTTTGCGGTAGGAATTCAGTTTAAAGTACCCACTACTAAAATTGTGAAAGCCCTCGAATCGTTCAAAACATCCGGCAAACGAATGGAAATTGTTTCAGTGAACAAAGTAAAAATTATCAACGATACTTATAATGCAAATTTAGATTCGATGTTATCGGCAATCGAAGTTTTGAAGCAGACTAAATCGGAAGGTAAAAAAATTATGGTTCTTGGCGATATGCTCGAACTTGGCAAATCATCAAAACATCATCATACATTAATCGGCGAAGCGATTAATAAATATTTTAAGAATGTAGCCGAACCTATTCATCTATTTACTTTTGGAAACATATCGCAACACATCAATCGAACAGCAAAATTAAAAAATAAAAAACATTACACCGATAAAAAATCGATGGCTGTAGATTTATTAAAAATAATTTCATCCGGCGATGTAGTGCTTGTAAAAGGTTCTCGCGGAATGCGTATGGAAGATATTGTAAGTTCAATAATCGAGAGGTTGAGGTAGTATTGCTTTATCATCTTTTTGAAATATTACATCGTGAATTTGCAATTCCTGGTTTAGGAGTTTTCAAATACATTACATTCCGTGCGGGTGCGGCTGCGGTTACCGCGCTGATTGTGGCTTTCTGGCTCGGTCCGAAAATAATAAGAATTCTAAAAGCAAAACAAATCGGTGAAGCGGCAAAATTAGATGCACCCAAAACACACTTGAAAAAAGCCGGCACTCCCACGATGGGTGGCTTGATAGTTCTTGGTTCAATTTTAATCCCAACATTTTTGTGGGGCGATTTAAAAAACGGCTACATCATCTTGATTGTCTTTGTAACAGCAGGTTTAGGTGCGGTCGGATTTTTAGATGACTATCTTAAAGTAGTAAAAAAGAAACCCAAAGGATTGATTGAAGAGTATAAATTAATCGGTCAGGTTTTAATAGGTTTAATCGTTGGAAGTGTTATCTACTTTTTCCCCCAATGGATTGATGCGACGTTGGTAAAATATAGTACGAGTACCACAGTTCCATTCTTCAAACATTTAGAATTAGATTTAGGATTATTTTACATACCGATGGTAGTATTTATTATTACCGCCACAAGCAATGCTGTAAATTTAACAGATGGTTTGGACGGGCTGGCAATCGGGACGGTAGGTATAGTTGCGTTGGCTTTAGCAGTCATCAGCTATATCAGCGGTAACGCAATATGGAGCGAGTATTTAACAATTCCATTTTTAAAAGGTAATGGTGAACTGAGTATCTTTTGCGCGGCGATGGTGGGAGCCGCTCTCGGATTTCTCTGGTTCAACTCGCACCCGGCGCAGGTGTTCTTAGGTGATACAGGATCGCTTGCGCTTGGCGGTGCAATCGGGGCGTTAACAGTTCTGATTAAAAAAGAATTTTTGCTTCCCACACTCGGCGGAATATTCTTGATTGAAACTATGTCGGTTATTATTCAACGACTCTATTTCAAATATACCCGGAAACGATACGGTGAAGGGAGACGCGTTTTTAAAATGGCGCCGCTGCATCACCACTTCGAAATGCTCGGATGGGAAGAACCTAAAATAGTAACACGATTTTATATCATAACAATCCTCTTAGTAATTTTAAGCTTGGCTACTTTTAAAGTGAGATGAAAAATTTTGACAACATAAATGTAACTGTAATCGGTGCGGCTCGCAGCGGCATAGCTGCTGCTCAGTTATTCAAATCGCACGGCGCTTCAGTTTTTTTGAGCGAACTCAACAGCACCAATCAAATTAAAACAGCTCTTGATTCATTACGGCTGTCCGGTATCGGTATCGAGTATGGCGGGCATACAGACCGTGTGTTCGACTGTGCGTTTATGGTTATTAGCCCGGGTGTTCCGTCTAATTCGCCAGTTGTCATCGAAGCGAAACGGCGACAAATCAAAGTAGTAAGCGAAATCGAAGCAGCTTCTTGGTTCTGCCCCGCTCCGATTGTTGCTGTTACCGGCTCAAACGGCAAAACTACTACAACCACGTTGATTGGTGAAATATTCAGAGATGCTAAACTCGATCACGTAGTCGCCGGAAATATCGGAACAGCATTCTCAGGTGTCGTGAATACTTTAACATTAAATTCTACAGCTATTTTAGAAGTCAGCAGTTTTCAACTTGACCATATCGAAATGTTTCATCCGAAAGTATCGGTACTGCTGAACATTACCCCCGATCATTTAGATCGTTATGAAAATTCGATGGAAAAATATTCAGCATCAAAATCAAGAATATTTATGAACCAAACGAACGACGATGTTTTGATTTACAATATCGACAATGAAATCGTAAAGAAGATGGTAAAATCGGCAAAATGTAAGTTGTTGCCTTTCAGCATCAATCAAAAGTTGAATGAGGGCGGTTACATTGTAACAACTGAAAGCGGCAAACAAAAGTTAGTTATCAAAATTAATGATAATGAAATACCATTAATCGAAATCGGAGAAATGTGTATAAAAGGTTTGCATAATATTTATAACTCCTTGGCTGCTGCTTTAGCTGCAAAAGTTATGGATATCCAAACCGAAACGATTTGTCAAACATTAAAACAATTCAAAGGTGTCGAGCACAGATTAGAATTCGTCCGCGAAATAAACGGTGTTAAGTATATAAACGATTCGAAGGCTACCAATGTGGATTCTGTATATTATGCGCTCAATGCTATAAACGAGCCGATCATTCTTTTGCTCGGTGGACGCGACAAAGGAAACGATTACAGTAAACTCGGTGAACTGATAAAGCTAAAAGTAAAAGCCATTGTTGCAATCGGTGAATCGGCTGAGAAAGTGTATAACGAATTATCAGGTTTCAAAACAGTACAAATGGTAACTTCGATGGATGAAGCAATGAACACAGCGGCGAAGTTTGCCGCCGCCGGCGATGTGGTGCTCCTTTCACCGGCTTGTGCTTCTTTCGATTGGTTCGATAATTATGAACATCGCGGTAATGTGTTTAAAGAGTTAGTAAATAAACTATGAAGAGCTCAAAAAAATATAACTATGCCGACCTTCCAACGCTACTGTGTGTGCTGGTATTATTAGCTTTCGGAGTGCTTGTGGTTTACACTGCTTCGTCGACGTGGGCTGCAAAAAAATTTGAGGATAGCGAATATCTGTTAAACTCGCATATCTGGAAAGTTCTCATAGCGGTAGTATTAATGTTTGTTGGAATGAACATCGATTATAAAAAATATCAAAAATATACAAAGCTACTTATTATTAGCACGATGGGTTTGCTTATCGCCCTTTTGATAATTAAATATGAAGTAAAAGGAGTATACCGTTTTCTCGATCTTGGTTTTGGGAGTTTTCAACCTTCAGAGATCGCCAAATTTGTCCTCGTCTTTCATTTGTCAGCTCTGATTGCAGCTAAGGAGGAAAAAATTCTTGACTTAAAACAAGGATATATACCCCTCTTGTTTTGGATAGTTGTAATAGCTGCACTCGTAATGCCGCAACCCAATTTTAGTATGGGGTCGATGATACTGTTGACTGGTTTCACAATTATGTATTTAAGCGGAGTAAGATTAAAGCATTTGGTACTAACCATAGTTCCGATGCTACCGCTTGTTATCACCTATTTATTTTTAGCCAAATATCGTTCAAATCGAATTGGATTGTATATAAATAACCTTGAGGCTTTAATAAAAGTAGATACCGAAGCCATCAAAGCTGTTATTACAGGAGCAGTCGTTAAATCGACCGAAAGTGCATTAGGACAAGTATGGCAGGGAATACTTGCCTTCGGGAATGGCGGGCTTATTGGTGTTGGATTAGGAAATAGCCGGCAGCGCGACTTTTTTGTTCCCGAAGCTCACGGCGATTTTATTTTTTCTATCGTCGGCGAAGAGTACGGTTTAATCGGAACAGTCCTTTTTATGATTCTATTTATGGTGATTTTTTTACGAGGATACAAAATTGCAAAATATACACAGGATGCTTTTGGAAAATATCTTGCCCTGAGCATTACTGTGCTGATCACATCGTACGCATTTGTGAATGCCGGTGTTACTTTGGGCATATTACCCGTAACAGGTTTGCCGATGCCATTTGTAAGTTATGGGGGAACATCGATTATCATGTCTGCTTACGCAATCGGAGTTTTACTGAATATCTCCAAACAGACTGATATGCATCCAAAACAAACGCGCATTCCGATTGTCGGAACTGTGAACGCCGAAGGACATGTGTAAGTTGAAAGTTCAAAATCAAATACGGAAATATCTATTTGCGGGCGGCGGAACTGGCGGGCACCTTTTTCCGGCTCTGGCTATCGCCGATGAACTCAAAAATATCGATACCGATGCAGAATTCCTTTTTGTCGGAACAAAAAATAAAATCGAGGCTCGCATCGTTCCGCAACGGGGTTATCGTTTTGAAACAATTTGGGTCAGCGGTTTTCATCGGAGTTTACAATTTCAAAATTTATTATTTCCTTTGAAGATAATGATTTCATTGATGCAGTCTTTTCACATCATCAATCATTATAAACCATCAATCGTAATCGGCACCGGCGGTTATGTATGCGGACCAATTTTATTAGCGGCTTCGTTCGCCGGAATAAAAACAGTTCTACACGAATCGAACAGCTTTCCCGGTGTTGTTACCCGCTTCTTATCGAAGAGGATGACAAAAGTTTTCCTAACATTTGATGATACAAAAAAATGGCTCAAATATTCTAACAATGTCGAACTTACTGGAAATCCAACTCGTAACGAATTAGAGACGGTCTCGAAATCAGATGGGTTGAAGTATTTCGGTCTTACCGATTCAAGGAAAACTCTCCTCGTATTTGGTGGAAGCTTGGGTGCAGCATCAATTAACAATGCGCTGCTGAGTATTTTTGGAACCCTTCTAAATTCAAATGTTCAGATAATCTGGCAGACTGGTGAGAGCGATTTCGAAAGAGTTAAAAACGAATTAAACAAACAGGAGATCAACAGCGCTAATAGAATTTGGATTGGAAAGTTTATCGATAAAATGGAGTATGCTTATGCATCGGCTGATGTTGTTTTTAGTCGGGCAGGGGCTACAACTTTAGCAGAGATTACGCGGCTTGGAAAAGCAGTTATATTGGTTCCGTATCCGCACGCTGCAGCTGACCATCAAACCATAAATGCAAAAACTCTCGAAGAAGCTGGCGCTGCATTGGTCATCCGGGATTCTGCACTGAAGAGCGAAGCTGAAAAATCAATTCTCGCACTGATGAATAACGATCAGAAACGGAGTGAGATAAGTAAAAATAGTTTAGCATTAGGAAAACCTGATGCCGGAAAAATTATCGCATCAAAAATTCATAAAATGGTGAACTGATATGGAAAAATCTTTTAAATACAAACTCGATTTCTACTACCAGCAAGCATTAATTTATTTGATAACTCTAATATTGTATGTCGGCTTGAAGGGTAGCTTTATAGAAGATTCTTTTTCGCTCGTTTTCAAAGATCCTATTATATACATAATATTATTTTTTGTATTCGGATCGTTCATAATATTACTATTGAATGTTATCCGTAAACGCAGATTGATAATTGCCGAAGATAAAATAATTTTTTCTCACAAATTTCATCAGCACGAAGTGAGCCTGTCCGATATTGAATGGATATACATCGGACGGGAAAGGTCGGTAAAAACTGCCGGCAGATCGCAGATGCTCGTGTTTAAGCTGAAAGATCGGTTGCGCTTGTATCGCATTCGACTTGGAAGATACGAACATCAAAAAGAACTGCTTCGATTATTGAATGAACGAGTAAAAGAAATCCCACATAAAAAACATTGGCGGGAAACAATAAAACGTTATTAAATATAAGAATATGTTTTCATCAATTAAAAAAATTCATTTTGTGGGAATTGGCGGTATCGGAATGAGCGGTATTGCTGAAATCCTGCTCGACCAAAATTTCAAAGTCAGCGGCTCCGATAAGTCGCTAAGTGAAATTACTGACAGGTTGGCTGAACTTGGAGCCGAAATTTTCGAAAATCACTCCGCCTCAAACATCACAGATGATGTAGATGCTCTCGTTTATTCTTCTGCTGTGCCGGCCGAGAATCTTGAAGTCGTTGAAGCAAAACGGAGAAAAATTCCAATCATCCGCCGTTCTGAAATGCTCGCAGAAGTAATGCGTCTGAAATACGGAATCGGTATTGCCGGCACACACGGCAAAACTACTACAACATCAATGGTAAGTTTAGTTCTATTGGAAGGCGGATTAGACCCGACTGTAATTGTGGGTGGTCGTCTTGACGGGTTCGGCGGATCGAATGCTCGGCTCGGAAAAGGTGAATTCATTGTAGTCGAAGCTGACGAATTCGACCGTTCGTTTCTCTCGATTACTCCAACAATCGCTGTCCTCACTACACTTGAGACCGACCATCTCGATTGTTACCGCGACCTCGAGGATATAAAAAGTGCCTTCGTTCAGTTTGCAAACAAAGTTCCTTTTTACGGCTTCGTTGTTTTGTGTTTAGACGAACCGGCGCTACAAGAAATTATGGCGCAATTATCCAAAAAGAAAATTATTACTTACGGTTTGAACCCGCAAGCCGATATACAAGCCGTTGATATAAAATTCGAACAAGATAAATCTGAATTTACTCTGCTGAAAGAACGGAACGAACTCGGACGAGTAGTTTTGAAAAGTCCTGGGGTTCACAATGTTCAAAATGCGTTAGCAGCAATTAGTGTAGGAATTGAACTTGGAATTCCTTTCGAAAAAATAAAAGCCGGCATCGAAAAATTTACGGGTGTTTACCGCAGGTGGGAAAAGAAGGGCGAGATAAACGGCATCAGTGTTTACGATGATTATGCGCATCATCCAACAGAAAGCAGGGCAACACTTGCTGGCGCCAATCAAGGCTGGCGGCGACGTATCGTTTGCGTGTTTCAACCGCACCTATACTCACGAACGCGCGATTTCTATGAAGAATTCGGTAAATCATTTTTGTTATCAGATGTTTTGGTCGTTACCGATGTTTATCCCGCCCGCGAAGAACCAATTCAAGGTGTTTCGGGTGAACTTATTACTAATGCAGCGAAACAATTCGGGCATAAGGATGTTCATTATGTTCCGAATAAAACCGATGTCCCCAACTATCTGATGAAAATTGTAAAGCCGGGCGATATCGTTATTACTATGGGTGCCGGCGACATCTACAAATACGGCAACGAATTTTTGAACAAATTAAAATCGGTGAATTAATTTTGTGATTTCTATTGATGAAATAAAAAATTTCTTTCAAGGCAGCATTCTCGTAAACGAGCCGATGAGTAAATACACATCTATGCGAGTTGGCGGTCCGGCTGATTTACTGATTACGCCCGCAAATAAAGAAGATGCTGTGAATTTAATTATTTATTTGCAAAAAAATATCATCGATTATATCGTAATGGGCAACGGCACGAATTTATTAGTCAGCGATACTGGTGTGCGCAGTGTTGTAGTAAATTTTTCATCCGGACTGAATCAAATTAAAATCGAAAATAATTTAGTTAAAGCAGAAGCCGGAGTTATTCTGGCGCGGTTCGTCGATTTTTGTATCCGCCAAAGCCGCGGTGGGGTCGAAAAATTAGCAGGCATACCAGGAACAATCGGTGGTGCTATATATATGAACGCAGGTGCCTACGGGTCTCAAATATCCGATTATATATACGAAATCGAAATTGTTAAAGACGGACAATTGCAAAAAGTAAAAAAAGAAGAGGCGAATTTTGGTTACCGAACTTCTGGTTTTGTAAACTCCGCAATAATTGGAGCCTCGTTTGATTTGCCCGAAGAAAAAATAGATGAATTGATGCGGACGAAGACAGAGTACCTGCAACGCCGTAACCAATCGCAGCCTCTGAATTTTCCGAATTCTGGCAGCATTTTTAAAAACCCTGAAGGTAATTACGCCGCTAAATTGATTGAAGAAGCGGGTTTGAAAGGTATGCGTTTCGGTGCCGCTCAGATTTCTGAAAAGCACGGAAATTTTATTGTTAATCTTGGCAACTGTTCGGCTAACGATATTATTCAATTGATTAACATTGTACGGAAAACTGTTTACTCGAAAAATAAAATAAAATTAATCGCTGAAATCAAACTTATCGGTTTTAATAACGAAGTGCTCGATGAATTCTAAATGACACTGAAAACTACATACTTAATCTTTTTTGTGTTGATAACAATTATGTTTCTGCTCTTGTGCGGTTTTGCAAACCAATGGAAGCAAATTATTGTAATCGAAAAAGTAGAAGTGCAGGGTATATATATTCTTCCTGAAAGAGAAGTTGTAAAATTAACTGCCGTCAGATTAGGTAATCCGATTTTTGAAATTAATCTCGACAGCATACGAACGTATCTTTTGCGCAATGAATACGTTGAAGAAACAAATCTCAGCAGGAGCTTTTCGGGAACACTGCAAATTGCAATTCGTGAACGGAAACCGATTGGTTCGTTGATATTCAATAAAATGTGGTATGTTGATGATAATGGTACTTTGTTGAGTAAAATTCCCGCGAGCGTGGTTCTCGACCTTCCAATAATTTCAGGAGTGAAGCTTGAACCGGAAAGAATTAAAGGGGGAACAGTAATTTCTAATACCGATGTTCAAACGGCGATTTCAATATTATCGGAAGTAATGAAAATGGATGACGATTTGTATTTCTTAATTTCTGAAATAGATCTGAATTACGGAAAAGATATCATAATCCATTCGGCAGATTATGGTGTACCGATAAATATAGGACGCGGGAACTACAGTCGTAAGTTGAAATTGCTTTCAGCTTTTTGGCAGAAGTATGTCGTTACGCGTGGTTCACAAAATTTAGAGTCAGTAGATGTGCGATTTAAAAATCAACTTGTCGTCAAATGGAAAGAAGAACAAAAAGCAAAAGATAGAACGATATAAAAAGGAATAAAATGGAGAATGAAATTTTAGTAGGACTTGATATTGGCACAACAAAAGTTTGTGCAGTTGTGGCAAAAATTGATGAGCAATCGAATATCAATATTTTAGGTGTCGGTTTAAGTCCATCCGACGGATTGACCCGTGGTGTAGTAACTAATATCGAAAAAACAGTCCGTTCGATTAACAGCGCAGTAGCTGAAGCTGAGACTAGATCGGGTATCCAAATTCAATCAGTGATTGCAGGAATAGCTGGCGAGCATATACAAAGTTTTCAAAGCCGTGGTGTAATTGCCATAAGCAATCCCGAAAACGATATAACAAAAGCCGATGTCGATCGCTTGATCGAAGACACAAAGCGGGTTGCCCTGCCTTCAGATAGAAAAATTATACACGTTATCCCACAAGAGTTTATTATCGATGGACAAGATGGTGTGAAGGATCCGGTCGGGATGTCGGGTGTTCGGTTAGAGGCGAATGTACATATTATTACCGGTTTGATTTCGGCAGCTCAAAATATACACAAATGTGTTGAACGCGCCGGACTTCAAATTTATGATATGGTACTTGAACCGCTTGCTTCAAGTTATGCCGTTTTAGATGATGAAGAAAAAGAAGTCGGTGTTGCTTTGTTAGATATAGGTGGCGGAACAACCGACCTTGCGGTATTCGAGGATAAAACGATTCGCCACACTGCAGTAATTCCCATCGCGGGTAATCAGGTTACAAACGACCTGCGTAAAGTGCTTGGTATTTTAACCGAGCAAGCTGAAAAGTTAAAATGCCAGAATGGTTTTGCTTACCTACCGAGCGTGGTTGATGATGGTCCGATAATTCTTCCCGGTATAGGCGGCAGGCCACCGTTAGAAGTAGATAAACGACTTGTGGCACAAATAATTCAGCCACGAATGGAAGAGATATTAGAGATTGCTTTATTGGAAATTAAACGATCCGGATCATCGAAACATTTAGGTGCAGGTATTGTACTCACCGGCGGTGGTTCGCTGATAAAAGGCACCGCAGAATTAGCAAAAGAAGTTTTAGGAATGCCCGTAAAAATTGGAATCCCGTCAGGATTTAAAGCCGGTTTAGGTCGTGAGGTTGAAAATCCGATATATGCAACAAGCGTGGGTTTAGTTTTGTACGGCTTACGAAATCGGGCACTCCGATTATCCGGACGGAATGGAAAGAAAAAAGGTTCAGTAAAAAAAGTTTACGAATTTATGAAAGACTGGTATAAGAATATTTAATTAATTAATTTTTCAAAACAAAAAAAGGAGATACTGAGATGATAGAACTCGATTATAATTTTGACCGTGGTGCAAAAATCCGCGTCGTCGGTGTAGGCGGCGGTGGTGGAAATGCGATCAACAGTATGATTGATATGGGATTGAATGGTGTAGATTTTTTTGTAATCAACACCGATTTACAAGCGCTTGAAAGAAGCAAGGCACCTAACAAAATCCAAGTCGGAAAAAACTTGACCCGTGGTTTAGGAGCCGGAGCCGATCCACAAACCGGAATGCGTGCTGTCGAGGAAGACAGAGATGAGTTAGCGCGAGCTTTGGCCGGAAGCGATATGGTATTTGTTACAGCCGGAATGGGAGGCGGCACGGGTACTGGTGGTGCGCCAATTGTTGCCAACATTGCCAAAAGTATTAATGCGTTAGTAGTCGGAATCGTTACTAAACCGTTCAATGTAGAGGGTAAGCATCGTATGGCAAATGCTGAGGCTGGTCTCGAAGAACTGAAAAAGCATGTTGATACACTCATCATAATTCCGAATCAAAAATTAATTTCAATAGTCGACAGAGATACGCCGCTTACGGCAGCTTTCAATAAAGCGAATGAAGTGTTATATAATGCGACCCGCGGTATTTCCGATATCATAACAGTTCCCGGATATGTTAATCGTGATTTTGCTGACATCAGAACAATTATGAAGGAAGCAGGCGATGCTTTAATGGGTACGGGCAGATCCAACGGCGATAATCGTGCAGTCGAGGCAGCTCACGCAGCAATTTCAAGTCCTTTACTCGACGGTGTCTCAATCGCAGGTGCGCAAGGTGTGCTTGTTAATGTTTGCGGCGGTCCAAATATGTCGCTAGTCGAAGCCGACGAAGCCGTTCAAGTGATTCACGACGCCGCCGGTGAAGATGCTAACATCATTATGGGATATGTTGTAGATGAATCTTTTGGCGACGATATGATGGTTACTGTTATCGCTACCGGTTTTAACCGAATCGGCATAGGTTCTGTCCGTCCTGTAAAACGAGATATTAAGATTGTAGAAAGAGTTCCGGCTGGGATACAAGACATCAGAACTTTAGATGAACCGACAATAATCAGAAAAGGGATTGATATACATTCCCATATTCATAAATCGTCAATCATCGAGGATCAGGAACGGATATTCAAAACCGATTCGAGCAAACCTGCATTTTTAAGAAAAATTATGGATTAGAAGTAAAATAAAATATCATTTATTAATTTATGAGGTTCTTCATGAAACGATGTTTTGTACTAGTTGTAATTTTAGAATTTCTTTTTACATTCGCTGTATTTGCCCAGCAATTAGAAATCCATCATATCAATGTAGGACAGGCAGATGCAACGTTGATCAAATCACCAACAGGTATTACGGTCTTAATTGATGGTGGTAATACCGGTAATGGAACAAATATAATTCAACCATATTTAGCTTCACTCGGAATTACGTATCTCAATTATGTAATATGTTCGCATTATCATGCCGACCACATAGGTGGGTTAGATGAAGTTATAAATGGAATGGGTGCTTCTAAAATCGGCTCGGTGTATGACAGAGGACGTGATGCACCGCTACCGACTACTGTTGCTTTTACCGATTATGAAACTGCTGCTAATTCAACCGGCCGACGATATAAAGTCGCACTTGGTCAAGTACTCGACCTTGGCGGAGGCTTAACGATGAAATGCGTAGCTACTGATGGAGAAGTAATAAATTTTGGGCCAGTACCCAATGCTACAAACAGCGAAAACGATTTAAGCGTCGGTTGGCTGGTAAACTATTTATCATTCCAGTATTTTACTGGAGGCGATTTAGGCGGCAACTCGACTTACAGTGCAGACAATGAAACTCCTCTCGCTAATCAAGTAGGGAATGTCGATGCGTTTAAAATTAATCATCATGGAAGTCAGTACAGCACAAATCAAACATTTGTGAACACACTTAGTGCTGAAGTTGGTATTATAACCGTCGGCACTAACACGTTCGGTCATCCAACACAGGTAGTACTCGACCGCCTTGCCGCAGCAAATTGTTTCATCTATCAGACTGCAACGGGTTCGGGAGGTACAATCCCTACGGGTAAGGGTGTCGTGGCAAATAATCATGTTATCCTGAAAACTTCGGGGAGCAACTATACGATTTCTTATGGTGCAACAACTCATACTTATTCCGGCGACGGACGTTTGATCGATACATTTGCCGACGGAAACTTCACATCCTATCCTGCGTGGGGTGGAACAATTTCAACATGGTCTATAGTATCAAACAGCGATGTAGCCGCAGGAGCCACGAATTCTAACACATTGCGACTGAATGTTACGACTGCTGTTGCTGGCACACAATATTTAAGCACACAACGTACTGCAACATGGGGAACTTCACAATCTTGGTCTTTCTGGTTGGGTCGGCGAGCACAGGCAGCCACGAACGCGAACCACAATATCGTTTGGTTGTGGGCTAACGAGGCAAATTTAGTATCTTCTACAGTCGATGGGTATCGTATTCGTTTCGGGGATGACTCAGGCGGCGATAATATAGTTTTACAAAGGGTAACAGATGGAGTAGCTACGGATATTATAACCTCTTCGGGTACCGTTCCAAACGGCTTACTGGATATTGGATTTATGGTTCGAGTTACGCGCACGAGCAGTTCGGTTTGGACGGTTTACACATCGACACTGCCGACAGCAAACGGTACCGGAGCTATCGCAACCTCTTTGCCGACTGCAGCGAATACACCAATAAGTCAGGGTAGTGTTACAAATTCTACTTATATCAATTTTACTAGCGGATATTTTGGCTTAATGGCAGTCCATTCGTCTGCAGCAGAGCCCCGTGCCGGGGTTGAGTTCGACCAGCTTTATTTTGATATCAGCAGTAGCTCGCCACTCGGCAAACCTGTTATTACTGCTGAAGCTAATCTCCAACCATCGAGTTTCCAATTATCTCAAAACTATCCCAATCCGTTCAACCCAGCAACACTCATCCAGTACCAGATTCCCGATGCCGGTTTTGTAACTTTAAAAATTTATAATCTTTTAGGCCAGGAAATCGTTACGCTTGTTGATGGCTATATCGAATCCGGGTCTCATGCAGTTGTGTGGGACGCGGAAAATGTTCCGAGTGGAATATATTTGTATAAATTATCAACCGAAAATTATTACAAAATTAAAAAAATGACTCTAATAAAATAGTATCAAATGACCAGAGGAGACGGTTAAATTATCCCGGATTTGTCATTAGGAATAATCTGTACTAGTTAGGACATATTCTGTTAGATTATATCCTAACTTATAATACTTAATTGTTGCCTTGCCTCTCCAATCCATACTTCTTCATCTTGCTGTACAGGTGGCTTCTTTCGATGTCGAGAGCTTCGGCGGTTTTGCTTATATTCCAATTGTGAATATCAAGCATGTGTTTTATAAATGCAGCTTCCGATCTGTCCTTAAATTCCTGATATGTTTTGCTCGTCGCAATTATGTCGTCTGTGGCAGTTCCTTTTGTTAAACTTGTCGGTTCAAGCATTTCAATTTCGACTGTGTTGCCGGGAGTAAGAATAATAAGTCGCTCAACAATATTTCTAAGTTCGCGAACGTTACCACTATACTCAAGTCCTTTCAAGTAATTCAATGCGCGCTCGGAAAATTTTTTTGGAGTGATACCATATCGAAAACATATATCATCTACAAATGCTTTTGTTAAAACAGGGATATCATCTCTTCGCTCGCGTAAGGGGGGAACGTGTATCGGAATAACATTCAGACGGTGGTATAAGTCCTCTCTGAAATTACCTCTCTTAATTTCCTCAATCAAATTTTTATTTGTTGCTGCAATTACACGAACATCAACAGAAATTAATTTATTGCCGCCGACTCTCTCGATCTTTCCTTCTTCGAGTACTCGTAAAACTTTTGCCTGAGCAGCTAAACTCATATCACCGATTTCATCAAGGAGAATTGTGCTGCCGTCGGCTTGTTCGAATTTACCGATTCGCTGAGCGGTTGCACCGGTGAATGAGCCTTTTTCGTGTCCGAACAACTCCGATTCAATCAAATCGTGCGGAATAGCCGCACAGTTTACTTCGACCATTGTTTTTGAGGAACGTTTGCTAAAACGATGGATTGCTTTAGCTACTAATTCTTTGCCAGTCCCGTTTTCGCCGGTGATCAGAATACGTGTGTCGGTCGGAGCAATTCGTTCAATCAACGATAATATATCTCGAAGCTTCTGGCTCGCTCCTAAAATTTGATCCTTGCCTTCAAGTCTCTGACGGATTGTTTCTATTTCGGCTGTTAGTTTTTTATGCTCAAGAGCGTTACGGAGTGTAACAAGCAATTTATCTCTATCGAGTGGTTTGGTTAAAAAATCGAATGCGCCTAACTTTGTTGCCTCAACGGCAGTTTCGATTGTTCCGTGTCCTGAAATCATTATTACCGGTAGATTTGTATTGTCGGTCTTTATTTTCTCTAAAACTTCCAGTCCGTCCATGCCCGGCATCTTTATAT
>JBBIOD010000021.1:0-24917 GCA_037443545.1 Ignavibacteriales bacterium | reverse complement strand
TAATAAGGATTGGGGAGTTATACAAATGGGTCAATTGAATTGAATTATTTTATGCTTTCAAATTTTTCTTTGACAATATTAAAACCAGTGTATGTCATTAATAGGTAAGTATAAAGGTTGTTGTGATTTGCTTTCAAATTTTTCTTTGACAATATTAAAACCAGTATAAAAATTTAGGTTCCATTTTTTACAAAGAATAAGGACAACAATTAACAATTGCAATTTTAACAATTAACAGTTTTGCATAAAATATCTTATTTCCAGACAAAATCCAACAATTTTGAAAACGCAACATTTAACAATCTGGCTTTTAAGAATTTACATTTTTTCCATACACAAAATGATCTTATTACTTGTTTTGTCTGCATTCATAACACAGTCGCCGACCGATATTCCGCCTTTGTAATTGCTGCATACAATTGCGCCGGGAAAGTTTTTTTCAAATCGATCTATCGCATTCAGTGTTTGATAATATCCGAGTGTATATTGCGGTATCGCTTTTTCCCACCTGATTATTTTACTGAAATCGTACCCGCCACTGATTCCGATAATTGATTTAATTCCAGAATTTACAATTTCAATAATTTTGTCATCTCCATTACTGTATAATTCAGGATTACGTGAACCGCCCGCAAAAGTAGTAAACAACGAATACCCCTCAGGCGCACGGTTTGGAAAAATAACGGACGACCAGATAGTTCCTAAAATTTCCCTTTTTTCTTTTGCAGGAATCAAATAACCGAATCCGTCAAGATTTCTTTGAATTCTATCGTTCTTGAATCCCAATAAAACTTCCGCAACAGGAGGGTAATAAATATTTTTGAACATTTCTGCGGTTAAACCCGAAATACCGGCGCCGACAATTACGATTTTTTTCCAATGATTTTCCCATACATCCAGCTTTCCAACAAATTATATATCCAACGCTTCCAGCACTATTTCTTTCAAAGCTTCGATAAACTTCGGGTGTGCATTCAGGGCAGGCATCATTTCAAATTGTTTTACTCCTAACCCAGTTGCAAATTGTCGAGTTTGGACGTCAATTTCTTGCAGGGTTTCGATATTTTCGGTTACAAAAGAAATCGGTACAACTAGTAAGTACCGGTTTCCAACCCCTGCTAGTTTGATAATTGTGTTGCTTAAAGAAGGTGTTATCCACTTCATCGTTCCGAACTTAGTTTGAAAACATAGTGTGTATGGTGAATCCCAATTACCTTTTGCGATAACCGAGCTGACAGTTTTTTCTATCTGATTTTTATACGGATCGCCGGAAGCAATCAATCTTTCCGGAACTCCGTGCGCACTAAAAACCAAATGTATTTCTTTTGACTGGATATTTATGAATTTACGGTATGTCAGATTTATTTGATCGACGATAGCTTCGACATAAAGTGGATGTTGATGAAAATCTTTGATAATGATTTCATTCGGTGGATTGAACTTTTTCTTTTCACACTGTCGATGCCATTCGTTTATATTAGATGTCGTTGTTGGTCTGGAGTATTGCGGGTAGAGTGGCAGTAGAACAAATCTGTTGAAATTTAAAATCTTTAAATTTTCGACTAATGAATCTATTTTGGGATGCCAGTAACGCATTGCTATAAAAACTTTCACATCTATTTCTTTTTGAAGTTCTGCTTCTAATGTTTCTGCTTGCTGCCGGGTGAGGTCAAGAATAGGGGACTTACCACCGATTACTATATATTGGTGCTGAACTTGTCTTGCTCGCATCTGCGAAATTATCCGAGCTACAGGTTTGCGTAAGAGAATTGCGAATGGAAAATCGAAAATGTCAGGGTCACAAAAAAGGTTGTATAGAAACGATTCGACCGCGTTAATCGAATCTGGTCCGCCCGACTGAAAAAGTATTACGGCTGTTTTATTATTATCCATGATTGATTATGTGAATAAATATACTCAACTCGAGAGCTAGAAGCAATATTTTGCAAATTATGCCTATTTTTAGCTATTTCTATATAGAATTTTTTTATAATTGGTTGCATATACTATATGTGTTTCTTATATTTTATAGTAATTTTTTTATGAAAAGACAAAACTAAGGAGAAGCAAATGGAGCAAATACTAAATTATTTAGAAGAAAATAAACAAAACTTTCTTGACGAATTACAAGAATTTATAGCAATACCAAGTATAAGTACAGGGGAAGAGAATAAAAGAGAAGTAGCCCGTTGTGCTAATTGGGTTGCAGACCATCTAAAAAATATTGGGATGAATAATGTTCAAGTGCTTCCGACGGAAGGACACCCGGTTGTTTATGGCGATTGGCTTGGTGCGCCCGGTAAACCCACGGTTCTTATATACGGCCACTACGATGTACAACCAGTTGATCCGATTGATTTGTGGGAATCGCCTCCGTTTGAAGCGACAGTCCGTGGCGAAAATCTTTATGCACGCGGTACAGCCGACGACAAAGGCCAGGTGTTTATACACTTCAAAGCCATCGAAGCTTATATGAAAAATATAGGTAGTCTCCCGATAAATGTAAAATTTATTATCGAAGGCGAAGAAGAAGTCGGAAGTGCAAACCTTCCAAAATTTTTAAAAGAACACAAAGATTTATTAAAAGCCGATTTAATTGTCGTATCTGACTCATCAATGTTTGCGAAAGGAGTTCCTTCGATTTGTTATGGACTTCGTGGTTTGAGTTATATGCAGATTGATTTAGTTGGTCCGAAAGGTGATTTGCATTCGGGTTCATTTGGCGGTTCTATACATAATCCGATTCAGGCGCTCACTGAAATTGTATCATCGTTGCACGATAAAAATGGAAAGATTACAATTCCCGGATTTTACAATGATGTTCTTGCCTTAACAAAAAAAGAACGAGATGCTTTTAAAAAACTTCCGTGGAATGATAAGAAATATGCAAAAGAATTGGGCGTGAGAAAGTTGTACGGCGAGAAAGGATTTACAACTCTTGAGAGATTGTGGGCAAGACCCACACTTGAGTGCAACGGAATCTGGGGCGGGTTTATCGGTGAAGGCGCTAAGACCGTTCTACCATCAAAGGCATCCGCAAAAATTTCTATGCGATTGGTTCCGCATCAAAAGTCAGCTAAGATTGCAAAACTTTTTGAGAAACATATTCAGAAAATTACGCCCAAATCAGTTCAGGTTACAGTTCGAAATTTACACGGCGGCGAAGCTGCGATTACTCCGATAGATAGTCCCGGTGTAAAAGCCGCCGTTGCCGCACTCGAAAAAGGTTTTAACAAAAAGCCGTTATACCAGCGCGAAGGCGGCTCAATCCCGATTGTTGTTGATTTCAAACATATACTTGGGCTTGATACAGTGCTGCTTGGCTTTGGTTTACCGGATGAGAATGCACACGCACCGAATGAATTTATCAATTTAAATAATTTCTATGGCGGTACGAGAACGGTAGCGCATTTGTTTAATGAACTTCCGAATTATTTGAAGAAGAAATAATATTTTTATCCACGCAAGGACGCAAAGTAAGTTAGGAGATTTTTTAACACTTTGCGTCTCTGCATGTAAATAAAAAATCCAAAAATTCTGTTCAATAACAGGCAATAATAACCAGACATCACTACAAATGAGGTAACTGGTTTCAGAAGATACTTTTCGAATTGGAATTTACGGTTTTAATCACCTGATAAATCATACAATCTTCAAAGTGAAAAACCACCATTAGTAATAATTTAGCATAAACCTAACTGATATTTGACTATTTTAGAGAAATGAACTTATTGTTGATCTATGTCAATAAAATGGTAAAGTTTTTTTTTAAAAACTCGGGAATACCTGCTATTTTCTTGAATATTATAGGAAAATTATATATATTTTTATTACATTTTTTTTAATTACTTTATTTTTTTGGAGATACAATGAAAGCTTTAAAAGTTTTATTATTTTTTGCAATTACTTTACTAATTTGCAGTACAATTTTATTCGCACAAAATTCAACGATTTGGCGGGATGTTTCTGAACAATCAATTGCGGCAAAAGGTGAGCGGCTTATCATTCCCGCAGCTTATCGAACACTTGCTTTGCAAATGTCTTCGTTAAATGCTACGCTCAATTCAGCCCCTATGGAAAATTCACCATCCGCCGAGGATATAAAAACGGTCCTCTCGATTCCGTATCCTGATGGCACATTCGAAAATTTCTTTATATATGAATCACCGATAATGGAACCTGGACTGGCAGTAAAATTTCCTGAAATCAGAACTTTTATCGGCAAAAGTGTTACCAATTCTTCTGTGAGCGCAAGGTTAGATATAACACCCGCAGGTTTTCATGCAATGGTATTTACTTTGAACGGAACGGTTTTCATCGATCCGTACAGTCGTGGTAATACTGAATATTATATTAGTTATTATAAGCGCGATTATTATACCGATGAGTCAAAACGCATGAATTTTAATTGTCCAGAGGGTGGCGAGAGTGAGGTACAGCACGAGCACACTAATTTAAATACCCAAGGGTTAAAATTGCTATCGGGAACCCAATTACGAACATACCGCCTTGCTTGTGCGGCTACCGGAGAATATACAGCATTCCATGGCGGTACTGTAACAGCAGGTATGGCTGCAATTGTTACTGCCATGAATCGAGTTGTAGGTATCTATGAGAAAGAAGTTGCAATACGGATGGTTTTAGTAGCAAATAATGATTTGATTGTTTATACAAATGCCAGCACCGATCCATATACAAATAATAATGGCTCAACGATGTTGGGACAAAATCAAACAAATCTTGATGCTGTCATCGGAACCGCAAATTATGATATCGGACATGTTTTCAGTACTGGCGGTGGTGGGATTGCCGGTTTAGGTGTCGTTTGTGTGTCAGGAAACAAAGCACGTGGAGTTACAGGATTACCATCGCCAATTGGCGATCCTTTTTACGTCGATTATGTTGCACATGAAATTGGACACCAGTATGGAGCGCATCATACTTTTAATGGAAATGCGGGTAGTTGTGCTGGAGCCAATCGCAATGCTTCAACTGCTTACGAACCGGGCAGCGGTTCTACAATTATGGCCTATGCTGGAATTTGTGCCCCACAAGACCTCCAAAATAATAGTGATGCATATTTTCATCTTGTAAGTATCAACCAAATTGTTAATTATACTACAACCGGCTCTGGCAGTATCTGTCCTGTAGTTACAGCTACCGGAAACACTCCTCCAGTCGTAACCATTGATATTGGAACTAAAACAATACCAATTAGTACACCTTTTTCATTGACTGGGAGTGCTACAGATGCTGACAAAGACCCATTAACATATTGTTGGGAACAATGGGATTTAGGAGCCGCCGGAGCCCCCACAGCGCCCGTGGGAAGTGCGCCAATTTTTAGAAGTTTTACACCAGTATCAAGTCCTACCCGGCTATTCCCCAAAATATCGGATATAGTTTCGGGCTCACAAACCATAGGCGAAATTCTCCCTACTTATACCCGTGCTTTAAATTTTCGTCTAACAGCTCGTGATAACAGGGAAGGAGGAGGTGGGATCGGTTTCGCTTCGGCATCGCTCAATGTTACAAGTGCAGCCGGACCTTTTACAGTAACCTCTCCTAATTTAAGCACAGACGTTTGGGTTGCTTATACAAATCAAACCGTTACATGGAATGTGGCAAATACTAATGTATCACCTGTAAGTTGTAATTTGGTCAATATTCTTTTATCCACGGATGGAGGATTTACCTATCCGACTGTTTTAGCACAAGCAACGCCTAATGATGGAAACGAATCTATTTTAGTTCCACCTATTTATACATCTACTGCTAGAGTAAAAGTCGAAGCTGCCGATAATTTATTCTTTGATATCTCGAATGCAAATTTCCAAATAACATCAATTGCAGCGCCCGTTCAATTATTCCCACCGAACGACACTATAAATCAACCTTTAACGCTTTCGTTAATATGGAGATCGGTGAGCGGAGCTTTAAGATATCATTTACAAGTGGCTTCACATTCGTCGTTTATCGTTGGTGTAATTGTGAATGACACAACAATTACTGATACATTCAAGGTTGTTAGCGGATTGGCAAACAACACAAAATATTATTGGCGGTTGACTACAATAGGGAGTGAAGGAAGAAGTGTGCGAACCGCAACATGGAATTTTACAACTCTGCCACTCGCACCAATCGCACCTGTATTAAATTTCCCGGTGAACAATGCAATTAACCAGCCAGTTAACCTTACGGTTCAGTGGAATGCTGCTGCTCAAGCGACGTCGTACCGGCTCGAAGTTTCTAATGATTCATCCTTCGCAACAATAGTCATTATCGACTCAAATATTACAACAACTTCTAAACTTATTGGACCACTCGCTTATGATACAAAGCATTACTGGAGAGTAAACGCAAAAAATGCAGGTGGTACAAGTCCATACTCCGAGGTTCGAAATTTTACAACCTCTATTGCAGCACCGGGTTTCCCAATATTAACGAGTCCTTTCAATAATGCACAAAATCTAATAACCAGACCAACCTTTATATGGGCACGTCAGATTACTGCATCGAGCTATCGACTTCAAATTGCGACTGACACCAATTTTAATGTCATCGTTTTCAACGATTCTACAATAACTGACACAACCAAGGAGTTAAGTCAAGCGTTGCAAAATAACGCTAAATATTTTTGGCGTGTTAATGCTAAAAATATTGGCGGTACAAGCGCTTATTCTGAGATAAGATCTTTCCGCACAATCGTTGCGTTACCGTCGCAGCCACAATTAGTTTCTCCTGCAGATTCAGCTATTTTATCGACTTCTACAGTGGGGTTCGTATGGTATCAGGGTGTACCTTCAGTTACCAAATATTGGTTTGAATATTCAAATAATGAAATGTTTACAAATTCAACTATCGATACAACGCTAACTGACACTACAAAATCTCTGAGCGGTCTCGTTAACAATCAGACATACTGGTGGAGAGTTAAAGCGAACAATGCTGCGGGTTGGGGTAGCTATAGCGCAATACGTAATTTCCATATTTCAGCCACCGGGATCAAAGATATAGCATCAATTCCAAGCGATTTTATTTTATCTCAGAATTATCCTAATCCATTCAATCCGACTACTACATTTACATTCGGTGTACCACAAAGCTCTTATGTAACCTTAGATGTATATAATCTACTGGGACAGAAAGTAGCTTCGTTGATAAATGGGGTTTTAGATGCTGGGTACCATGAAACTGTCTTGAGCCATGCTGAGCTTACTACGGGGTCCACTTCAGGTGTATATTTTTACAGGTTACAGGCGATAGATCTAACGAATTCTAAAATATTGTTCACTCAGACGAAGAAATTAATTTTAATGAAATAAAATTTAGTAGTTAGTGTTTTTGTGCCTCTGTACTGAAGATATGTGCAGAGGCACGAAGTTAGAGTTTGTACAATCCGATAGATTTAAATGCTATGAAAATTTACACTAAAACCGGTGATAAAGGGGAAACTTCATTATTCGGTGGAAAACGAGTTGCAAAGGACGATCTACGCATAGACGCATACGGTACAGTTGATGAGCTTAATTCGATAATTGGAATCTGTCGAACACTCAACCCTCCGAAAAAAGTCGATCAGCTACTCTATAAAATACAGAATCAACTCTTTACGCTCGGCGCTGATTTAGCTGCCCCTTTATCTCAAAAGCTGAAGAAAGAAATCCCAAGAATTTGTGAGGATGATATAACATTTCTTGAAAAATCTATTGATAACCTGGAAACAGCAAACAGAACTTTGCAAGCATTTATACTGCCGGGTGGTTCTCATTTAGCTGCACAAATTCATCATGCGCGTACAGTTTGTCGACGTGCAGAGCGTTTAGTCGTAAAATTATCCCGAAAAGAAAAAATCGGAAAGCATATTGTTGTTTATCTTAACCGGCTTTCGGACTTTCTTTTTGTGTTAACGCGTTGGATAAATAAAAATCAGAATTTCGTAGAGATAAAATGGAATGATAAAAAATGAAATATGTAATCTTCGGAATAAAAATATTATTCCTTGCATATTTCACTTACTTACTCTATTTCTTAGCTACCGGTTACAATCCCGTTTCTCCATCGTACAATCAGCCCTTCCCAATATTTGTGATTGACATGATCAATCTTTTCATTCACGAAGCAGGACATTTCTTTTTTAAAATATTTGGAAAGTGGATTTATTTTTTAGGAGGCTCGCTTTTTCAGGTTCTCTTACCGCTGGCTTTGGTCGTAGTAACTTGGCGGCAGAATGTTCGACATCTCACCTTACCTGCGTTTTGGTTAGGAGAGAGTATGATAAATGTAAGCGTGTATATTCAAGATGCGCCTTACATGAAATTACGATTGCTAGCCAAAGGTCTGATTCACGATTGGAACTGGTTGTTATCAAAAAATTTAGAATTAGCAGAACCTATTGGGTTGGCGGTTTATTACATTGGATTACTCATTTGTGCAGCGGGTATCGTGATGGGAGTTGTGTATTCGATATTGAGTTTGAAGAATTATCAAGAATTGGTTGATGTGGAATAAAATTTGATTTTAGTTCTAAAAAGAGTTCATAGGCGTGTGTTTTTCCGTGAATATGAGTCTTCTTACCTATGCCAGCATCCCCTTTGTTTTTGACGATAAAAATTTTTATCTTAATAATACGAAATGAGTGATTTTCCACAGGATTGTCTAATAGCAATCCTTTTTTTTCTCAATAATTAATAATCAGGATTTAAAATGAAACGTACATTTCAGCCGAGTAATACAAAACGTAAGAACGTTCACGGTTTTCGCGAACGAATGAAAACTAAAACTGGACGCGCGGTCATATCCCGACGCCGCGCTAAAGGAAGAAAGAAGCTCACTGTCAGCGATGAAAAATAAATATCATCGTAAAACCGAATAATGTGTGAGATATACGTTACGAAAAGAAGAAATCATCCGCGGAAGGACTGCGTTTCATAACATAATTTCTTCCGGGAATCGATTGGTTGGAAAAGTCGTTCTTTGTTTTTACCGCATTGAAGAATGTAGAAATGAATCAAACCAGATTTTAGTCGGTTTTACAGTCAGTAAAAAAATAGGTAAAGCAGTCGTACGTAACCGTATTAAACGTCTGATGCGTGAGAGCTACAGACTGCATAGAAACATTTTACAAGATACCACAACGAGCATAATGTATAGGGTGTCATTGATTTTTGTTTTCGGAACGAGCGATTATGATATCTCAAAAAAGATTAAATTCAGTGTAGTTGAACAAGATATAATACATTTGCTTCAAAGATTAACAAAATTAATTTTATCGAAAAATACGGCATGAACACAGTCGCAAAATATTTAATTAAAATATATAGAGCGATAATATCGCCGTTATTGCCGCCAAATACTTGCCGCTTTTATCCGACTTGTTCTGCTTATTCTTTGGAAGCTTTCCAAAAATTCGGATTCTTCAAAGCAAGCTGGCTGTCGATAAAACGTGTCGGACGCTGCAATCCCTATAATGATGGTGGTTACGACCCTTTGCCATAATATTTTTAAAATAAACGGAGTTTAAATGGATCGAAATAATGTAATCGGTTTTATATTAATCGGATTGGTATTGCTAATTTGGATGTCGTATAATACACCAAAACCACCAACGCAAAAACCTCAGCCCGATACTACTATACAAAAACAAAAAGCTGAAATACAGGAAACCCCAAAAGCTCAAGAAGTTCAGCAGATAATTCCCCAAACGCATGCCGAAAAATTTGGAAAGTATTTTAGTGCTGTTGCTTCGGGGACTGAAAAAATATTCATTCTAGAAACAGATTTATACACTGCCGAAGTTACCTCAAAAGGCGGCTTGATTAAAAAATGGGAATTAAAACGATATAAAGCGTGGGATCGGAAACACTTAGTTCAGCTTGTTGATTTCGAAAAAGGTGGCGACTTTAGTTTGCTATTTACATCTTCGGACGGCAAGCTCATCGAAACACGAAATCTTTACTTTGAAGCCGATTATCAACCTTGGCAGAAAGTGGAGGTAAAAGGTGATTCGGAAAATAGAATTACGCTCCGTTTAAAAGCTGATGGTGGTGGTTATATTGAAAAAGTTTTGATATTCAAAAATGGTTCTTACTCTATTGATGTTGATTATAAATTTGTGAGAATGGAACCGGTCATAGCTAATTTTGAGTATCAGGTTATCTGGGAAAACGGTTTACGTTATGCCGAACGGAATAGCGTGGATGAATCGCACAGTGCAAAAGCATTTGCTTATTCGGGTGGCGAATTAGCCGAAATTGATGCAACATCAGATGAACCTGTGAAATTGAACATCAGCGGAAATACACACTGGGTAGCTTCAAAAAATAAATATTTCGCCGTTGCAATTATATCGAAAGATAGTATAAGCGAAGGGGCTTATTTAGAAGGCTCACACAAAAAGATGCCGCATCATGGAATTAAAGAAAACTATAATATAGCCATGAAAATGCCTTTCCGAAGCATTAAAGATAACGAGGCATCCTTCACGTTGTTTTTAGGTCCTCTCGACTTGAACATTTTAAAAAGCTATGGTGTACACCTTGACCAGATGATGAGTTTGGGTTGGGTATGGCTCATCCGTCCGATCTCCGAATATTTTATGATTCCGCTATTGGAATTTTTGCACTGGTTTATTCCGAACTATGGCCTTGTTATTATTGTCTTCTCAATTCTTATCAAACTACTCCTACACCCACTCTCAAAGACCAGTTTGAGGTCTATGCAGAAAATGCAAAAACTACAACCGATGATAGAAGAAGTAAAAACCAAATACAAAGAAGACCCGCAAAAAATGAATAAAGCGGTGATGAATTTATATAAAGAATACGGTGTGAATCCAGCGGGAGGATGCTTGCCCTTGTTATTACAGATGCCTATTCTGTATGCCCTGTGGACGGTGTTCAGTTCTGCTATACAACTTCGTCAGGCAAACTTCATCTGGTGGATAAATGATTTATCGATACCAGATGTTGTTGTAACGCTACCCTTTGCGATACCAATTTTTAATATTACTGATGTCAGCGGTTTAGCTTTAATGATGGGAATAACGATGTTTATTCAGCAGAAGATGACTATTAAAGATCCGCGTCAGAAAATGATGGTTTATATGATGCCGATATTATTGACATTGTTATTTAACTTCTTTCCTTCAGGATTGAATTTATATTATTTTATGTTTAATCTTCTTTCGATAATTCAGCAAGTTTATGTTACACAGAAACATAAAGACGAGCCACTGAGAAAAGTAGAGCCAAAGAAAAAAACAGGTGGTATAATAAACAAGCTCACTCAAAACATGCCTAAGATGAAATAAAGGTCGATTTGTAGCTTTATAATCTATTATAAATGCAATCTTTTTGAATCACTACTTAGAATCAACGCTTTTTTCGCTTGTATAATAATATAAGGATCTATTTGAATTACATTCTTTAGAATCAATGATGTTATAGTTTCATTAATTTCTTCATACGAAGCAATGTTCTTCAAAAGTTGTCGTATCTGATGTCGTGTAATGGCTACGCTGCTGTTAATAACAGCTACGATCAAATTTTCTAATGCCACATTTCTCTTCACGCCTAAAGCTTTTTTCGTTAATTGTTTGTAAAAAGTGGATGTTGTTTTCCAAATGTTACCTTCGGCGGATTTACCCACCCTAATAATCCATAGTTTTTTCCACAGCTTGTTTAAAGTTTGGTCGAGTATTTTACGCGACTTTCTTGTAGTTAAATTTAAACGTAAAATAAGTGACTTCCTGGAAACGGGGCCCTCCTTAAAAATAATATTATAAAGTTCACGTTCTAGAGGCGTGTACCGCTTAATCGGAAGGTTCTTGAATGTATTGTTTCTGGATGTCCTTTCGATTTGCAATGCGTATAAATTAATGAAAATTTTTTCAGATACGACACAAAGAGAATCGTCGAACGAAATAACTTCAACTGCTCGTTTTGTTCGATGAATTGTATTACTGAAATCATCAAGGAATGGTTTTAATTCAATCCTATAAATTTGAGAATGATTGTTAGTCGATCCATTAATCGTGGATATTAAAGATGGAAGAGGAAATTTTTCGGTCGGATTAATTAAAGCTATCCCGACGCGTGTAATGAATTTGGTTAACTCGTTTGCCGTGTAAACAGCCGGACCTGATTTTATCCGCCATAGTTTATTTCGGCGATCATTGAGTTTTGTGTTTGAAAACGAATTAATAATTATATTTAAGACCTAATCGTTGTAGCCGCTGTCTTTTCGTGAGCGACAAGTTTGTTATAAATCCACATCGATAATGCTGCGATGGTTCCGATTCCGGCTAAAATAAGCCAGATCACATCGGGTGTACCTGCTTCCTTTGCAAATGTTTTATAGATGAAACCGCCTAATGTGCCTCCGAATACCCAACCCATAGCTATCGGTAAAAATGCGTAACCTTGGAAGAGTCCAATTTGACCTTTAGGAGCGAGGTTAGCTATGTATTCATAATATCGAGGCGCCTGCGTCATTTCACCAATTGCAAATACCACAAGCGCAGGGACGATAACCCAAAGCGTAGGATGGGAATAAATAATTAACCAAGTTAATATTGAAAGACCGAATCCAAGAGTGATTGCACTGATAGGAGAAATTTTTGCCGTAAGTCTATTTATTAAAACCTGAAGGAAGATGATGCTCCACGCTCCGGTTGATTCGACCAACTCGAACGGTGCATCCTTCGAAATAAAATCCCGGATGTAATATGGAATTATGATAAAAATTTGCCAGAACATTATCCAATACAGTGAAAATATTGAGAGAAAAATCATGAAGCGGAAATTTTTTAGAACATAGAACAAGTTAGAAAATTTTTCACGCAATAAACCACCGGGTGCATCCTCGGCGCCACCGGGTTCTCTGTAGAAAATTAAAGTGCTGACAAACATAAGAGCGCAAGAAAATGCTGAAACAAGGTAAACGTGGCTTATTCCGATACTATCACGCACAAGGAAAGCTATACCGGGACCGACTGCGCCGCCAACATTTACCAGCATATAATAAATTGCATATCCGAGAGATTTAGATTCGGGAGTTGTTGTTTTTGATACTGTCCCTAACACAGCCGGCTTGATAAATGACCCGCCGATTGCTGTGAAAACCAATACAGCCGCTAATGTCCAGAATAGATATTCCTTTGCAATCAGCTCCGAAAACGGTGGTATCCCGGTTGCTCCGATAAGAAAATAACCAATTGTTAGTATGAAAAATGCAAATGTAAAAGATTTCCTGAAACCATATTTATCGGCGAGCGCGCCTGCAAAAATTGGTAAAAAGTAAATCAACCCGCCAAATATTGATGAGAGCTTACCTGCCTGAAATTCATCAAAGTGCAAATGGTCTCTAAGAAATACGCTCAACACTGCAGCTTGACCGTAATAAGCCAATCGCTCGAACAGTTCCATTATATTTGCAACCCAGAATTGACGTTGAAAACCAGTCTTCAAAAACTGAATTTGTTTGTTAATATCCACAATATCTCCTTCCTCTTTATATTAATACGATATTATTCTGGACTTCACCCGTAACTACGGCTTCACTATTGTGTTTTATGAACATGTTTATTTCAGAACGAACAGCCATTTTGCCGTCGAGATAAATTCCCGGTTCTATCGAGAAGCAAGCTCCTGGCATAAGGCGGCGTTCGTCTTTTGTTTCTAAATTATCTATGTTCGCTCCGTTGCCGTGAACTTCAGAGCCGATCGAATGACCAGTTCGATGAACAAAATATTTTCCATAACCGGCGTTCTTCACAACATTCCGGCACACATCGTCCACCTCCCAGCCGAAGCAGGGTTTCTTTTTTGCAAATTTTTCTTGAACAAACTTTATAGCCGCATCGCGTGCGTTCTTTACTATATTAAATATCTCGACATACTTCGCTGGAGGCACTTCGCCAATGAAACCAACCCAAGTGATGTCGTAATAGATTCCGCCGGGAATATTCTTTTTTGCCCACAGGTCAATCAAAACCGTATCCCCTTTTTTAAATTTCCGTGCATTCTTTGGCGTCGGCTCAAAATGAGGGTCGGCAGGATGTTCGTTCGTTCCCACGATTGGTGCATCGGCTGTAATAAGCCCCTCCTCGGAAAACCGTTTCATAATAAATTGCTGAACATCGTACTCAGTCGTGTCCAAATTATCATTTACCGATTTTTTAATTAACTGGAATGCTTCGTTACGTATTTTATCTACCAACTTGCCTGTTTCCAAATGTAATTTGTATCCCTCCTCGTCTATGTATGCTTCGAATTCCGTAACAAGGTCGGCTGAGGTAACTATTTTGTGTTTAAAACTTTTTATCAAATCAATAGTGCCGGCATCTACTATGGATACATAAGGGATGTTATTTTTAGGGGAGTACTGCATTGCGATTATCTTCTTACTGCCCAATATTTTTTTTAACAATTTGTGCTGTTGCTCCCACGGCAGGTAAACCTCGCTTTTACCGGGGAGTGAATCCAGCTTATGCTTCTCAACACTATGAACTAACTTTTTGGGTTCACCCTTAGCGGGTATAAAGTAAAACCATCGTCGTGTAGTCATCTTCGCTGTGTCAAGACCCAATATACGATAAGCTAATTGGTCGCGGTTATGGAAGTCGTAAAAAAGCCACCCATCTATTTTATGTCTTCGCAACGCAGATTGAATTTTTTTCAAATCCATTTAAGTCTCCTTTGATAAAGGTAATAATTCTTTTTTATAAAGTTCAATTAACACAAAGTTACAAAAAGGATTTGAAAGATTCAAGGTAACGATTTGCCTCACTCAAAATCTAAAGAAAAGATATTCGTCGACTTATGTAAGAATCTATATGAAAATTAAATAAAGCGAAGTTGTTTTCTATGAGACTATACCCGATTTTCTTAGATATTAAGCCAAAACAGATGATACTGAATAGCTATTCGACAGAAATCGGAACAGGAAATAACCATTGCACTGTTAACCTTAGCAGATCGACAAACTATAACCAAAGCATTTGCACAACGTTACCAATAATCAAGCAAGAAACAAAAAACTCTAATCCTTAACCAATACTGTTCCAGTACAGGTTATGCCTGAGCTTATGCGTCATTTCTGCTCCATAACTGGGGACGAAAAGTAAAGCTCACAATCAAGGAAGTGAAAACCATCTACGAGTTCGGAACTTCGAAAAAGAAACGGTTAAAAAGATCTCGCACTCGTGTGTATGATGAACGAGTTAATAAAGCATTGAAACAACTTTGGTACATCGCAGACGGTATTTGTGGTAAACGACTTTCTCAATTCATACGAGACTGTTTACACACATTTAGTGCGCTTTGAGGAACTTGTTATCGATTCAGAAACTCGAAGTAAACTTCGTAGTATGAGCCCGGCTACTATTGACAGAAATCTTAGAGTTGAACGTAAAAAGTCTCAATTAAAAGGCAGGTCAACTACAAAACCAGGTACTTTACTTAAAACACCAAATTCCTATTAGAACTTTTTCTGAATGGAACGAGAAAACACCGGGATTTGTCGAAATTGACCTCGTATCGCATGATGGAGGCTATCTCTCGATGTAACTGATATATCCACTGCTTGGACTGAAACTTGGGCTGTTAAAAACAAAGCTTATAAGTGGACGTTCGAAACTCTACAACACAAAATCACTTTCACTCGGAGTCGTGAATACAAAAAAAATGATAACGGTTTTGTTGAACAGAAAAATTATTCTATCGTACGAAGAACTCAACTTGATTAATAATATGTATGATGTCTTAAGACTGTACACAAACTTCTTCTGACCTACAATGAGACTAAAAGAAAAATCTCATATTGGTAGCAAAGTGAAACGTCTATACACTAATACCGTAAAAAGAATTGGAGCGCATATTTTGTTATTTGCGCTGAATTCGATTTAATACCCTTTTCTTCTTCAGCAAAAAAATGTTCTGGACCGAATCGGTATTCTAAAAAACTATACGGGTTGATTAGCAGCCCTACACCAAGTGTTGCACCCTTTAATTTTAGCTTGACAGATGGTTGAATATAAAACGGAAGTAAGTTTATTACGCCAAAAAACTTATCTTTAAAAACGCCCCCCTTCATATACGAAATCGTTCCGCCGATGTTAAAAAATGTAACCGCAAACTGACCGATTAAAGCTCGCTCGCCTATCAAAGGTAAATGGTATTCGGAGTTCACATTCAAAGAATACAGATCTAAAATTCCGGTTAGGTGATTTACCTCGTGAGGCGATTTTAAATCGGCTGGATACTTGAAGCTAGTATCAGAAATAACCGGCATCGAATTTACAGTCATCTTGCCTGAAGTAAAACCGAGTAAAAGATCCCTGCCTAAATTGATAGATAATTTTCCGACTGGACCAATCTCGATTTCATCAATAATTTTTACATTCGAACTTGAACCTATTCCGAAACCATTAAGATAAAGAGTCTCCGTAGAGTTATATTTGTCGGGCATCGTTATACCCGTTCGAAACATACTAAACTCGAAATAACTAAAACCGAGCGAGTCCTGCATCGAGTATGATGACGGAACATTCGAAATTAAAGTAAACGATATAAACAAAATTAAAAATAAACGGTACATACTTCCTCCTAAAAAGGATATTTATAATCAGTGATTTAGAATCTACCACGGTAAAAATACAGGATACTTACTACGTAGAGACATCTGAAAAAACATATCTGCGATGAATAAATAATTTTTATATAACGCGCCTGATTGTCATAGCGCTACCAAAAGCTTCGGCACGCAGGCCTGTTCGATCCTCTATATGTATCCTTGCATCTGGGGCTGCCTGCAGAAAAAAAGGGGAAAAAATTTCCACGATTGATTTTTCAAGTATATTTTCAGAAAATTTATCACAAAATAGTCGATTTTTGATAAATTCTTGATTAATGAATTTTTACCCCAAATAATCGTTATTAAAACGAAATGTAGGAACAGTCCCTTCGTAATTGCTGATTTTATATTCATCACTTGGGGAGATCCGACACAACGATTCATCCCGATGTCTAAGCCGATTGCAAGATCGTCTCCCAGGAACCACTGCCAACCTATCAAACCACAAAATGACAATAGAGGTGTTGGAATATCACTATTGTCGCCTGAAGGATACTTGAAAGATCCATTTGGTCCAAAATAAAACCTTTTAGATGTTTTTCCAGAAATACAAGAAAGCGGTCCGACGTTTTCTCCAAAACCATTTAGATCTGACAATGTCGGTATTTTAATGCCTCTCCCTATCCCCTTATTTGGAAAAATTTTTTATAATTCGATAGGTTTTTAAAGAATAAAAATTTCAGTTGATGAAATACTATCATATGATTAAGGGGAGTAATATCTTCACTTTTTGAAATAATGGTAAAAAGGGTAAACGCAGAGTCGCCCGTTTTTTCATTTACTCTTTTTTATTCATAAGTACGAACCTGAGATAATGAAATTTAGAATAATAAAAAACTCACTGCTAATGTAAAAATTATATTTAATTTCACAACTTTTCTAAAATAATGTGCATACTTCTTTTCAAACTATACAAATAAAGACCTCCTACAAAAGAAACCGCCCTTCAAATTGAACGCAAAGTTGATTCATCACTCGATTATTTTTGCTTATAAACCTGAAAATAGCTATATTTTTGCTGCTATGAAGAAAGAATATCTCTCAAAATTATTAGGTGATTTTAAAACTGGCAAGCTATCTCAGAACGAACTGTTAAAAACATTGTTAACTTTTCGATCGGAATCTCTGGGTTTTGCGACAATCGATCATCACAGGACAATTCGCAAAGGATTTCCGGAAGTTATACTGTGCCAGGGAAAAACTCCAGAACAAGTATCAGTTATCTCGTCAAAAATTATTCAACGCAATCAACCGCTACTTGCAACACGCGCAACTCCCGAACAATTCAAAGCTGTCCAAAAAAAAACCAAGAAGGCACACTACGACAAAGTAGCCCGCATCATATATGCAAACAAACCAAGTAAACCTGATGAGAATAAAAAAAGTGTTCTCGTTGTGTCTGCCGGAACGATAGATATACCAGTTGCCGAAGAAGCCTGCCTTACTTTGGAGATGTTAGGTAATCCGGTAGTACGTCTCTATGATGTTGGTGTGGCAGGAATTCACCGCTTGTTCTCAAACTACGATAAAATAATGACTGCAAATGTCATAATTGTAGTTGCGGGGATGGAGGGTGCATTACCAAGTGTAGTTGGTGGACTCGTTGATGTTCCTGTGATCGCTGTTCCAACTTCAGGTGGCTACGGTGCAAGTTTTGGAGGTGCTGCAGCATTACTCGGAATGCTTAATACATGTGCCTCAGGAGTTACCGTTGTGAATATTGATAACGGTTTCGGAGCCGGATTTGCTGCCAGCATGATGAATAGATAAATAATGTTGGATTTATGATTCGAGAAATCTAAAATATTTACCGAATTATATTCCGAACTTGTTGAAACAGTATTTTCAATATTTATATCGTTAAGAAACTTATTAACATTGAATCGTTTCATCTATCCCCCTCTGGCGGAAAGGTTCTTAAATAATTTTTCTGAAAACACAATTTTATATTAACAACTATTAACTAACGACAAATAAAAAATGGATATCAAAGAAAACATTTTAAGAACAATTGGCAACACACCTATCGTAAAATTAAATAAAATTTCGAGAGGTTATAAACCTGAAATTTTTCTTAAGTTAGAATTCTTTAATCCCGGCGGTTCTGTGAAAGACAGAATCGGAATTGAGATAATCGAGGATGCAGAGCGTGATGGCCGGCTTCGGGCAGGTGGAACAATCGTCGAAGCCACATCAGGCAACACAGGCGTTGGACTTGCTCTTGCAGCAGCCGTTAAAAATTATAAGTGCATCTTCACAATCCCTGATAAAATGAGTAACGAGAAAGTTCAACTATTGCGGGCTTTCGGCGCTGAGGTAATTATTACTCCAACAGCAGTCGCACACGAGTCGCCCGAAAGCTATACAGAAGTAGCAAAACGTATCGTTCGCGAAACTCCGAATTCAATTTTAGCAAATCAGTTTTACAATCAAAAAAATCCTGAAGCTCATTACAAAACTACAGGTCCTGAAATTTGGGAACAGACCGGAGGAAAAATTGATTATTTCGTCGCTGGTGTAGGAACAGGTGGTACAATAAGTGGAGTTGGGAAATATTTAAAAGAGAAAAATCCTAAAATAAAAAATATCGTGGCTGATCCGACGGGATCAATACTGAGAGATTTCCAGGAAACTAAAAAAATTCCGGCTACGTTTAAACCATACAAGGTTGAAGGAATTGGTTCGGATTGGATTCCCGGTACGTTGCATCTCGAGTATGTGGATGAAGTAATTGAAGTTACCGATAAAGAATCGTTTTTGATTGGACGCAAATTAGCCAGAGAAGAGGGCATTTTTGCAGGCGGGTCGGCAGGCACTGCTTTGGGCGCCGCATTAAAAATCGCTGAACGCTTGAGTGAGAACCAAGTGATTGTCGTCCTTATTCCCGATACCGGCGAGAGATACTTGAGTAAAATGTATAACGACAACTGGATGCGCGAGCACAGTTTCCTGATTCCCGAAAAAGTTACAATGCGCTTTGTGATTAAAGGAAAATCCAAAAACCTGCCTCAACTTGTTTCTGTCCATTCATCAGCAACCATCCAACATGCATTCGAACTGATCAAACAATTCGATATTTCTCAGATTCCTGTAATCGACAATGGAAAATCTGTGGGAAGCATCGACGATGGCGATTTAATGTCGGCTGTCCTTGAAAATTCAGCTTTACTCGATAAACCTGTTAGCCAAATTATGAAACCGACATATCCGATTATCGGCATCGAAGCCCCTATCGAACACGCAATCGAATTATTAACAAAGAAAAACTCAGCAGTCATTATCGAAGAAAATAAAAAAATTGCCGGCATCGTTACCCGTTATGATGTGATTGAATATATGTCGAGATAATGGATTTTCTCACTCTAATATTATTTATTTTAGGATTCGTATTATTAATAATCGGAGCTGAATTATTAGTAAGAGGCGCTTCGAGGATCGCAACGTTGATTGGCGTATCACCTCTTGTAATCGGTTTAACTGTTGTGGCTTACGGAACAAGCGCCCCCGAACTTGCTGTAGGTGTTAACTCAGCATTAATATATCAACCCGACATCGCACTCGGCAGTGTGGTCGGCAGCAACATTTTTAATATACTCCTGATTTTAGGCATCTCTGCATCCATCACTCCGCTCGTAGTCAAGCAACAATTGATTAAAATCGATGTCCCGCTAATGATAGGTGTTTCTGTTTTAAGTTGGATACTCTCGCTAGACGGACAAATCAGTCGAACGGATGGCTTTATTTTATTTTTGATCGTAATCATTTACACAGTATTCTCAATTCGCCAAAGTCGAAAAGAAAGCCAAGCTATTAAGGACGAGTATGAAGAAGAATTCGGACCTGTAAAAATTAAAAAGCAACGTTCCCTTGCATTTCAGATTACATTAATAATTGTTGGAGGTGCTTTATTAGTTTTAGGTTCAAATTGGCTGGTTAAAGGTGCAATAGAATTAGCAACTTTTTTGGGAATAAGTGAACTAGTAATTGGATTAACTATAATTGCGGCTGGCACATCTTTGCCGGAAGTTGCTACATCTGTCGTCGCGGCAATCAAGGGCGAAAAAGATATCGCCGTCGGTAATGTAGTTGGCAGCAACATCTTCAACATCCTTTCTGTACTCGGACTAACGAGTATAGTCGCACCGAACGGAATTTCAGTATCGCCCGCTGTATTAAATTTTGATATTCCGATAATGATTGCAGTCGCCATCGCTTGTCTCCCAATTTTTTTTACAGGCAATTCTATCTCACGATGGGAGGGTGTTTTATTTTTCGGCTATTATATAGCGTATATTTTATACTTATTCTTCGACGCAACGCAACACAATATGCTACCGGCATTCAGTTCTGTAATGATTCTTTTCGTAATACCTATTACAGCAGTAACCCTGATACTGATAAGTTACAGAGAATTTAAAAAAATAATAGGTTCCTGATACTTATTAATGCTCTCACATCAAAAAAATATCTCGGAAGTTTTGGAAGATTTTGGTACATCGTTGAGTGGTTTATCTTCGGAGGAGGCGACAAGACGGCTTGTTGAATACGGATCCAATCAATTAGTAGAAAAGAAGGAAAAACATCCAATCATAATGTTCGCTGAACAGTTCAAGGACTTTATGATAATGGTGTTGATCGCAGCAGCTATAATAGCTGGGATAGTTGGTAAACCTACTGATGCCGCTGCAATTTTAGCTATTGTGATATTGAATGCAATAATTGGATTTGTTCAGGAATACAGAGCCGAAAAAGCTATGGCTGCGCTTAGAAAAATGGCCGCTCCTTTTTGCACCGTCGTGCGCGATGGACTTCACGTAAACATACCAGCTGCCGGCGTTGTTCCGGGAGATATCGTTATACTCGAAACAGGACAGATTATTCCTGCCGACGTCCGACTTTTTGATGCTGCTAACTTAAAAGTAGAAGAAGCTGCACTTACAGGTGAATCGGTTCCGGTAGAAAAAAATATTGCACGCCTACATGATGAACACCTGTCAATTGGAGACAGATTAAATATGGGCTACCAAGGGACTGTGATAACATATGGCAGAGGCGCCGGCATAGTAACCGCAACCGGTATGAACACTGAAATAGGAAAAATTGCTACACTTCTTCAGGATGATAAAAATATTAACCCCCCCCTCCAACAACGTCTTACACTTTTCGGTACAAAACTCGCACTTGTAATTCTTGTTATATGTGCTATTGTATTTGTTGCCGGTTTATTACGAGGCGAAGATGTAATGTTGATGTTTTTGACTTCCATAAGTCTTGCAGTTGCCGCTATTCCAGAAGCACTACCGGCAGTTATTACGATAGCATTAGCAATTGGCGCTAAAAAAATGGTGAAGCTAAACGCACTGATAAGAAAACTTCCAGCAGTCGAAACCCTTGGCTCGGTAACATACATCTGCTCGGATAAAACCGGAACCCTTACATTAAATAAAATGACAGTGGAAGAGGTTTACGCCGATAATAATTTATTCAAATCGACTGAACCAAATTTTCAAAATTATTTTTTAAACAATAAAAATTCTACACTCGATTACTTTTTATCAGCGCTTGCGCTTAGTAATGATGCGAAAATGGATGCTGAAGAAAAAGCGTTGGGCGACCCTACCGAAATAGCCCTCTATACATTCGCAAAGCAACATCGATTTGATAAGATAGAATTGGAAAAAAAATATCCACGCATTTCCGAAATCCCATTTGATTCAGATAGAAAATGCATGACCACTATTCATAAAAATCTGATAGATGAAAATAATCAAGTGGGAATCGGAGAGTTCTTTTATTCTTTCACAAAAGGAGCTGTGGATGTTCTGATTGAAAAGGCTGATAACATACTAACATCCGAAGGATTATCGCCAATCGATAAATTGGCTCTTACTAACATTAATGATAGGATGGCTGCCGACGGACTTAGGGTTCTGTGCATCGCTATGAAAAAATGGGATTCACTTCCTGAAAATATAACTCCTGAATATTTTGAATCGAATCTCACAATCGTCGGTTTCGCAGGATTGATGGACCCACCCCGGGAAGAAGTCAAAGAGGCAGTCGCACTTTGTAAAACTGCTGGGATTAAACCTGTGATGATTACCGGCGATCATCATTTAACAGCGTATGCCATCGCCAGGCGATTAAAAATTATCGAGGATGGAGCTAAATCAGTTATGACCGGCAGAATACTCGAAAAATTGTCTCTTGAAGAATTCGAAAAGAACGTAGAAAATATAAGTGTTTATGCTCGCGTAGCCCCCGATCAGAAACTCAAAATTGTAAGAGCGTTGCAAGAGAAGGGACAATTTGTGGCTATGACCGGCGATGGTGTAAACGATGCTCCAGCTTTAAAATATGCAAATATAGGAATCGCAATGGGTATTACTGGAACGGCTGTGTCGAAAGAAGCTTCAGCTATGATTTTATTAGACGATAATTTCGTTACCATTGTTAAAGCTATTAGAGAAGGAAGGAAGATATACGACAACATACTCAGGTTTATCAAATATACGATGACTTCAAATGCTGGAACGCTTTGGGCAATTTTTCTCGCTCCATTTTTCGGACTGCCTTTGCCTATGCTTCCAATCCAAATATTATGGATGAACTTACTTACCGACAGCCTTCCTGGACTCGCTCTTACAGCAGAGCCGGCTGACCGGAAAATAATGAAAAGACCACCCAGGAACCCGAACGAAAGCGTTTTTGCACGTGGCACGGGAGCTTTTATAATTATATATGGTTTAATTATTGGTGTTTCTGCTCTCCTCTTTCAATCCCTTGCAATGAGTGAAGGGATGGCATGGCAAACTATGGTCTTCACCTCCCTCGTAATCGGTAGAATGTCTGTCGCAATGAGTGTGCGCTCCGATGCAGATTCGATTTTCAAAATTGGTTTCATCAGTAACAAACCACTTTTGGCTGCGATAGTTTTAAATATCTTCTTACAAATGATCGTCGTATATATTCCGTTTTTAAACCCTATTTTCCATACAGAACCGCTTAATCTCGATGAGTTGATATTAACTCTTGCGCTATCATTAGTAGTTTTGTTTGGCGTAGAAATAGAAAAACTTTGGAAAAAAAAGAAATCTTTAAAAATAACAGAAAGGTAAAATGTGAAATCGAAAACTGAAACCGGCTTTTCAACAAAAGCAATTCACGCAGGACAAGAACCCGACCCAACAACTGGTGCTGTAATGACGCCAGTCTATCTAACATCAACTTATGTGCAGGAAGAATTAGGTAAACATAAAGGTTACGAGTACACGCGCGTATCAAATCCGACGCGGACTGCCCTGGAACAAAACATCGCTGCACTCGAAAACGGTACCGACGGAATGGCGTTCGGTTCAGGTATGGCAGCTATAGATTCTATCCTCAGGATGCTGAACATAGGCGATCATGTTATCATCTCCCACAATGTTTATGGTGGAACATACCGCATTGCAAAAACGATTTGGGAAGATTTTAGATTAGAATTCGATTTTGTTGATACTACCGACATCGCGAATGTAAAAAAGGCTTTTAAGCAAAACACAAAAATGATCTTCATCGAAACACCTACTAATCCGACGATGGAAATTACAGACATTGACGCGATAGCAAAATTAGCAAAAACCGAAGGTGTGCTTTCGGTAGTTGATAATACTTTTGCGACACCTTACCTACAGCAGCCGCTTAATTACGGAATCGATATTGTGATGCACAGTTTAACTAAATACCTGAACGGACACAGCGATATGGTCGGTGGGATTGTAGTAACAAGCAACAAAAAAATTGCAGAGCGTTTACGATTTTTCCAAAAAGCTATCGGTAGTATTTTAAGCCCGTTCGATTCGTGGTTGTGTTTGCGTGGAACGAAAACACTCGCAGTCAGAATGGAACACCACGGTAAAGCCGCTATGCAGGTAGCTCAATGGTTGGTAAAACAAAAACAAGTTAAAAAAGTTTATTATCCCGGACTCCCCTCACATCGACAATACAAATTAGCAAAGAAGCAGATGAAAAATTTTGGGGGCATGATAGCATTCGATTTGGGAAGTTTAGATGCAGCAAAAAAATTTTTGAAGAAAGTCCGGCTGTGTGCACTCGCTGAAAGTTTAGGCGGAGTCGAATCGCTTATTTCGCATCCTGCTACAATGACGCACGCATCCATCCCACCCGATCAGCGCAAGAAAATAGGTGTAACTGACGGCTTGGTCAGAATTTCAGTAGGACTTGAAGACGTGAATGATATAATTGAGGATTTAAAAAATGCTATGAGGTAATTGGATTTT
>JBBIOD010000020.1:0-26052 GCA_037443545.1 Ignavibacteriales bacterium | reverse complement strand
AGCTGATTGATAAATTAGACCTGTCGTACTAAATGAGACAAGTTGGGAAAAAATGTTGAGAATTTGCATTAAAATTTTCTGCGACCAACCCCAATTGTAAGAATATATACTGTAGAGCGTCATTGAAATAAACAGATTGCTGTATCTAAGCAGCGACAGGGCGGATCCCTATTAGTTTAACCAGCCGTCAGTTTATTGTCTGAGTCGTCGGGAGGACTCAGATTTTTTGATACTTCCAATAGGGACGAGGGCTTTCTTCCCGTTTATAATAATTGATGGATGAACTTCAATATTTTTTTTAACTAACAGGGCAGTTATCACACTATCAACTTCTTCTGCCGAAGCAACTCCTTTCAGCAACTGTCTGATTTGCGGGCGAGTAATTACTTTGCCGCTACGGATGATAGCTGAGACGATTTCTTTCATGGCAACAACTCTGCCGGTATTTAAAGCTCTCCTAATGGAAATTTTATCCCAATCAACAACTGCTTGCCACACCGTGCCTTCATCTTTCTGAAAACTAATACGCGTTATCCATAATCTTTTCCATAATTTTTGTAACGCATCATCCAGAAGTTTGCGTCCCTTCTTGCCCGATAATCCGAATAAAAACATTATTGACTTTCTCGAGATGGGGGCGTGCTTTAAAATTGCTTTGTATAAATCTCTCTCAAATTTCGTGTACTCTTTTATGGGGAGTTGTTTATAAACTGCGTTCTTTGCGCTCCGTTCCAAAATTAATGCGAGATAGATAGTAAAAAACTTCTTCGACACGAGAGCATTCACCCCGTTGATGGAAATTATATCAAAAATATTTTTATTCTTTCTTATATCATCAAGAAGTTCAGTTAAAAATATTTCCTTTTCACTTTTTATTCCGAAAAAATCACGCAAATCCGGCATTGTTAAACCGACATATGGTTTGAAGAAAATTATTTCAGTTTTTTTCATCAAACCCGTTAAGCTTTTAATAAAAAATTTACTCGTCGCAGGCATTAATTTTTCCCTGTCGCATTCGCTGTTTTTTCGTGAGCAACAAACTTGTTATAAATCCACATTAGAATAGCAGCCAACGTACCAACACCGGCAAGTATCAGCCAGATCATATCGGGTGTACCGGCTTCTTTAGCGAAAACCTTATAAATGTATCCGCCGAAAGTTCCACCAAATACCCAGCCCATCGCTATCGGTAAAAATGCGTATCCCTGGAAAAGTCCGATTTGTCCTTTGGGGGCAAGGTTAGCAATGTATTCATAATATCGGGGAGCTTGCGTCATTTCCCCTATCGCAAAGATTACGAGTGCCGGAACAATAACCCATAAAGTTGGATTAGTGTAAATAATTATCCAAGTTAACGCTGATAAGGCGAACCCAGTTGAAATCGCAGTGATAGGTGAGAGTTTGACAGTTAAGCGATTGACTAAAACTTGAAGGAAGATAATACTCCATGCGCCTGTGGATTCAACAAGTTCGAAGGGTACATCTCTTGAGATGAAATCCCGTATAAAGTAGGGAATAATAATAAAAATTTGCCAGAACATTATCCAATACAATGAGAAGATAAGTAAAAAAGTAATGAAGCGGAAGTTTTTAAGTACATAAATCAGGTTAGAAAATTTTTCTTTGAGTAAACCGCCGGGTGCATCTTCAGTTCCTCCCGGTTCTTTGAAAAATATTAATGTACTTACAAACATCAGAGCGCAGGAAATTGCTGAAACTAAATAGACGTAGCTGATTCCGATATTATCTCGTACCAAATATGCAATCAGTGGACCGAGTGCACCACCAACATTTACAAGCATATAATAAATCGCATAGCCGAGCGATTTTGATTCAGGTGTTGTCGTTTTAGAAATTGTCCCTAAAACTGCCGGTTTAATAAACGAACCGCCGATGGCTGTTAAAATTAAGATGGCTGTTAAAGTCCAAAATAGATGTTCTTTCGCGATCAAATCGGAAAACGGCGGAATACCTGTTGCACCGATTAAGAAATAACCGATGGCTAAAACGAAGAAAGCAAAAGTGAACGATTTTCTGAAGCCGAATTTATCGGCTAAAGCGCCTGCAAAAATCGGCAGAAAATAAATTAACCCGCCAAATATGGAAGAGAGTTTGCCGGCTGCGAACTCATCAAAGTGGAGATGGTCGCGTAAAAAAATACTCAAAACAGCCGCCTGACCATAGTAAGCAAGCCGCTCAAATAATTCCATTATATTTGCTACCCAGAATTGTTTCTGAAAACCTGTCTTCAAAAAATTAATTTGATTTTGAATATTCACAATAGCTCCTTTTATTTTAAATTAGAACGATTTCATTCTGTACTTCGCCTGTTACAACTGCTTCGCCGTTATGCTTTATGAACATATTAATTTCGCTTCGCACCGCCATTTCGCCTTCTAAATAAATTCCCGGTTCAATCGAGAAACACGATCCGGGCATAAGCTGGCGTTCATCTTTTGTTTCGAGGTTGTCGATATTTGCACCGTTGCCGTGAACTTCAACGCCGATTGAATGACCGGTTCGATGGAGGAAATATTTTCCGAAGCCGGCTTTCTTCACGACGTTACGGCATACATCATCCACTTCCCAGCCGTAGCATGGTATTTTTTTTGCAAATTTTTCCTGAACAAATTTTACCGCAGCAGTGCGTGCGTTCTTTACTGCATTAAAAATCTCGACATATTTGGGAGGCGGGTTAACCCCAATGTATCCGACCCATGTTATGTCATAATAAATTCCATTCGGCACATTTTTCTTTGCCCACAAATCTATTAATACTGTATCTCCTGTTTTGAACTTGCGTCCGTTTTGCGGTGTCGGCTCAAAGTGCGGATCGGCAGGATGGTCGTTCGTTCCAACAATCGGTGCGCTGTGAGTAACCAATCCCTGTTCCTGAAAACGTTTCAGAATAAATCGCTGAACATCATATTCGGTTAGATCCAACTTTTCTTTTATCGATTTTCCGATTAACTCGAAAGCTTGCTTGCGAATTCTATCAATTGTTTTTGACGCTTGAAGATGAAACCGATAACCTTTTTCATCTATGAAGGCTTCGAATTCAGTAACTAAATCAGCCGACGATACCACCTGGTGTCCGAAACTTTTTACCAGTTCGACTGTCCCGGCATCGACTATCGAGATGTACGGGATATTATTTTTTGGAGAATACTGCATTGCAATTTTCTTTTTCGGTCCTAACATTTTTTTCAGGAGAGAATGTTGTTGTTCCCACGGTAAGTAAACCTCTTTTTTACCGGGGAGTGAATCGAGCTTAAACTTTTCGACGCTGTGGGTTAATTTGCAGGGTTCGCCTTTGGCGGGGATAAAATAAAACCAGCGTCGTGTTGCCATTTTGGTGCTGTCGAGCCCTAATATGCGGTAAGCCAACATATCCCGATTATGAAAATCGTAGAAAAGCCAGCCACCGATACCGCGTTTACGCAAAACTGTTTGTATCTTCTTCAAATCCATTATGAATCTCCTAAAAAAATTAAACGATTAATTACCAACCAAATTACATAAAGTTTTTGTTTGTTTCAAGTCGCACCGATTTGTAATTAACGATTCGTTTTAATAATTTGTAACTAAATTTATTTAGGGGCGTAAGCATGAAACATAGCTCGAATCTTTTATTGCTCGAGGAGATACTTTATGAAAAATATCTCTTAACAAAAAAGGAAAAATTTAATTATTATCTGCCACCTCAATGGCTTAACAACAAACATTCAGGACGGAAAGCGGTGAAAGTCCATCCTTACAAATTTTTCCTGAACTCCGTAAGATTTGTAAAAAAATATAAATCGCACAAAATACAAACTACAAAACGGGGCAATTGGACTAAAGATGCAGTAATTTACAATCTATTCGTACGAACCGGGACAGCATTCAATCACAGTCATAATGGCAAAATCGATTTGCCAGTTAATTCAGATGGTTTTCGCGAAACCGGCTCGTTTCTGAAAGCGATTTCTCTTTTACCTTACTATAAATCGTTGGGGGTGAATACAATCCATCTGCTTCCTATTACTTCGATTGGGGTTGATGGAAACAAAGGAACTCTCGGCTCACCCTATGCAATAAAAAATCCGTATGAAATCGATCCAAACCTTGCCGAACTAAATATCGGGGTTGGCGCTGATATTGAATTTGCCGCATTCGTTGAGGCGGCACACAAACTTGGAATACGCGTAGTTGTCGAGTTCGTTTTTCGAACAATGGCTAAGGATGGCGAGTGGGTTAAAGACCATCCAGAGTGGTTTTACTGGATAAAAGAGAATGTAGAAGACCGCGAACCCCGTTCGACCGATGAAACAAAATATGGGTCGCCGATTTTTTCGAAAGAGGAATTAGAAAAAATATTTTATGCTACCAGTCAGCACAGATTCGATAAACTCGTTCCTCCGCATCTGATATATCGAGAGATGTTCACTGATGTCCCGAAAAAAGAAACTATACATAAATCAGGAAACAGGTATGTAGGAATTTTAGAGGATGGAACGCGAGTAAGAATTCCGGGGGCATTCGCAGATTGGCCCCCGAACGATACACAACCCCCTTGGGGCGATGTAACTTACTTAAAATTATATCAGCATCCCGAATTTAATTACATCGGTTACAACACCGTGCGGATGTATGACGAATATCTATCGAAGCCTGAAAATATCAACAAGCCTCTCTGGGAAAAAATAGTTGGAATTATTCCGCATTACCAGCGTTCTTTCGGCATCGATGGTGTGATGATTGATATGGGGCATGCGCTTCCGATGGATTTGAAACATCGGATGGTTAGCAAAGCCCGCGAGATTAATCCTGACTTCGCTTTTTGGGACGAGAATTTTTCTGTCTCAAACAAAAGCGTTGAGGAAGGCTACAATGCTGTTATTGGTTATTTGTGGAGCGAACAACATGATACGGAACGGTTAAAAAAAATTTTGTATAATTTTTCGTCCGACGGTTATCCGATACATTTTTTTGCTACACCCGAAAGTCATAACACTCCGCGGACAGCAGCCCGGCGTGATGGAATTAAATTCTCGAAATATTGCTGGGTAATAAATAATTTCCTTCCATCCATTCCTTTTATCCACAATGGTTTTGAGATTGGCGAGACATTTCCGATTAATACCGGACTCGGATTTTCGGCTGAAGATTTGCTTGAATATCCCTCGAACAAGCTACCCTTATTCAGCGAGTTCGCATTCGATTGGAATTCTAAATATGATTTCACTAAATTTATACAGCAAATTTCTGAGATTCGAAAAAAACATCACAAACTGATCACAAATATAAATCCGAAAAGTTTTATATTTTACCAGACGCAACACCCTGATTTAGTGGTATTCGAACGCAGGAATCGGAAGCGGCTAATTGTTGCGGCTAACGGTAATCCCGAAAAACCTGTGAGTCTTGTTGTGGATTTATCCACAAAAAAACATGGAACGACCGATTTGATTTCAGGCAGAATTTTGAAATTAGAAAAAGGAAAATATGTTTTGAATTTAAAGCCGTTCGAGTGTTTAGTTTTAGAATTATGATCCATTTAAAAAAAATATTATTCCTTCTGATAGTCGTTGGGGCAGCATCTATCATTTATTCCTGCTCTGATAACGATCAGCGACCTAAAATTTTAATCTGGCATCAAATGCGTGTTGATGAAAGGGAAATTTTAGAATCACAGCTCGATCGTTTTAGAAAAGAAAATCCGGGTATTCGGGTTGAGCAGCTTTATAAAGAGACCGAAGAACTCCGTTCAGGATTTATTATAGCAACTATTGCGGGTCAGGGTCCCGATTTGGTTTACGGTCCTTCTGATCAAGTGGGTCCGTTTCAAGTAATGGATATTATTTTACCACTCGACACTTTATTTGAACGTGAGTGGCTCGATAAATTTAATCCAAAAGCATTAACACATTACAAAGGTGGGCTTTATCAGATTGCCGATAAGCTTGGCAATCATCTTACGCTTGTGTACAACAAACATTTAGTATCCTCGCCACCGCAAACCGATGCCGAGTTGATAGAACTTGCAAAAAAAATTATGGTATTCAATGAAGCGGGAAAACCCGAACGTTATGGTTTAGTTTGGAATTATACCGAACCTTTTTTCTTCGTCCCTTTCTTAAGCGGATTCGGCGGGTGGGTGATGGATGAGGTGGGAAATCCGACTTTGAACACTCAGGCAAATGTTGATGCATTGAATTTTATTAAAGACTTGCGCGACAAACACAAAATAATTCCTAATGAAGCCGACTACAATATTGCAGATCTTTTGTTTAAAGATGGGAAAGCCGGAATGATTATTAACGGCGATTGGTCGTGGGCAAGCTACGTAAAAGCTGGTATTAATATCGGAATTTCGCCTCTTCCCAAAATAACTAAGACCGGTTTATGGTGCGCACCGATGGTTTCGCCGAAAGGCTATTCGATTAATGCAAATGTTAAAAAAGAAAAATTGGTTGAAGTTATTAAGCTGTTAAAATTTTTACTCGCTCCTGAACAACAAATGGAAAATACTAAACAGCTTAACACTTTGCCGACGTTAATTGAATTGTATGACGACCCTTTTTTCAAAAGCGATGAGATTATGGTGAACTCGCAGTTACAGATTGACCGGGGCAGGGCAATGCCTGTTGTTCCTGAACTTCGTGCTATCTGGGATGCGATGCGTCCGAGTTACCAGGCGGTTTTAGGTGGTGCCAAAACTGCTGAACAAGCGGCTAACGATATGCAAGAGTTTGCGATCAGAAAAATTAAAGAAATGAATGAATAAAGGAAAATGATATGAATCCGAATATTTATTCCGGAAAGCCATGTATCCGCGATAAACGTATATGGGTATTTTCGATACTCGACTTTCTCGCTAACGTAATTAAGATTGAGGAAATAATTGAAGAAGATAAACAGGCAACAATTGATTACGGTGCCGAAATGTCGCGCGAGGGATATGTAGAACTTCCTATAGTATCTTAATGAACAAGCTATCACGAAATATTTTTATCGCATTTTTTGTCGGTCCAACAATTCTTATATTACTTGCAGTTGTATTCTATCCTTTTATATACAACCTGATAATTTCATTTTCTAATATGAACCTTCGGCATATAAAGGACTGGGAACTGATAGGTTTAGTGCAGTATGTAAAAGTATTTACCGATCCCACGGAGCCAACTTTCTTTAACGTATTTTTAAAAACAATCATCTGGACTTTTACAAATGTCTTTTTCCACGTTGTAATAGGAGTGTTTCTGGCATTACTGTTAAATCAACACATACGCGGTAAATCGGTGTATCGCACTCTACTAATTTTACCGTGGGCAATACCGCAGTACATTGTTGCACTTACTTGGCGAGGAATGTTTAACTACGAATATGGGTCAATCAATTTAATCATAACAAAATATCTTTCACTCCCCGCTGTTGAATGGCTTAAAAGTCCCACCGAAGCCTTTCTGGCGTGTATCCTCACAAATATATGGCTTGGTTTTCCTTTTATGATGGTAGTGGCTTTGGGTGCGTTGCAGAGTATTCCACACGAACTTTACGAAGCAGCCGACATCGACGGTGCATCGTGGATTCAAAAACTCAAGAATATTACACTTCCTCTAATACGACCGGTTATGATTCCTGCAATTACGCTTGGAATAGTTTGGACCTTCAACAACTTGAATATTATTTGGCTTGTAAGCAACGGCGGCGAACCATCCGACCAAACTCATATTCTCATTTCCTTTGTTTACAAAGCTGCTTTTAATTTATACAGATACGGATATGCTGCCGCACTCTCGTTTGTGATTTTTTTAATCTTGCTGTTTATAAGTCTTGTTTTTATGAAACGAACTAAAGCAACTGAAGGAGCGTATTGAAAAATAGATTCAAATTAAAAAAGGTTTTAGCAAAAATCGCAACGCATATTACCCTGATTATTTTTGCGATCATTGCAATCTATCCCGTATCGCAGGTTATAACAATTTCGCTCCGTCCTGCCGACCGGTTGCTTTCAACTTCGTTGGAAATAATACCCGCCAACGCAACGCTTAATGCTTACATCGATCTTTTTACGAACCGGCCTTTTTTACTTTGGACTGCTAACAGTGCATTTGTTGCTTTGGTCGTAACTTTAACCGGCGTTGTGTTTGCATCGATGGCGGGTTATGCTTTTTCACGTTTCAAATTCATCGGTAAAAAAATCGGTTTGTTAAGTTTGCTTGTTACTCAAATGTTCCCCGCTACAATGCTGTTGCTTCCTCTCTATATTATGTTAATCTATTTGGGATTAATAAATACCTATTTAGGCATCATAATTATTTACACTGCCACCGCTCTCCCTTTTTGCGTTTGGACTATGAAAGGATACTACGATACAATTCCGTTTAGTTTAGAAGAAGCTGCAAAGATTGACGGCTGCAACCAGTTTCAGGCGTTCTACAAAATCATTATTCCACTTGCTTCTCCGGCGCTTGTGATCACAGGGCTTTTTTCGTTTATGACGGCTTGGTCGGAATATATTGTTGCCGCACAAGTTTTACAGGATGCTCAACTATGGACACTTCCTCTCGGACTGAAATCATTCGAGGCGAATATGACAACCGAGTGGGGGCTGTATGGGGCTGCTTCGTTTATCGTGATGATACCGGTAGTCGTCTTGTTTCTTGTTCTCAGTCGATGGCTCGTTTCCGGTTTAACACTCGGCAGCGTGAAGGGATAATTTTATTATGGCACCATTTTTACCCAAAAATTCTACTTCGCTTGCGAAACCGTCCGAGCGACAGCGTCCGACAATCAAACTTGTTTTAAAAATTTCGATCGGATTGTTGCTCCTTGTTATCATTTCCTTGATGTTTCCTTCTACCCCTTCGATCGAAATAACCCACAAAGTTGGTGCGGTATGGTCAAACGATAACCTTATCTCGCCATTCTCGTTCCCGATTTTAAAAGATAAAAAACAATATGTAGCAGAAGTTGAAGAGGCAAAATCTAAAGTCTATAAAGTTTTTATTTTTGATGAACAGATAGCTATTACTCAACTCGCACATTTTAAAAACATACTCAACGATCTGAAGGCATTTGTTAATATTCAAAAACAATCGAAGGGACAGGTCTCAGAGAATGACTCGATGCGATTGAAAGAGATTTATTCAAGATATTCGAACCTCCTGACCGAATACAATTTAAAAATTCTTGAACGAAATTATAATTGGGTAGAAATTGAAACCGGACTATCCTTACGACTCAAAGAAGTTTTTGACCAAGGCGTGCTCGATCAAAAATACGAGTCGATAGCAAGCAATTATATTGCACTCCGCAAAGGGACGGTGGAAGTAATTCTGCCCGCAACAAATTACTACGACCTCGACAGTGCGTTGCAATATATCGATAACGAAATTTTTGAAAAGTTCGGTGAAAATAATTTATCCAGTTTTTTAGTTCAACTCGTTCCGCTCGTTTTAAAAGCCAATGTAATTTATAGTTCCACAGAAACCGACAAGCTGATTTCTGCGGCGGCTGAAATGGTTCCTCGCACGTTAGGCTATGTGGCGCACAACGAACGAATCGTGAGTAAGCATGAACGAATTACTTACGAGACGAAGTTAAAATTAGAATCGTTGGCTCAAGCCAAAGCCGAACAGCAAGGGGGCAAAACTCCAATATCCGAAAGGTTGGGCGTTATTTTGCAAGTCGCAGTAATCCTGTTGCTTTACTCGATCTACCTTTATCTGTTCAGAAAGAAGATTTTTCACGATAACTCGAAACTCCTCGTGATTTCTATTTTAATTTTGATGCAGGTAACGTTCGCGTATATTTCAACGAAACTTGATAGCTCGGTTTCTTTACAATATCTAATTTTTATTCCGGCATCGGCAATGCTTCTAACAATCATATTTGATTCGCGTGTTGCTTATTATGGAACTGTTGTAATGGCGTTCTTAATTTCCGGCGTAAGGGGAAACGACTACGAGCTTGCTTTAGCTTCGTTAGTTGCGGGAGCGTTGGCAGCTTATACGGTGCGCGACATCCGGCAACGAACTCAAATATTCAGATCGATGGTATTTATTTTTGTGGGATATGGTTTATCTATTACCGCATTCGGACTTCAACGCGGCGAAATATTTTTCTCGATTCTGCAGGAGTATGGTTTTATACTTGCCAATTCAATTTTTTCGCCGGTGCTTACATACGGGTTATTAATATTCTTCGAAAGGTCTTTTAAAATAACAACTGATTTAACGTTGGTTGAGTTGACAGATCCAAACCATCCACTGCTTCGGATGTTACGCGAAAAAACTCCGGGTACATACCATCACAGTATGATGATAGGAAATTTAGCCGAAGCAGCCGCCGATGCTATTAATGCCAACACGATCCTTGCCCGTGTCGGGGCGTATTATCACGACATCGGAAAAACGATTAAACCTGAATACTTTGCTGAGAATGAATTTCAAAAAAAGAGCAGACATCAAAAGTTGACTCCCCGTATGAGTGCCCGAATAATAATTATGCACGTTAAAGAAGGAATCGAAACAGCACGCGAATACGGTTTGCCCGAGGTAGTTATTGATTTTATACCTCAACATCACGGTACAACGCGAATCTCTTTTTTTTTCGATAAAGCATTAAAACTTGCAGCTGCCGGAAAAACCAGAGATGAAGTTCGGGACGAAGATTACCGCTATCCAGGTCCAAAGCCACAATCGAAAGAAACTGCTATCGTAATGTTAGCCGACATCGTCGAAGCATACACGCGAACGCTTTCCGAATTTACTCACGAACGATTAGAAGCAGCGATAGATGATAGAATTAAAATGCGTTTTATTGAACGACAACTAGATGAATGCGATTTGACTTTACGCGACCTCACAAAAATTAAAGAGGCATTCCATAAAATACTGATAGGCACTTACCATCAAAGGATTAAATATCCTGAACAAATTGTTAAAGAAGAAATTCCAGAAGCTACAATTAACGAAGCCGAAAACTTACCGGACAATAGTAAGCAAGAAGGAGTGTAGTTTGCAGGAATATCTTCGTTCGTACATACATTTTTTGAGCTTGGAAAAAAATTCTTCCGACAATACGATTGCTTCATATAACCACAACGTCGGTAGGTATATTAATTTTTTAGAATCGAAAAAAATTGTATCCCCCGAAAACATCACTGAAGAATTAGTAAGTAGTTACTTGAAATCGTTATCCAAGCTGCTTTTGTCGGCGCGAAGTATTTCTCAAAACATATCTGCTATTAAAGGTTTCCATAAGTATTTAATTGGAGATGAAATCACTAAAAACAATCCTGCGCAGGATTTAACCACCCCTAAACTTCCAAAAAATTTGCCCGAAGTTCTGACTCTGCCAGAGGTTGATTTAATCTTAGCAAAACCTGATACGGTTCAACCGTTGGGAACAAGAGACCGTGCGATACTTGAAACATTATATGCGACGGGTATGCGTGTTTCGGAATTGCTGATCTTAAAACAGTCCGACATTAATTCTGAATTTGGAATAGTTCGGGTTTTTGGAAAAGGGTCGAAGGAACGATTAATCCCCATCGGCAGATCGGCATTGGAGTGGATTAATAAATATAAAGATAACGTAAGAATAAATTTGGTGAACGTGCAAAAAAGATTACAGCACAAATCGTCGGATGTTTTATTTTTGAATGCACGCGGAAAACAAATGACGCGGATGGCGATTTGGAACATAGTCGATAGATACACACGGGAAGCCCGGATCGAAAAGCCGGTGCATCCGCATACTTTTCGGCATTCTTTCGCAACTCATTTGCTCGAAGGTGGTGCCGATTTACGGGCTGTCCAGGAAATGTTAGGCCACTCCGATATTTCGACAACTGAAATTTATACCCACATTGATAAAGAATATTTGAAAGAAGTACACAAAACATTTCATCCGCGAGGATAATTGAAAAACAAAAACTAATTCGCCTCAGGCGGAAAAATAAATTTAAAATATGAATATTCGAAATGAAATTATTGGAATCGACACCGATGTCCCATGTCTTGATGGGCAACACCGCAAATATGTATTTTTAGATAATGCTGCAAGCACACCATCGTTTAAAAGTGTTTTAAGGTGCATCGAAGATTTTATGCCTTGGTATTCGGGAGTGCATCGTGGAACTGGATTTAAATCGCTCCTTTCGACCGAGTTGTTCGACAGTGCTCACGAGATCGCGGGTAAATTTGTAGGCGCCGATTTGAATACTAACACAGTAATATTTGTAAAAAACACAACCGAGGCAATAAATAAATTAGCGGCACGTTTCAATTTTTCGCCCGACGATATTGTAGTAACGACAGCGATGGAACATCATTCGAACGATTTACCTTGGCGAAAGCACGCAAAGGTTGTTCATATAGGCACTACCAACGACGGGCATCTCGATTTAAATCAACTTGAAAGCACGATTCGTAAATACGACAGACGTATTAAGCTAGTTGCTGTGAGCGGTGCTTCTAATATTACGGGCTACATCAATCCGATTTTTGAAATTGCAAAGCTAGCTCATAAAATTGGCGCAAAGATTTTCGTTGATGCTGCTCAACTTGTTCCGCACCGACCTGTAGATGTTTGTGTTGACGATGATGAATGCCATCTCGATTTTATAGCTTACTCTTCTCATAAAATGTACGCACCATTTGGAACCGGAGTTTTAATCGGACCGAAGAAATTTTTTGAAAACGGAGTTCCCGAAATGGTCGGCGGCGGCGTAGTCGATATTGTAACCCTCGATGAAGTTTTCTGGAATCACCCACCATTCAAAGAAGAAGCCGGAAGTCCAAATGTCGTGGGTGGAGTTGCTCTAGCTCGGGCAATTTTACAGCTTCAGGAAATTGGGATGGTAAAAATTGCTGAACACGAAAATCGTTTATTGAATTACTCTTATGAAAAATTAAAAAAAATATCGGATGTAAAATTGTACGGTAACATCGGTAATTTCAATTCAAAAGTCGGTGTAATTTCGTTCAACATTCAAGGTAAACATCATGCACTCGTTGCAAGTATTTTGAGCTACGAGGGGGGGGTTGGAGTTCGCAATGGATGTTTTTGTGCGCATCCGTACGTTAAACATCTTTTAAACGTACCCGCCGATGAAGAAGCAAAACTTATCGAAGAAATCAGCACTGGGAACAAATCGAACTTGCCGGGAATGGTACGTGCAAGCTTTGGTTGTTATAACAATGAAGAAGATATTGATAGATTTGTGGAGATGTTGGAAAGGATCGTTAAAAATGATTATAAGGGTGAATACATTATGAATCCCGAAACGGGTGTTTACACAATAAAAGGTTTTCAGGTTAATTTACAAAAATATTTTCCTATGCACCGTAGTAGCGAAACAACAGGAGAAAAAATGTATCCGGAATCAGCTTGAATGCGTTTCTTTATGAGTTCTACTACTTTCCTGTTCTTGCTTTTGCACGTTTATTATAGGGACTTGCCGGAAATTTTTCGATAAACTTCTTGTATTCTTTGATTGCTTCTTGCTTGTTTCCCATTTCCCAATATGAGTTAGCTATCATAATCGCTGCGTCGTCTTTCTTCTCAGAAATTTTATAATTAAAAACCTTCTCGAAAAATTCAATCGCGGCTTGATAATTTTTCATACCAAAGTTCGATTCACCTAACCAATAGTAACAATTGTCCTCCAAATCTTTGCGGGTTCCGCCATCAATTATAGCTTCTAGTTTTGTGATGGCATCTTTATAATTTTTCTTTTTGAAAAAATCGAGGGCAATTTGATAGTCCGATTCAGCCTCTTTTATTACCGGTTTTGTTGGTTCCGATAGAGTTCGAGTTCGATGGGGAGTTTGTTGAGGAGGGGGAGGCGGTGTTTTTGCTTTTTCCTTTTCTTCGGATAACTGAGTTTCCAATTGAGCTGCTTTTGCCGTTAAATTACGGACGTCCTGTTCAAACCGGGTTATTTGCTGTTTAAGTTGTGCATTTTCTTTCGCAAGCGCATCAGTTTTCTGTTGTGTTAATTCAAGTTCCGACGGATTGCGTGTAGCTGAATCCTGTTCGGTTGCTCCATCCGATGCTGCACATCCATTCAAAAAAAAGATGCCTATGCAAACTACTAATGTTGCAAACAACTTTTTCATACATCCTCCTTAAAATATATTGATGATGTTAATTTTTAGTCGAGCTAATTTATATAATATAGTGTTGAAAGTCAAGTTTAAACCATAAGACATTCAATTTTTGTTATTAAGTCTCGTTTTTTATATATTTTAAAAAAAATTTTAAGAATTTTCAGATGGTTAAATCATTCATTACAATCATTTTTGTTCTGTTTTTTTTAGGGGGATGCGGCAGCTCACAACCGGAAAGAGCCCCCCGAACCAATACAATCAAAACTGTTGACCGCGAGAAGGCATTGGGTCACTTTGTTAATGGTTCAATCTATGACCAAAAGGGTGATTATGCAAACGCGGTTCTGGAGTACCAAGACGCATTAAGATACGATCGTGATGCTGCAATCTATTTTGCAATGTCGAAGAGTTATACAGCTCTCAGGAAATTTGATTTAGCAGCTCAGGCAGCAAGCGAGGCAATAAACTTAGAGCCCAAAAAGAAAGAATATTATACAAATCTTGCTGAAATTTATATTTCATCCGGTGCATTCGATAGTGCGATAAAAACTTATGATAACTTAATTCAAATCGACTCGACTAATTACAACGCTTGGTACGCTTTGGCTCGACTTTATCAATTTAAAACTCCTTCGAGGGCAATTCAAATTTACAACAAAATGGAAGAACGTTTCGGAGTTAGCTGGGAAGTTTCGATGCAATTATCCGAATTATACCGCATGATGGGAATGGTTGACGAGGCGATGTTAGAAATAAAAAAGTTACGCGCGATCGATTCCGGTAATATTGAACTCACAAAAGCGTTAGCTGAAATGTATCTCGCTTCGGGAAAAAGCGATTCGGCACTTGTACTGTATAACGACATCGTTGAACTGTTCCCAACCGATATTGAAACAAGAGCGGCACTTACACATCTTTATTTACTGCAACAAGATTATCAGAAAGCTGCAAGTCAGTTTGATTTGGTGTTGAAGGGCGATGTTCTTTCTATCGCAGATCAATTACAATTCGGTCAAATATTTCTTACTTTCATACAAAAAGACTCTGCTGTTGCACCGTATGCCCTAAATCTTTTCGAAAAAATTCGCAACCAATATCCTTCCGATTGGAGACCCTACTTGTTAATCGGTCATACAACATCAATAATGAAGTTAGATTCGGTGGCTATCGAAAATTTTAATAAAGTTACTGAACTCGACAAACAAAATCCGGATGGCTGGGTGTACTTGGCATTGGTCTATTATGAAAAACAAGATTTCACAACGACTATAAAAATATTAGAAGAAGCTAAAAATTTTGTTCCTGATGAGTTCAGGGTTTATTTGCTGTTGGGTGTTTCGTATCAAAGAATGCAAAAATTAGAGAGTGCAGCAATTGTTCTTGAAAAAGCAATCGGATTGGACCAAAAAAATTTGGATGCGTTGAGTGCGTTGGCTTTAATTTACGACGATCTGAAGCGGTATGAAGAATCGGACAGCTTGTACGAAAAAGCATTGAGGCTTTATCCCAACAACCACCTCTTACTCAACAATTATGCCTACAGTTTGAGTGTTCGAAATATACAAATTGAGCGTGCCTTGCTAATGGCTCAGGAGGCAATAAAACAGGAACCAAAAAATCCTTCCTATCTTGATACGATGGGCTGGATATATTTTCAAATCGGCGATTACAAATCAGCTTATGAATATATTTCCCAGGCGATAGAAGCCGGTGATGTAAGTTCTGTTGTTCTCGAACATTTGGGCGATGTATATTTCAAGTTAGGGAACAAGGAAAAGGCTATCGAGAGTTGGCAATCGGCGTTGCAAAAAGATTTGCACAACAAGCAATTACAGGAAAAAATTGAGCGGGGTAGTTTGTGAAGCCGTTTTTACTATGGTTTGCTTTGTTGGCTTCGGTTTTATTAGTCGGTTGTAGCGCAACGCGAAATATAAGCCGCGAATTTAATAGTGCAGCTGAATTCGAAGAATATTTCGAAAACCGCGTCGGTGGTATTAAAACTTTTAGCGGCAGCGGCAGTCTAACAATCGAGACCCCTGAATTTTCGAATAGCGCCAATTTTAAATTAAACATAAAAAAGCCCGACTCGTTACGGCTTGAACTGGCGGGACCTTTCGGAATTTCTGTCGGAACGCTTATGATGTCGCGCCAATATTTTGTGTTTTTTAACGGTATCGAGAATAGCTCGGTGAAAGGAAAAACTGATTCGAATTTGATAAGTTCAATTATAAATATGCCGATTACTTTTGATGAAATATTAAGTATTTTTACAGGGTCATATTTCTATTCTGCAACCGATTATGCAAATGCCGAATTGAATACAAACGAAGAGTATTATTTAGTTCGTAATAATCACGAATCAACCTCCAAAGAAATTTGGATAGATAAAAAAAAATTAAATGTTACGAAACTTCTTAATATCGGAAAAGATCGGAAAATTGATTTGGAAGCGACTGCCAAAAGTTATGAAAAGGTTTCAGGCGTTGAAGTTCCTAACTGGGTAAGAATAATTTTTCCGAAACAAAAACGAAGTTTAACTATAGCATACGATAATATTGAAGTGAATCAACCAGTTAAAGTGAGTGAATAATTTTATGAAATATACTATTTCCATATTATTAATAATTTTTACAGTTTTTACTACTACTCAAACCCAACAAGATGAAATCAAAAAACGACAAACCGAATTAAACAAGATACGAAACGAGATAGAAGCTTGGGAAAAAAAGATACAACAGGGCGAAAAGCAGGAGAAATCGACATTAGAAATTCTTGATTCGTTCGACAAACAACTGACCTTGCTCCAGAATCTTACGAATAAACTTCGTGAGGAAGAAGTTGGATCCGAAAAACGAATTAATGCTATGCGCAAAAGTATCGGTCTACTTGAGGAACAGCTATATCATATCAAGAAACAATATTCAAAATTTGTTTTGAATGCCTACAAACAGGGCAGGACACAAGACATCGCGTTATTGATATCTTCTAAGTCGGCGAATCAACTTGTGGCTCGTTCAACATACATGAAAAAATTTTCAGAGTACAGAAAACGTGATATCGAAACAATAACTGCGAAGCAGAAGGACCTCGAGAAACAAAACATACAATTGGTAAACCAATTGTTCGATAACCGAAGTCTGCTTGCTAGTAAGAAAGGCGAAGAAGAGAAGTTAATTGAAAAAACAAAGGAAAGAAAAAAAGTTTTAGAATCGATAAAACGAGACAAAAAAAATTATGCTAAAGAAATAGAACGGAAGAAAAAATCAGTCCAAGATTTAGAAGCGATGATAAATAAATTGATTGATTCAGACCGCAAAAAAAGCCAGCGTAAAACTCAAGCCAACGAATCTCCCGATATTTCAACTTCTTACTCGTCGACGGGGGGCGCTAGTTTTTCAAACAGGCGTGGTACTCTCCCCTGGCCTGTCAAAAAAGGGAAATTATTGAATAGATTCGGCGAGAACCAACATCCTGTATTAAAAACTATTTCACAAAATACAGGAATCGATATTTCGGTACCGGCAGGAACAGATGTGTATTCGGTATCCGAAGGCGAAGTATCTACAATCTGGTGGCTGCCTTCATTCGGTAATTTAGTAATCGTTAATCATAACGATGGCTACCGGACTGTGTATGCCCACCTTTCGGAAATCGAGGTTAGTGAAGGGCAAAATGTTTCGGAAGGAACTCGAATCGGTAAAAGCGGTGATACGATCAACGGACCGCTTGTGCATTTCGAAGTATGGAAAGACCGTGAAAAACAAAACCCCGAACTTTGGCTTCATCCACAGGGCGTTTCAAAAAAATAAGTATGGTTAAGAACAAACTTATTCAAATACTGATTGGTTTTGTTTCTACCTTATTTTTAATTGGGATTATTTTTTTATTCCCTTCACTTTTTGGCGATTTAGATAAAAATATTTTGCATTCTAAATTTGCTTTACGGGGTGAAATGAAGATCGACACTTCGATAGTTATTCTATATTTGGACAACGACGATATAGCCGCATTAGGCGGTTGGCCCCTTAAAAGAAATTATTACGCCCTGCTTATAAACGTTCTGAACGAATTGGAATCAAAGGTAATCGGCTTCGGCATTGCTTTAACGGAAACCAATCAAGAGCGTCCCGAATACGACGATTTAATTGCAAACGTAGTTCAGAAAAACAATAATGTTGTTTTATCCAGTTATTTTAAATCGATAAGTAACGAGGGACCTAATTTAACTTCGCGTTTGCCCGAAGGTGTCGGCTACCGATTGGATCAAAAAAATAAACTATTGTCGGGCGAAGAAATTAGTTTACCCTTTGATAAACTATTGACTTCAGCATTCTCTGTTGGCCACGAAAATTTAACTGTCGATTCCAAAGTACCTTTGTTCATTACATCCGGGACTGGTTTGATGCCGGCTTTTTCGTTCGAAATTTTAAGACGGTTTCTTGATGCCGAAAAAAGTGATGTTACAATTGATAACTCGAGAGCAATTATTCAAACACCGGTTCGGAGGGTTGCAATTCCGCTCAACGATAATGCGACGGTGAACATTAATTATCCTGGGGGAGTAAATACGTTGCAGGCGATACCCGTCGTAGAATTTTTACAAGCTTATAATTTAAGCAAACGTGGTGGAATTACAGATATCGATGTTAATAAAATTAAAAGCAAAATCGTTTTAGTAGGTGTTATCGCACAGGGCAGAAGTAGCTTCTTGTCAACTCCTTACTCGAAGCAATTCCCGGCTTTGGGGGTTCACGCTTCAATTATCCATAATGCACTTCATAATAATTTTGTAACGAATCTTCCAAAATTTTTTGAATATTTAATTTTTTTGTTAATCGGAACTGCAGCGAGTTTTTTAATTTTTCGCAAGAACGAACTCATAAGCTGGTTTATTTTAGGAGGGATAATTTTATTTTACATTACGTCGTCGTATCTCTGTTTTTTAATTTTCAATCTTGAGGTGCCGATAACCGGATTTTTATTTGTTGCTCTATTTTTACCTTTCGGTTTATTAGTTTACAAACATAGAATTGTAAAGCGAACGATGTATTACCTTGAATCGGAGAAGGATGCGATTTCAAAAAAATTGCGGCAACGTGAAGAGCGGCTACTGCGACTCGAAAACGAACTAAAGGAAGCAGAACTTAAGCAGGCTACAGATAAGACTACTATCCTTTTAGAGAAGATTAATAAATACAGAAACGAACTTAAAACTCTAAAAGAAAAAGCATCCGAACTGCACATAAACAGGGAAGAAGGAACTGAGAAGGTTGAGCCACAAAACTTTGAGGGAATAATTTATCATCCGCAAGGACCGATGCAGCCAATAATTGAATTTGTGAAGAAGATTGCCGACAACGATGCAGCAGTATTGATACTAGGCGAAAGCGGAACGGGAAAAGAATTAATTGCGAAAGCAATTCATAAAACGAGTAAAAGATCGAACAGTCCATTTATTGCGGTCAACTGCGGTGCGCTCAGCGAAACTTTGTTAGAAAGCGAATTATTCGGGCACGAGAAGGGTGCATTCACGGGGGCCGTTAAAGAAAAGCCGGGTAGGTTTGAATTAGCAGACGGCGGTACAATTTTTTTAGATGAAATAGCCGAAACGAGCGAGGCGTTTCAAGTAAAACTACTTCGTGTGTTGCAAGAAGGTGAATTCGAAAGAGTAGGAGGAATAGAAACGCAGAAAGTTAATGTTCGGGTTATTGCTGCTACAAATCGGGAATTGCGTTCAGATAATTCAGCTAAAAAATTCCGACAGGATTTATATTACCGGCTTAGCGTTTTCGTTGTTACTTTGCCGCCGCTGCGTCAACGAAAATCGGATATCCCGATACTTGCAGATTACTACATCAACCTTGAATATCGAGGCATGAAAATAAGTCCAAATATTCTTGAAGTGTTTATCACCTATGATTGGCCCGGTAATATTCGTGAGATGCACAGCGCCATAAAGCGGTCGGTAATTCTTGCCAAATCGGAAAACAGAGATATTATCCGTTTAAGCGATCTCCCCCACGAAATGAAAAATTTGGAACTAGAAAATATTGATATTGTAGACCGTATAATTGAATCTCTTCGTGATAAAAAATTTTCACGCAGTTCAATTTCGGAAACTGCAAAAGAGCTAGGCGGATTTAACAGGGGAACTGTGGCTGAATATTTTCGAGGCGTTTGTTTTCAAAATTTTGTTGAAAACAATTTCAATACGGAAGTAACCATTTCAGCCATCTCCGAATCGAACGATATCGAGGTTCAGAAAAAGGTTGCTAATAAATTGAACGAGTATATTACAAATGCTTTAGAGTTGGTAGAAAAAAACAAAGATACTGAAGCAAACATAATCCGGAGTAAACCAAAATTTAAGAATCTTCCCCAAAAATATCATATTTATCTTGAAAAAATTATTGAACGATATACAAATGACGATTTTAGAATCCTACAATAGCTGCTGGAAAATTCAAATCCCGCACTCCGATAACAATTTCCCGCACTTATGTTTCGTTTCGTCTCCTTAAAATTTAATGAGAAGCAAAATAACCCCTCAAAAATGGCTATTATATACGGTCTATATTTACAACGATGTTGGCACGGGTTTTGGGGTATAGATTGCAAGATTAAAACATTAATAAAAATATAATTAACAACACAGGATAAAGGTATGCGTAAACTTAATTTAGTTTTCTTATTTGCAATAATACTATCTGCAATTTTTATTATAGGTTGCGATAAAAGCACGATAGTCGATCCAAAATCAACTGATGACGATTATCTCAAACAGCAATCACTAAATGCTGAAGAGTTAGCAGGTTTTATAACTTCGGAAGATATTTCAATCGATGACGACGCAGAAAGAGATATGAGCTACGACGATTTCGGCATTATGAAAACAACCTACCCAATAACTCCTCTCAAATGGGGACGCAAAGTAGATAAAGTTATAAAAACACAAATCGTGAACCGGATAAACGACTCGATATCGGTCGTTACAACCATTAAAGATATTGAAGGAAAATTTATTATAAAAGCAGTTAAAGATTCCGGCGACGTAGTTGATACTATCAGAGTAATCAAACCTTTCACCAGTAAAATAATTCGTAAAGTTCGTTTCCTTCGTGTCAATAACGATCGTGATGTCCGAAAAAATTGGAGACCCATAGCAATTACTTTAGTCGAAGGTAAAACCAGTGTAAAAGATTTCAGCATCGGCACATTAGAAGTGATGTCGTCTGTCGATACAGCAACAATCACCGACCCATTAACTTATTGGGCTCGCTTGGCGCCAGGACGTGGAGGTATTGCTACTTTGCGACCCGGCGATTCTATATTAGTTCGATTGACAGTAACAAGCACGAATGCGAAACCTGAAATTGCGGTGTTGCGTCACGGTATTGATAATGGAAAGAGCCGTCATCGTGCACGATTCAGGATGGAGCTTGTTAGCGAAACTGGTTCCGACGGAAATTACACACGCGTGTATGAGAAGAAAATTGTTGCGCGACTCCCGTTAGGATTAGCGCTCGGACGTTACAACGCCATCGTGGATGTAATGTCGTACGACTCTATTCACGATGATGTAGCCCCGTTTATGAATGCTTTTTGGGGAATGCCGTATCTTGTAAAACGATTTTAAATTCGATCCGTTGAACTCATTACCCGTCTCCGGCTGCCAAAGTTGGGGACGGGATATCTTAAAATGAAAAGAAATGAATAATAAATTATTTTTACTATTAACTATCGCATTTGTTTTAGGTTGTCAGAAACCGGGACCTATCGAAATAATTGACGATAAAGACGATTCTAAATTAATCGATATTAAATCGACCGGTTCTGTTTCAGATACACTCTATGCAGTATCGGTCGGTGATACGAGTGGAAATTTTGGCACTCAGAACTCACGATACTTTGCAAAATTAATTCATCAAAGTATCCGTTTCGATCGGCTGTTGAGGAGAGACAGTTTGATAAATTCAGAAGCGATATTTTTTGACAAGAACAACTCGATTAAGCATAACAATCGTGTGATTACATTTCCGTCGTTCGATGTTGGGACGCTAAAAATTAATGGCGAGGTTTTAAATAAATTTCCGCGCCGTATGATGCTTCCGATGCAAGGCGACACTTTAATAGGTTACAGGTATCAACTCCGAAGAAACTACGAGCTCACCGCAACGAACAGGTGGACATCAACAGGTAGCGGCTCTATCGACGCTTTCGATATTTCGATCCCATCGCCGCCGACAATTAGAGTTTTGAATATGCCTCCCCGATTTATCAACTTATCGGAACCGCTAAATATTAAGTGGGATTGTGCAAATCCGATTGTTAATATTTTTATTAGCGGCGAAGCGGGCGATTTGTTTGCCCGAAGGTTAGTTCCGCTTATCCACTTGCAAATCAGAAATATAAAGGGGGGAGTTACTGTGCCTGTAAAAATTCTGGAACTGATTCCAGTTAAAAGGTTTTCCCGGTTCGTATTTTCTTTTGTTTCAGAATCCTCAGCAACTGTGCGCATCTCGGGTTACCCCGAGGACGTTTTAGTTCATTCATCCTCTGTCCATAGCATTTTCTTAAGCGTTCAGCCGTAGATTCAGAATGCGAGTAAAATTTTATAACGAAATAATTTTCTTTTTCGTCATTATGATTTTGTTCCCAAACATATTGTTTACACAATACCTGAGTTCTTCGCGAGGTGTGGGTGTCGCGGCGTTTACAGCTTTATCATCCGATGTTAGTTCCGTCGATTGGAACCCGGCGGGGTTAACCAATATACGCGAGTGGGAATTAAATTTTTCGAATTTTAAAAGTACGTCGATAGCGAAATCGGGATTTACTTTTCAAAGCTTCGGAATTGGGAAAAAATTTTTTGAAAAGCACGCTGCTGCAATTCGTTATTCGCCCGGTTCAAATCTGGAGTTCGTTGTGCCCGCTGCTTTCAGCGTTTACGATACAGCCGGAAATATTATTATCACAAAATTCGATAAAAGAATTTCTTTCAAAAAAAATTATTCGGTTGGATATGCTTACAACATTTTAGACGAATTATCATTCGGTTTTTCTGCACGGTTGTTTGATAGCAAGGTTTCGGATACTAAGTATTTTATCGATACGAACAACGTCATCCAATCACAAGTATCTGACTACTCGGCAAGTTCGTGGGCAGTTGATTTTGGAGCTCAGTACAAAATAAACGATGGATGGTATTTTGGCCTGGTGTTTAAGAACCTTTTCAAAATAAATGAGGAGGATTTTACTGAAACGATGCGTAACTACCAATTAAATTTAACTAAATCTGTTTGCTTCGGTGTGGCTTATTCTTTTTCAGATAGAATCATTACAAGTTTTGATATAGACACAAAAAACAAACTACGGCTTGGCACTGAAATATCAGCTTTCGATTTATTTAAGATTCGAGGCGGCTTTTATACAACCGACTTCCCAAAATTTTCTCTAGAAGCTGCATCCATCGGCTTCGGTATAAACTACAACCCCGTTCAGTTTAGTTTAAGCTACCTGAGGTTTTTCGAACAAACAAACCGCCTCGGGGTTTCGAACATAGATATTTTAAATATGTCCCGTTACGCAGATATAGATTATACACCCTTTACCCCCGATCGGCTCTCGTTGTCGGTAAGTGTAAATTTAGGCAGAACGAAGGACATCCTCGCTCGAATCGAGTTTGTCGAAATGCTGAGCGAGGTCTTCCCAGCATCATACCAAACATACGCATTCCGTCCGATTGGGAAAGCGAGAGTCAGGAATGTTTCAACAAAACCGATTGAAGCAAAGGTTAGTTTTTTTGTGGATGATTTTATGAACGCACCGACCGAAACAAAACCTTTCCGTATAAATCCTGACGAGACAGTCGAGGTTCCGTTCCTCGCCGTTTTTAACAGTTCAATAAACAAAGTAAAAAAGTTTTCAATCTACGATGGAACTGTTTATGTCCACGCTGAACCGGCTGCCGATTATGACGACCGTTATCAAACTCGAGTTCTAGTCCGCGGCAAGAACGATTGGAACGGCGACGTGTTGTTGCTGCGATACTTTATTACCCCCAACGATCCTGACATAATAAAGTTTAGCAGAAAAGTTTTGGATAAAGCAAAATTAGAAAATGAGAATGGGTTATTACTGAAATTCGAACACGCAACGACTCTATTCAACGAATTATCGAAACACGTTCAATACATTAACGATCCCAAACAGACAGCCGATTTTGTTCAATATCCTGCCGAAACTATCAGTTTACGTAGCGGCGACTGCGACGATTTAACTGTTTGCTATGCGGCGCTGCTTGGCGGTGTCGGTATTTCGTCGGCACTCGTTGACGTAATCCCCCCCGATGATCCGACAAATTCACATATATATCTGATGTTCGATACTGGAATAGAAGCACCGGATGCAAACTTGATCAGTGAGAATTCTAAACGTTTCGTAATCCGGAAAAACGAAAAAGGAATCCAAACAGTTTGGCTTCCGGTTGAAACGACTGTTCTTTCGAAAGGTTTTACCGAAGCATGGAATACAGGAGCTTCATACTATTTTCATGATGTAATTATTAACAACGGCATCGGCAAAGGATGGGTTCGTGTTGTCGATCTGCCAACAAGTTTTTGATAAGGAGATTTTTATATGTTGACAACTCAACACGTTAAGAAAAAAATAATTTTAATTGCAGCATTAATATTCGGGTTTACAATAAATATTTTTCCTGAAATTAAATTGTTATCAGTAAAAGGTGATGTAAAAGTTCGTCGCGGTGTTAATGAACAATGGCAGCAAATCAAAACTGGCGATATATTAAATTATGACGATGCCATTTTTATCGGCAATAAATCGGCCGGAACGGTTTCTATTAATGGGCAAAAGAAAATAGCTCTTCCCGAAAAAACGATAGTCGAGATTTCTGATTTGCGTTTCCTTTCGAAAGAAGAATTACTATTAAAATTAGCGATGGACAGGATAATTGCCGTTCCGCAGCAGGATCGAAGGAACGAATTGATGCCGGCTCAAACTACTATAATTCACGGAGAGAAAAAATCGGAAAAATCAGCCGCAGTCCCGAATGCTTTCGGGACAGTTGAGAATGCTTTGAAAATGTTGAACGGTGCGAAGTTACTTTTCGACAATAAATTTTATGGAACCTGCGCCTTGCGGGTGCGTGAGGTTTTGAGGATTCATCCGACGATCGACACAGGCGCCGAGTATAAATTGCTGACTGCAAACTCGTTGGAAAAAGCTGAACTGTACGACGAAGCATTGAACGAGTATGTTTCGATTCCATTAGAGAATATTTCAGCTAAACAAAAACAAACTCTTCAGCAGAATATTGAGCGATTGAAAAAAAAGTCGGGCGATTGAACATCATAAACCGACAAATAGGCGGCGTGCAAGAATTTCGGGCAACCCTGCATCCCTGATTTTTTTTGCCGCCGCTTTTACGTCATACTCAGCGCGGATATTTTCGTAAGTCCAATTATCGGTATCCATAATTCCAAAACTCGAACGCCAATCCCGATCTCTCGGCTGTCCCACACTCCCAACATTGATTATATATTTTTTCGATTTTAACAATTGGTATTTGTTACAGAAATATTTTATTCCAACCATACTGACCGAATTAACCAATTCTATTTTACTAGAGGAGTCCCTGCAAAATATTTCCGAAACGTGTGAATGACCAATAAAACAAACGGGTGTTTGAAAATTTCTGAAATTATAGCTTGCTTCCGAATGCTTTGTTATATAATTCCATTCCTGCGTTTGAAATGGAGACGAATGCACAAAAGTAATATTTTCAATTTCAATAGTGAATGGAAGCGATTGTAAAAACTCTTTTTCGGGTTGCGATAAAACCTTGTTAGTCCAGAATAACGATTCCTTTGCATGCTCCCGACTTGTCTCAAAGAAAAAAAGTGAGTAAAAAGTGTGCGAAAACATT
>JBBIOD010000019.1:0-27005 GCA_037443545.1 Ignavibacteriales bacterium | reverse complement strand
CTTTAGACGTTATTCCAAACATATTTTTAAGTACCCCGCAAGCGATGCGCGTTCCTTTGCGATGGGTAGCGATCTTATACCGAAAAATTAAAGCCGACATCGCTGCTACAAGTGGTATCCACACCTCGGAAGATGTGCTGAAAATGCTGATGGTTGGTGCCAATGTTACAATGATGTGCTCGGCACTTTTAGAAAACGGACCAAAGCATATAACAAAGGTCGTTAACGACCTTCAACAATGGATGGAAGAACACGAATACTCGTCAGTGAAGCAAATGATTGGTAGTATGAGTCATAAATCTGTTAAAGAACCCGCTGCTTTCGAACGAGCCAACTATATGAAAGTGCTCAACAGCTATAAATAATTTTATATTTTAAATTGTAGATTTCTGATTTTAGATGTTTGATTCAAGTTTTATGAATTCAATTTAGTTTTTGGAATTTAAAATTTAATGATAGATGCCTTCACGATTTGTGGAGGCATTTTTATTTATACTGATTTTTGAATATATTAAAAGTTAGTTCAATGATAATAGACTATCAAAATAAATTCCTTCGAGGTACATTCAAATAATGCCAACTCCACGAAAAAATAAAAAGTTAAAAGAAATTAAAAAAGACGTACCCGTCGTCACGATTAGGGAAAATTCACCTGAGTACAGAACAAAGCTTCATATTGGACATGCAAGAACTTGCGATTGCGGACAGACCAACATCAATTGTTTGTCAGCAAAAGAATGGCTTAAATCACAGCTTGGTGTTTGGCGTTTCGGATATGAAGGGCGGGATATAAGAGACAAAGAAGTACACCCTGCTACATTTCCGATATCATTGTCAAAAAAAGTAATTGAACTTTTCTCTCATGAAGGTGAACTCGTTCTTGATCCATTTGTTGGAAGTGGCACAACCCTAGTTGCCGCTAATGATTTAAACAGAAATGCCATTGGATTCGATTTACAAGAAAAATATATAAAACTTTGTGCTAATCGCATTAAACAAGCGGAACTCTTTAATTCTTCGCGACAGGTTGCAATTCAAGATGATGCAAGAAATATTTCTAAATACTTACCTGAGGAAAGCGTCAAATTGATCTGGACTTCTCCACCGTATGCTAATCTTCTCAATCGTAGAAGGAAAAACAAATCTCGCAGAGATCGCGATAATAAACAACTCGGCAAAGTTGAACAATATTCACAAGATCCACGAGACCTTGGTACGATGCTGATCGAAGATTACACAGGGGCAATGGGAGATATTTTTGAATCAATGCTTCCGATCCTTCATCCAAAAGGTCATTGTGTAATTAATGTTCCTGATATGTGGTGGGAAAACCAACGGATTACAATTCATGTCTCTCTTATACAGGAGCTTAGGAAACGCGGGTATGAACTACGCAATATAATTATTTGGGATCGCACGAATCTTGTCAACCAAATTGGAATCTTTGGATGGCCGAGCAATTATATCACAATGGGTGTGACTTTCGAATATCTACTCGATTTCTGGAGACCACCCAAATGATTAAGATAATTACCAAAGAGCAATTGATCGATGAGATTCAGAAGGTATCTAAACAAGGATGGATTAAGAGTGTCAAACGAACCAAAACTACCAGAAACGACGGTGCTGTAGGGAACACGCTTGAGAAATTACTTGGCATTCCTGAGAATAATCTTCCAATCGCGAACTCTAACGGCTGGGAACTCAAAGGACAAAGGCTTCACACTTCATCACTTGTTACTCTTAAACACTATGAACCTTTTCCCCGAGGTGCTGACATAGTATCCAAGATGCTTCTTCCTCTTTATGGCTGGTCACACAAAGAAGCAGGAAAAAAATATCCTCGCAATGAAATGAGTTTTCGCTCAACCACGAGCGCAACTCAGTTTACAAATCGCGGTTTTACAATCATAGTCGACTATAAACAGAGAAAAATAAAATTCGTTTTTGATTCCACCAAAATTAATACTTCAGATCCAGTAATTTCATCATGGTTAAAGTCTGTTGAATCAAGAGTTGGTCTTGGGTCTTTTAATCCTGAACCTTATTGGGGATTCGATGATTTGAGAGATCTCATGGGGGAAAAAGCTCGTAACTGTTTTTATGTTATCGCTGAAAGCAAAATCGAAAGAAAAAGAGAGTATTTCTACTATCAAAGTCTACTAATGTTATCTGGATTTTCTTTTGATAATTTCCTCTCGTGCATCAATCGCGGAATTATTCAAATTGATTTCGACGCACGCACACACCATAACCATGGAACCAAGTTCCGTATTCGGCAGGGTTACTGGAAAGAATTGTATTCCGAAGTCAATCAACTATTTTAATACTTGAGAATAGAAAATGGAATCTCATATATCAATTAAAACTGCTAAGGACTTGGTTACTTCTCAAACAAGTTACAATGCTGGTTTATTAGCACTCACTTTGGAGAAAAATCAATTAGCACTTCCATATATTGAAGAAGCAAAAACACTCAATTATTTGGCGCGTTATGACAAGAACATTAAAAATTTGTTCGCTGTTAAGGATTTAAGAGTTGATTGTGTAACAACTGGATTAAGTTATGCTGACGAACTTGTTTACCGATACTTACTTACAAAAGGAGACGCTCTAGGTGGTAAAGCAAGGAACTTAGCTGGAGTATTAGGAGAAAGAAAATTTCTTCGTTCATTATTGTCTGTTTTCAATCTATCTGGGACCGATTATTTATGGAAAGATGACGATACAGACAATTGGTTACCAAAGCCGCAAGATGATACAGGGATTGAAAAGCGAATTAATGGACTATCGTGGTCAAAGAATAAAGTCAATCGGCTTCTCATTCTGGACATCAAAATTCCAGTTGTCGAGAAAAATGTTGATCTTTCAATTCTGGAAGGTACACCAGAGGATTTAAAGAAAGGCAAGCAGTCCATTATTCATGACATTGATTCTTATATAGCGCTTGGCGAACTTAAAGGTGGTCTCGATCCGGCAGGTGCTGATGAACATTGGAAAACTGCCAATTCTGCTTTGGAAAGAATTAGAAAAAGTTTTGCAAAAAAGAAAAAAAAACCGCAGACATTCTTCATTGGTGCAGCAATTGAAAATAGCATGGCGTCCGAAATATTTAAACAGTTGAAATCTGGATTACTTAACAATGCTGCAAATCTTACAGACGACGACCAACTTGTATCGATCTGCGAATGGATTATCAATTTGTAGATTAATAAATATTTCCTACATCATCCCCACCGGATCCACATCCACGATAATTTTTACATCTTTATTTTTTTTGAAGTCCGATTTATGAAAATTTTGCATAACTGAGGTTAAAACTTCCCGGAGTAATTTTCCCGAAGGGTCGTTGCTCTTTAAATCTTTTATCAAAATGTGCCAGCGGAATTGTTTGTTTAATTTCGGAATCGCTGCTTCGGAGGGCCCTAAATATATCAGGTTGGTTTTTTCGTTTTTAAACAATTGATACAATTTATTCGAATAACGTATCACATCACTTTCATCTTCGCCTTTTATCTCAATCAATACCATCCGTGAAAAAGGAGGATATTTTAAATCCATACGTCCTTTTATTTCTTCGTTGTAAAATCCTAAATAATCGTGCATCACAACATGTTTTAAAGTGTAATGTTGGGGTTGGTAAGTTTGAATTATAACTTCTCCCTTCATTAATCCACTACGTCCAGCTCTTCCTGCTACTTGCGTAAGTAGCTGAAATGTTCTTTCGGCAGAACGAAAATCGGGTAATAACATTTGCGTGTCGGCGCTGATTACTCCCACTAATGTAACGTGCGAAAAATCAAGGCCCTTAGCAACCATCTGAGTGCCGAGTAAAATATCAATTTCGCCTCTTGAGAAGCGACTTAAAATTTTATCGTGTGAACCTTTTTTCGAAGTTGTATCCAAATCCATTCGCACAATAGAAGCTGCAGGAAATAACTTCTGTAGTTCTTCTTCAACACGCTGAGTTCCAAAACCTTTATAACTGATATCTGTCGAGTTGCAGTGTGGACAAACTTCCGGCGGATGTTTTACGAAGCCGCAGTAATGGCATCGTAGATGTTTTTTTATGATGTGATATGTAAGTGTTACATGGCAGTTTTCGCACATCTCCACATATCCACATTCCAAACATTCTAAAAAAGAAGAAAACCCACGTCGGTTTTGAAGAAGAATTACTCCTTCTTCTCTTTCTAAACGGTTTTGAATTTGTGTTTTTAGAAGTTCCGATATCGAACTGAACTCAGGTTTCCGTTTAGATTCTCGGGCTGCCACCGGGTCTTTTGCAAATTCTACCTTCCTCTCTGAACGAAACTTTTCTACTATTACATGTCGCTCGATAGTCATATCGACAATTTCTATCTCAGGAAGTTTTGCATTATCAACCCGTTCGGGAAGGTCAATTAGTTTATACTTTCCGTTTGTAGAATTGTAGTAACTTTCGATTGATGGAGTTGCAGAGCCAAGGACTACAACGGCAGCGTTGTTCACACCTCTCATTATAGCAACATCGCGTGCGTTGTAACGGGGCGTCTGGTCGTATTGTTTGTACGACGACTCATGCTCCTCGTCCACAACAATTAGTTTTAAATTTTTTAATGGTGAAAAAATTGCCGAGCGAGGACCTATAACAATTGAGTAGTGTCCGCTTTTCGATAAACGCCACACATCCTGCCGCTCGGCAAGCGACATCCTGCTGTGGAGTACAGCCACTCTATCGCCGAAGTGCATTTGAAACCGCGAAACAGTTTGCGGTGTTAGCGAAATTTCCGGCACTAGTACGATTGCACTTTTTCCGTCGTCAACAGCTTTACGAATCGCTTCAATATAAATTTGAGTTTTACCGCTCCCAGTAATTCCGTACAACAAAAAAGTTTGAAACTCGTTGCGCCCCATTGCTTCTCGAATATTATTGAGCGCCTCGTTTTGATGTTGGTTTAAAATTATCTGCTGGTTCATATCAGGTTGTATTTCGTACTTAATTCCGCGATTTACTTCCCTTGCCGATATCAACAAAACCCCCGTTTGCTCAAGGCTTTTCAGCCCGGCTAAAGTAGCTCCCGTTTTTTTTAATAAATCGCTAACCTTTATCACCGAACCTATCGGAAACTTGTTTAAAAATTGAACGATACTGATTTGTTTCGAAATTCGTTTGTTATTCTGCGATGTTTCTAAAAATGTATTCCACCTCTGTTTCGATGTTTCGGTTACGCTGATTATTTTTTCGTTCTTTGGCTTGATAGTATGTGTAACTAAATGTTCCGAAATATTCAGCAATCCTTTTTGAGCTAATTCGTTTATTATGGAATGAACATTTTTGAGAAAGAGTTTTTTATGAATTTGTTCGATGCTTATTTCTTTCTTCTCGAACAGTAGTTTTAGAACTTCAGTTTGTTTGGGGGCGCCCTTCGTTTTGGAGAAAGCTTTTTCGATATCTGTTTCTAACAGCGTTACAATTTTGTGAGATGTTGAAAATGTTTTTTGGGGTAATGCAGCTTTTAGCACTTCGCCCCATGGAGCAAAATAATATTCCGAAATCCATTGTGTAAGCTTTAGCATTTCATCCGAGATTATCGGTTCGGAATCGAGAACATCGAAAATATCCTTTGTATAAGGAGCTGAAGTAGTTTGAGAAATCGAAACAATAAAACCGACTACGGTTTTTTTTCCGAAAGGAGCGGTAACGCGTACCCCTTTTTTTATCTGATTTTGCAAGTCGGCTGGAACTGAGTAAGTAAACAAGTGTTCAACGGCAACCGGTAGAGCTATATCTATGAACATCATTTTGTTTTGATCTCGAATATACCGTCCCACGCATCGTTCGGAGGGTTCTCGATAAAAAATCCGGATCGCTCGATATATAATTTGGATGGATAATCATTCGGATTTAATATTAGGCCTTTTTCAAATTTTTCGATAGCTTTAAGCCACTCTCTGTTGCGGTAAAAAAACAATCCTTCAGTAAATGCTTCTATTAGTTTTAAAATTTCTGAATTTATTTTTTCATCCCTGAAGCCAAGCAGTTCATAAATTTTGAGAGGTTTATCTTTACCGACTACTCTAATTAAATCGAGTTCCCTCGTAATTATTTGGCTAGCTAAGGGTTTAAAAGTATGCTCGCTGATAATGATACGTGTATTATATTGTTTGTTAACCCCTTCGAGTCTTGAACCTAAATTTACGCTGTCGCCCATCACGGTGTAATCGAACCGATCCGAGCCGCCGATGTTTCCAACCACCATATTGCCTGTGTTAATTCCGATGCGTGTTTGAAGTTCAGGCCTGCCGTCTTTTAACCATCTTTGATTTAATTCATCGAGGTGAGTTTGCATTTGTAGAGCGGCGCGACAAGCATTTAAAGCGTGATCGGATTGTGGGATTGGCGCCCCGAAGAAAGCCATTATCGAATCCCCTTGGTATTTATCTAGTGTTCCATTGTTTCTCAAAATAATCTCGGTCATCTCCTCGAAATACTCGTTAAGTATTTGTACAAGTTCTTCGGGAGTCATCTTTTCAGCTAACGTTGTGAACTTCTCGATATCCGAAAAGAAAACTGTAAGCTCCTTGTTTTCGCCTCCTAAGTGGAGTTTTTTTGGATCATCTATCAGTTGGTTTACTACGGTCGGGTTCACATACTGACTGAACATCGATTTTATTATAACTTTTTGTTTTTTTTCAGAAACGTAACTAAACACCATACTACCGGCGTATCCGAAAATCACAGCCATCAAAGGACCTGTAATCGAAGCAACAAAATTTTGTTGATAAAATAAAAGAAGTGAAACTGCTGCAATTAAAAATAGCTCGGCAATAACAACTGCAATAGCGAGCGCCTCGATCAAATAGTGATGTTTAATCTTTTCCCGTTTTAAATTCAGAAGGAAGAAAAATGTTAAAGTTAAAAAGAAAAATATACTCAGAATTTCTAACCAAACGGGTTCGCGTTGTAAAAAATTTTGATCGAGGATGCTCTGAATTATATTTGCGTGTATCTCAACACCGTACATCAAATTATCGCCTTCCTGTTTACCACGAGATATTGGAACGGGAAACAAATCTTTGTCTTCGGGATTGGTGGAACCGACGAGCACTATCTTATTCTTAAACGTTCCATCATAAAGGTATCCGGTTTCAGGATCGTCGAATGTGTTGATATCAACTCCGACTTCCCGTTCTTCATTTGTTTGAAATTCATCATCGTCAATTACATCCACAAATTTAATTGGAACAAACGTTCCCGATGGTCCATAATAATTGATTAATGCCGTGGAAGAATCGTACGATGGAATTTTAATATTTTCGTAATCAAACTTTTTCGATTCAACATTTACTGTTGTTAACGGATTTAATCCGAAAAATTTGTTCAGAACAGCGAATGAAAAAGTAGGCAATCGTCGCTGGCGGGACCGGTCAAACACAATCGGGTGAAAACGGCGGTAAACACCGTCTTCATCGTTTCGCAAAAACACAATACCGATTGAACTATCAACATCAAAAAAAATATTGCTGTAATTTTCATTTTCCTTAACAATGTCGTAACGGTCGTCAGCAATGTCTACTTTTCCGGCTAATGCAACATTTTTAACTTCGGATAATGCTTTCCTTAACTCATCATCATAAGCCGGATTACGAAAGTCGTTGGTGCTCATAATTATATCGATGCCTACCGCTTCAGCTCCAGCTTTTTTCAGGTTTCTAATTAGACGGGCGTAATAATGGCGAGGCCAGGGCCACTTATCGGGGAGCGATTTGATTGATGCTTCGGAAATTTCGACGATAACAACTTTTGGGCTGAAAGGAACAACACCGCGGCTGTTAAACCGATTATCGATCGTTGCTAATTCAATTCTTTTAAATGGTGCGAATTCAAATATCGTATCTGAGGTAAGTAGAACAATTACAGCCGAAAGCACCAAACATATCAGCAGTTTGTTTAAAAACTTCCGGAACGATTTCTCTTTTACTTCAGGCATGTCCTAAATATCATAACGGAGTGTTAAACTGAAAACCGATTCAGGTTTTGTGTGTTTATTTGAATAAATGCTTAACTGTCCGAGTATATTAAAATTGGTTGCTAATAAATATTGTGCCCCGAAGTCGAATACACCACGCTCAATATCGCCGAAGGTAGGACGGATGCCGGTATTTAACTGTAAACGGTTTTCAAACATCTTATAAAATACTGTGAACGAAATTGTAGTGTAGTCAATTTCTTTCTTCAAAATTAAACTGTTATTATAAGAGATGTTGAAAGATGTTTGCAATGGAATTGAGTATGTAGTATTCAACCCAAACGCAAACAATTTGTTCTTTGAATCTATATCGTGTTTAGTTTGGTCGTCCCGGTTGGAAGTGCTGAGACTCAAAGAAACGTTTTGCCGTGCGAGGTAAAAGAAATTGTAACCCAACTGAAGGAATACCCGGTGTGTAAAATCATCCGTCCGGTAAAAAGTATCAACAATATTATTTTTTGCCGATGAATATGAATAACCCGTAGAGATGTTAGGAAAATCAATAACCGGATAATACGATACCATACCCGAAAGAGTTGTGTAGCTTGTAGTTGTAGGTTTTGAGTTATCGGTATTATCGGAAAGTTTTTCAAAGCCGAAAGAAAATAACAAACTGTTTTTCAATGTACGGAATCTATCGGTAATGTTGAATCCCTGCACATCGTTACGTATGTAGGTTTGTCCGAAGGATTCGTAGGCACTGCCGCGCCTCAGGTATGTAAACTTAAGTGAATTATTCAGATAGTTTAGATTTAATGAACCTTCGTATGCGAGTGTAGTTAAATTATTTAGCGCCAACGGAACGATATGCTCGTTGATGGTCATAAAATTTGAAAGCACATTTTTAACCTGGCGGATCATATCCCGTTCTTTTTCAGTGAGCGATTTAAATAACGAATCGATATCTTCGTCTTTAATTGTTCCTTTCTTTATATCTTTGTTCGTTGCTGAAAAAGCGGCCTGTGCATTGAATTCTATTCTTCGTTCGTCAAAGGCAAAGAACAAATCGGAGCCGACAACAAAATTTTCCTGAGGCATCAATCCTTGTGTAATTGAACCGATGTCGTCTTTGGATTTTAGAAAACTTAAACCGAAAAGAAAATTATTACCTTTTCCAAAACTTGGTCGCAAGATAAATAGGTTCCTGTCGAATTCTCCGTGCTTAATTAATTCAGCGAACCTTCCGTCGTCCAATCGAAAATAAGTTTTATTCGGGTCGCTTGTAGAATCGGGAGCTGAAGCAAGAACGTTGTATTTTGTAGGAATCTTTCTCGCTACATCGCCGTAAACAAAATCAAGATTAAAAAAACCTAGTGTTAAATTAGTTGTTAGCCCACGGATTCGTTTTCCGTTCATAATTAAGTTTGGGAAAGTGGGATAGTTATCGCCGTAGCCAGCCCTCAGCCAAGGAATTTCGGCTCCAATAAAGTATCTGTTTTGCGGCTGTATATCTGCTTTTTCTTCGTTGGTTGCGTATAAATTTCCGTTTATTTTTAAAATCCCATAATCCGAAGTAGCGTTAATACTTCCGCGGTTGTAAGTGTTGCTCTTCTGGTTTATGTTTTCGTTGCGACTCTCTAATTGGAGCTGTGCTTTATAACGTAAACTGCTTAACTTGATTATATTTTCTTTGTATAGTACGATTGAAAATTGCCGGTTCTCAGAATAAATATTTTTCCCAGTGCTATCTAAAAATTCAACCCGGATATTATGCTTGCCCTGGTCCAATTCGATGGGAAGATTTTCTAACCTCGCGATGTATAAATTTTCAGTTCTAATTAAATATTCAGATAAATCTTTATTGTCAATAAAAATTCTAGGAGCACTCATATTATTTACACTGAAGGCAATCAACAAATCATCCAGTGATACTGTTTCGTCGGTTGCGGGGCTTATCCAATCGATAATGTTTTCACGACTCTCAACGGGTGTAATAAGTAACTTTAGAGGATGTAAAAAGGGATTTTCGATCGGAAAAGTTTCGGGTTGGTCTGTTCCCGGAATGTGAACAAATAAAAAATATTCTAAATACGGAGGGTTTGCTGCGGAATTTGGAATTACTGCAAGGGCATTGTTTCCTGTTATTTGCATCTCTATCCGCTTGAATTCAGTCTCTCCGAAAGTCCGGTATGCAACCTCAATTTTATTGTACACATAAGCGGGCGAAATTACTGCCGATATGTTGATAGGTTCGTTTTCGGATACAGGCGGCGTATGAATACTTAATATTTTATCGCTCACTTGAGCTTGCACTATATCAGCTATCAATAGAAAGAATGTAAATACAAATAATATTTTGTCGGCACAACTGTATTTCCGAATCATAATTTAAAACTCCAGATTATGTTCCACATTATTCCTGATAGTCAATCTTTAAGTTACGTTTGGTTCCGTCAGAGTCGCGCAATTCGAGTTGAATTTCATTTTTTTTCCGGACATCACCGGCTTTTAACGACTCTTCACACCCTGCAATTTCATCGGGTGTAGCATCCCGAACTTCCAAAGTTCCGTTTGGATGCGAAAAACCAATCTGATTTGAACCTACATCTGTATCTTTTCCAGAGATCAAATTTTTTAAATTAACGATTCCTTGTGTTACAATCAGTATATCTAATTCCTCCTGAGAATGAAATTTTCCTTTCGTGCCTCTGATCGATGCGACGGAGGTTGGCGACGAGAATGTGTACTGTTCGTTTTGTTTTTTCGTTATGCTAAATCCGATAGCCCCTTTTTGCAGCCTCATATCGTTCATAGTTTGCTTCGGTTGTTTCCCTCCCAACATTGCGAGTTCCGAATTTTCGAGCAGGCGTACAATACTTTTATCAGTAAATTTAATGATAGCTACCGATTTGATACCCGTTCGCACTAAGTCTTTCATTTTTAGGGGGTCGCCCTTAATTATTTTTTTCCAATCGGACTCGGGAACTTTTTTATCTACCGAATTAATAACTTTGGTAACGACAGCAAGCGGCGAGGATCCGCTCTGCATTCCGAAAGTTAAAGAGGTTGCTAAAATAACGAATGCTAAAAATATATTTATCGTTTTCATTTTTATCTTCTCCTTCATCAATCCATAATTACATTGTTTACGTTCTCCGGATTTTGGTTGAGGAATTGGATAATTTCCTGCAATTCAGCGTTGCTAATAGGTTTTCCGTTTAAATAAAAAGTGGAAGATGCATCTAATTCCTCTGCACGGATTTTGTCGAAGACTTTTTTCCATTTGCTGCCGAGTGCCCGCTCGAGCTGCTCAAGGAGTTCTGAACGTTTCATCGGGGCAGAATCGTCGGCTACTTTGAATTCAGCAATCGAACTCTGAACTAATTGATAGCCGCCAAGACTTTTAACTTTCCCGACTGCTTTCCAGACGTAAGTTTTTCCTCTATGAAGCGGTCGAACACCACCGGATGGATATTGAAAGGAGTTTTGGACACCTGAGAAAGTAGTTTGGTAAATAATCGGTAATTTGTTAAATGCGGCTTCACGCGATAAGCCTGGAGGTTTTTCGTTGATAGTAACTTCAACTTCTTCTCCGTCGAACAGCCATCCGAATGCAGGAAACTCGTTTGTAGTTTCACCATCACGCGGATAAAGTAATTCGATTTGAGAATAACTTTCCAAAGGTAACTCTACTACACCCTCCGATTCGCCACCAGCCGGGTTGACATCGGCTACCTTGATGTTGAATGAGTATAGACCAGTTGGAAATTTTCCGGATGCAAGTGCCGGTTCGATTATCTTCGTCTTTCCATCTGAACTGAGTTTAAAATCTTTAATTTTAATCTCGTTTCCGAAGTCGAGGTTCGTGATAACTTTATTGTTCACTACCGTGAAAGGTTCCGAACCGAACCCATCACCCTCTAACAGTGTTATCCTTTTGCCGTCTTTCAATGTAACCATAATCTGGCAGTTTTTTAATTGAACGGTATGGGTATCCCGATAAGCGATGTTAATTGTGAATAACCAAACAGAGCTTTTGAGGTTTTGAAAGTCGATTTGCGAGGGGGATAACTGTTGAATTTTCGCATAAGTGATATTCACTTGAGGTTGACTTTGTAGTTCGCCATACACGAAAATGGCGAAGAAGAAGATAAAAACTATCTTCGCGAAGAATTTTATGTTCATAAATCCTCCATAATTAGTTTTGTTAATAAATTCTGAATCAGTATAATTAAATTTGAACATAATTGCAAGCAGTTGTAAATAAAGGGTAATCGATGTCACGTTTTTCTAAATCGCTTGCTTATATACTCGTAATTTCTTATCATTCAATAAGTTAGCAATAATAAAATGACTCCAAAAAATCAACAAACATCAAAACGCAAAGCAGATCATATCAATATTACATTGAATGAAGAAATTGGTTTTCGACAAAAGAAAACCGGATTTGAAAAGTATGAATTTGAACACAACGCTCTTCCCGAATTAAATGCAAACAGAATAGATACATCGACTAAATTTTTAGGCAAACAGTTGAGTTTTCCGTTTATGGTGTCATCGATGACCGGAGGATTTTCAGGAGCGGAAAAGATAAATGGTTTACTCGCAACTGCTTGTAACGAATTTTCAGTTGCGATGGGGGTAGGCAGTCAACGTCAGGCATTAGAAAATTCAAAATACATTAAATCGTTTAAGATTGTTCGGCAAAATGCACCCGATATACCGTTAGTGGGAAATATTGGAGCGGCAGAGATAGCTTCCATAAAAGATATTTCTCCGATACAAAGATTAGTCGATTCTATTCAAGCCAATGCTTTTGCTATTCATCTAAATCCACTCCAGGAATTTTTGCAACCCGAAGGCAAAACTGATTTTATCGGCGTTCTCAAAGGAATTGAGAATTTGGTTAAATACATAAGTGTTCCAATAATAGTAAAAGAAATCGGTGCCGGAATTTCTCCGTCCGTTGCTCAAAAGCTGATGAATGCTGGCGTCAACATTATAGATACAGCCGGAGCAGGAGGAACGAGTTGGGCTGGGGTAGAAATTATTCGTCGCACTGATGACTCGATGGCTGAAACATTTTGGGACTGGGGAATTCCGACTGCAGACTCGATAATCGGAATCAGAAAATTATCGAAGAAAATTATTATTATTGGTTCGGGTGGAATTAGGAGCGGACTTGATATCGCAAAAGCTCTTACCTTAGGTGCTGATCTCGCCGCATCTGCAATTCCAATTTTGAAAGCATTAAAACAAAACGGCGAACGAGGTATCATTGATATTTTAACCCTGTGGAAAAAGGGATTGCAAGGAGTTATGTTTCTCGTGGGGGCAAAAAATATAAAAACTTTAAAGAAAACAAAAATTTATGCGCGCAAATAATAAAATTAAAGTATTCCAACACGCGATTGAACAAAAAATGAAATCTCTCTCAAAACGCGAAGGCTTCATCTATAAACCGATTGAGTATATTCTGACAGCAGGTGGAAAACGGCTGCGTCCCATTATTTCATTACTTGCAGCCGAATCTGTAGGTGGTAACCACCGCAACATCCTCGATGCCGCTGCTGCTGTTGAACTTTTGCACACCTTCACACTCGTCCATGATGATATTATTGATAATGCCGATTCACGTAGGGGCATCGAAACAATTCATAAAAAGTGGTCCACTAACACGGCAATTTTAGCGGGCGATATGCTTGCCGGTATTGCTTACAATTCTCTTTTAAAAACTCGTGGCGACAAGTTGCTAGAAATTGCAAAAGTGTTTACAAATGCTTTTATTACAGTGTGCGAAGGACAGGATTTAGATATTGAGTATGGAAAGAAAGACCTGATTTCCATCGGACAGTACTATGAGATGATCAATAAAAAAACTGCTTGCTTGATTTCGGCGGCTGCCGAAATTGGTGCCATTGCCGGAGGCGGTTCAAAGCAACAAGTTACCGCTCTTCGAAATTACGGTACTAATCTGGGTATCGCGTTTCAGATTAAAGACGATTTGTTAGATGTTACCGGCGAGGCAGTCAAGGTAGGTAAACCGATTGGAAAAGACATTTTAGAAGGCAAAAAAACCTTATTACTCCTAAAAGCCCTTGACCTTGCTGAACCGGATGATTTGGTATTACTTAATCAAGTTGCAAACCGGCAGTTAGTTGGAAATAAAAAAATTGAGAGCGTTAAAAAAATATATCAACGGCTTGGTGTAACGGAGTTTGCCCGGAAAGAAATTGTAAGATACACACTCAAAGCAAAACGAAATATTTCGGGGCTCAAACCAAACGAAGCCACAGGTTTATTAACTGATCTTGCTGAAAAAATAATTCACAGAAATTCTTAAAAGATGTTTGAAGTTGAAGTAGTAATTAAAAACAAAGCAGGCTTACATACACGCCCTGCAGCTCAATTAGTAAAAACTGCTGCCAAATTTAAATCCGATTTTTATATATATAAGGATGGATATGAAATTAACGGAAAAAGTATAATTGGAGTTATGACACTTGCCGCCGAGCAGGGGGCAAAATTAAATCTCCGGTTTGATGGAGTTGACCAAAAAGATGCGGCAAAAGCAGTTTGTGAATTATTCGAGCGTGGTTTTGATGAAGCATAAAATTTATGGCTGAAGATAAAATTAAATCGGAAATAGTGATGCGGGGAATTCCTGCCGCACCGGGAATTGCCATAGGGAATATTTATCTCTACACCAAAGATGTTCCTTCGGCTATCGAACGCACTTTAAACCCCGGCGACGTAGATTCTGAAATAGAACGGTTAAAGAAAGCTATCACAAAATCGGAAAAGGAACTTACAAAAATTTTATCCTTCGCTCAAGCGAAAATCGGCGAAAGCAAATCTAAAATATTCGAAGCACAGATAATGATACTGCGAGATCAGTTTTTAATAGATTCTCTGGTTAAGCGAATTCGTTCTGAACTCCGCAACGCTGAATTTATAGTTAATAATGAAATTAGCAAATACGAAAAATTGATGTTGATGGCTCAGGACGATTATATGCACGAGCGGGCACACGATGTCGATGACTTGAAAAACCGTATCATACGCAATATGCAATCGACAAAACTCGTATCTAAGTTTGAATCGGCCGCTGTTTTGGTGGCGCACAACCTTACTCCAGCCGATACGATGATATTCAGTAGAAATACCGTGCTCGGTTATGCAACTGATAAGGGAGGAATTACATCGCACGCCGCAATCCTCTCGAGGGCTTTGAAAATTCCAGCAGTATTAGGTTTAGGCGATATATCCCGAAGGATTTCTTCCGGCGACTCGATTATTCTCGATGGCTACAGCGGCAATGTGATTATTAACCCTTCATCAGAGCAGATATTAAAATATCAAATTAAAAAAGAGAGATACACCAATTTCGAATCAAATCTAGCAAAGTTTAAATCGCTCCCGGCGAAAACTTCGGATGGACGGAAAATTGAACTCGCAACTAATATAGAATTCGAAGAAGAACTTGAATATATGTTGTTACAGGGGGGCGACGGAATCGGTTTGTATCGATCCGAAAGTTTGTTGTTCGCTAATGATCAAATTCCGAGTGAAGAGAAACAGTATAAGAAGTATAAATTATTTGCTGATAGAGTTTTTCCGAATCGTGTGATAATACGAACGTTTGATATCGGCGGCGATAAAATTGCACCGCAAACTATCGAAGAGGCAAACCCGTTTTTAGGTTGGAGGGGTATCCGTATCTTCCTCGACCGTCCTGAAATTTTACTCGAACAACTCCGCGCAATTCTCAGGGCAAGTTCACGGAAAAACATTGCCATTATGTTCCCAATGGTTACTACGGTCGAAGAAGTTATTAAAGCCAAAGAATACATCGAGATTGCCAAAGCCGAACTTAGATCTAAAAAAATAAGATTCGACCCTAATATTCAAGTCGGCGTTATGATCGAAGTTCCATCGGCTGCTGTTACTGCCGATTCTATTGCTAAAGAAGTCGATTTTTTGAGTATCGGAACGAACGATTTAACTCAATATCTTTTAGCAGTCGATCGTGGCAACGATATTATATCAGATTTATATCAGGAATTTCATCCGAGTGTGATTCATACAATCCGGCATATTATTAGAGCCGGACATAAGGAAAAAAAATGGGTCGGTATGTGTGGCGAATTAGCGGGTAATCCGCTGGCGACAGTTCTATTAATCGGTTTAGGGTTAGATGAGTTTAGTGTAGTTCCGTCGGTACTTCCAGAAATAAAAAAAATCATCCGCTCGGTGAGTTACAGGCAGGCACAAAAACTTGCCAATGAAGTTTTGAAATTACGCACTACCGAAGAAGTGCGCTCTTACTTACGCCACTATATAGAACAAAAATTTACTGATATACTGCTTGAAAACAACAACGATTGAACAATAAAACACAAGGAAATTTATGAAAGAGAGATCAATTCAACTTTACGATAAATCGAATATGCGGCAACTTCTCATTGATTTTCATAAACAAGTTACCGAAGCAGTTTCGATAGGTGCAAAAGCAAAAATTAATCTTAAAAAATCAATAATCAAAAATGTTGTTGTAACCGGATTAGGAGGTTCGGCAATCGGCAGCGATATATTACGTTCGTATTTAGCATCCGATTTTAATTTATCGTTCGTAGTGAACCGGCATTATTTCCTACCCAATTTTGTCGATAAAAACAGCCTGGTAGTTGTTTCGAGTTATTCGGGCAACACCGAAGAAACAATCGCCGCTCATCAGGATGCACACAAGCGAGGGGCGCAAGTTCTTTGCATCACTTCCGGCGGTGAAACAGAAAAATTAGCTAAAAAATACAAGCATCCGATAATCAAAATTCCCAAGGGTTATCCGCCGCGTGCTGCATTAGGTTTTTCTTTTTTTCCATTGTTAATGGCATTTGTTAAAATCGGACTAATTAAAAATCGGGAAAAAGAAATTAATGAAACCATAAAGTTCTTAAAAAATAAATCGCTACAATATCAGAATTTAGACGCTGAAAAAAATCCGACACTTTTATTGGCGTCTGAATTATTCAAAAAAATACCTATCATCTACTCGTCTGCCGACCGGTTCGACAGTGTGAACATTCGGTGGCGGGGACAGCTTTGCGAAAATTCAAAAGTCTTGGCTTTCGGCAATACACTCCCCGAAATGAATCACAACGAGTTAGTTGGATGGAAAGTACTCAAACGTCAGATGTCGGACATGGCTGTAATATTTTTACGCGACAAAGCCGACCACAAGCGGGTGCAAATTCGTATGAATATAATGCAGGATATCATGAATGAATACGCTGGCAATGTTATAAACATTAGCAGCGCAGGCAACTCCCCGTTGACCCGAATTTTTTCGCTTATATATTTTGGCGATTGGGTAAGTTATTATCTTGCAATTATCAACGGCATAGATCCGACACCCGTAACGATTATCGATTATTTAAAAAACGAGTTAGCCAAAGTTTAGCAAATTAAATGAAGAAATTTTACTTCATTTTTTTATTACTGTCGGCGTTTTGCAACGAATTACTTTATTCACAGTTTTTTTATTTTGGCAGGAATAAAGTTCAATACACACAATTCGACTGGCATGTTCTTGAAACCGAGCATTTCGATATCTATTATTACAACGGGATGGAGGAGTTGGCTGAGAAGGGGGCGTACTTCGCCGAACAATCTTACAAAAATCTCGAACAAAAATTTAACCATAACGTTCTTACAAGAATTCCCTTAATTTTTTATAGCACTCATTTACATTTCCAGCAAACTAATGTAACGCCCGGCTTTATCCCGGAAGGTGTGGGAGGGTTTTTCGAATTTATCAAAGGGCGTGTCGTAATTCCTTTCAACGGTTCGCTCGAACAGTTCCGCCATGTAATCGAACACGAACTCGTTCACGTTTTTATGTACAGTAAAATAAACAGTGTAATGCGCGACCATCGCGTATTTACCGACCGTTTGCCTCCTCTATGGTTTGTGGAAGGAATTGCAGAATATTGGTCAACCGATTGGGATAGCCAAGCCGAAATGATTTTTCGGGATGCCGTACTGAATAATTACATTGTGCCTTTAGATGATATCGAAAGAATTTACGGAACATTTTTGATGTACAAAGAAGGACAGTCGATTGTTGAATTTATTGCCGAAAAATTCGGTGAAGAAAAAATTCTGCTGCTGATGGAAAATTTCTGGAGAGAAACTTCTTTTGAAAAAGTTTTTAAACTTACTCTCGGTGTCGACTATGAAGAATTCGATAAAGATTGGATTTACTCATTGAAAAAAAAATATTATCCGATTCTACTCGATCATGATCTGGCGGGAAATGTAACCGAAGAATTAGTAAGTAAAGGATTTAACTCGAAACCGGTTTTTTACAAACAACAAAATGCCGACACTTCGCGTAAGATGTATTTCGTGGCAAACCATTCAGGATATACGAGTATATATGAGTTAGATCTGAATAACCCCCAAAAAAAACCAAAGTTATTGATTGAGGGAGAGAGAACCGATGAGTTCGAGGCATTTCATTTATTTCAAAATAAATTATCGATATCGAAAGATGGTATACTAATTTTTGTAACAAAGAGTGGAGAGAACGATGTTCTGCATTTGTTCGATATAGCGGGTAAAAAAATTATCGAAACACTCCGCTTTTCAGAATTAGTGGCATTAGGTTCTGCTTCGTGGTCGCCTGATGGTAAGCAGATAGTTATTTCCGCAACCGGTATTACGGGAAGCTACGACCTTTATATTTGGAATGTGGATGAAAAAGTTTTAAAAAAATTAACCAACGATATATACGATGATCGAGACCCCTCCTGGTCGCCCGATGGTAAGATGATAGCTTTTAGTTCCGATAGAACTCCTTTCGGAAAACATGGAGTTTATAATTTGTTCAGTTTCAACATCGAAACGTCGGATATCGAGTACCTCACTTACGGTGGAAATAATTATTATTCACCCGATTGGAGTGCCGACGGAAAGTGGCTGATTTTCGCATCGGATATTGGCGGTTCGAGAAATATCTGGATGATGCAAAATGAGAGTAAGCATCCACGAGAGATGGTAAAGATTACAAGTTTCACGACAGCTGCTTTCGACCCGACATTTGCCGATAGCAGCCGAATCCTTTTTGCGGTTTTTGAAAATTATAGTTTTCAAATTCGTACTATCGAAAACGTGTATGCAATATACGATTCCTCGTCAACGAGGCGAACTGTGAACATCATTCCGTTTGAAGAAAAGTGGATTCCTAAATCCATCATCGGTGTTTCAGAAACAAAGAGTCTTAAATATATCGATGAATACAGTCTCGATATTGCACAAAGTCAGATATCTACCGATCCGGTTTTCGGAACATCAGGCGGGGCGTTCGTCGCCTTGAGCGACCTGTTAGGAAACGAGCAATACTATTTTCTAATTTACAACACTGCCCAAAGTCAATCGGAGCTTTTGAATAGTTTTAATTTTGCAATAAGCCGCGTCTCATTAACACAACGTACGAATTTTGGTTACGGCATATTCAGATTTTCGGGCAGGCGTTACGACCTCACCGATCCTGATTATTTTTATTTCGAAAGAGTATTCGGCGGATATTTTGCCTTGAGTTATCCTCTATCCAAATTCAAGCGTATCGAATCAGTAACGAGTATTAGTAATTCTGAGAAAGAAATTATCGAGACTATTCGTGGACGCAAGGCACTCTTTTTATCGAACTCGATTACTTTCGTTCACGATAATTCGCTCTGGGGTCCGTCCGGTCCGCTCGATGGCAGCCGGTTCAAAATTACATTTGCTTACACAAGCGATATTCAATACTCGAATGCTAATTATTACTCATTTATTTTTGATTATCGCTACTACATAAGGTTGACGCAACGAAGCGCTTATGCTATGCGCTACTGGTTGTTTTACAACGGCGGACAAGAGGCGAGGCGATTTTTTATGGGGGGCAACTGGGATTTGCGAGGCTATCCACGCTGGTCGCTGCGAGGACAAAAATTATGGCTTGTTTCGCACGAGTTACGATTTCCGTTTATCGACCAGATAACTGTTAAATTCCCCTTTTTTGGGCTTACTTTTGCAGGTCTTCGTGGCGCCGCCTTTTTTGATGCGGGTAATGCTTGGGATAAAGTTTACACTGAAACTCTGGCAAGCTACGGCGCCGGGCTGCGTTTAAATTTGGGAGGCTTCCTTGTGCTGAGATATGATTTCGGAAAACGTATCGAAAATAATCTTACTACTGTTCAAAAAGATTACTTCCATCAATTTTTCTTTGGGTGGGATTTTTAAATGAAAAAATTTAAACTTTATATTTTCATGATGTGTATTATGGTTACACTATACTCGCTCAGTTGCAGTGTAATCAAAGTAACAAAACAAATTAAACCGCGAGCGACCGATTGGGTTCAATATGGCGGCAGCCATCTCCGGACGAACTACAGCAAAATAGGATTAAAACCGCCCCTCGTACCGGTTTGGGAGTATGACGCCGAGGCAGGGTTCGGACCATACTCGGTAACTGCAGCCGATAGCATTCTATTCGTCGGTAATTTACGCGGCGATTTACATTTAGTCGATATCCAGTCCGGCAAAAAAATTAAAAAGCAAAAATTTGGAACAGCGATTTCCGGGTCGGTTGCTTTGACCACAGGAAGTGTGTATATCGCTATGCTGAATAATAGTAAAACACTCGGAAAATTCGATCTACTCAACGGTAAGTTTGAGTGGACAGTAAATGCTGGTCAAATTGAAACTGCCCCTTTGCTTTATGATAGACAGGTTTTTGTTACATCTCTTGAAGGCAAATTATCAGCAATTAATGCTCGAACAGGAATCCTTAATTGGGAGTTTGTGGCGGCTAAAAAAAATGTGAAACCAATGCGGTCGGCTCCGGCTACCGATGGAAACACTGTTGTTGTAGGCAGCGACGATGGTAATCTATACGCCGTTGATATTGATAACGGTAATTTTAAATGGAAATTTACAACCGAGAAGAGTATTTTTTCGTCGCCATCTATAGTTGGAAATGCTGTTGTGTTTGGCTCGCTCGACGGATATTTATATTGTGTGAATATTGCGGATGGTAATTTGATTTGGAAGAAAAATTTTTCAGCTCCTATTTTTTCGTCCCAAGCGGTTTCGGATTCGTTCGTTTATGCCGGGTCTTCTGATGGAATGTTGAGGTGTTTAGATATAAAAGATGGTACGGAGAAATGGAGTTTTAAAGCTCAAAGTAATTTTTATGCTGCATCCCTCATATCTGGCAACATCCTTTACATTGGCTCGCTCGATAAAAAATTGTATGCTCTCGATATCCATACGGGCAACCTTGTTTGGTCTTATCTCATGAAAAGTCGAATTAAATCAACTCCTGTCGTTTGGGGTGGTTACCTCTTTGTTTTAACCGACAATCAAATTGTTACGGCTTTCGTTGAAAGCATCGCCGACCTCAAATGAAATCAATACTAAAATATATAACTTATTTTTGCTTCATAATATTCATCTCTACGCCTACTCGCTCTCATGATAATGTGGCGGTCGCTGAATCGAGGATTTCCATTTATTGTAATATACACAATGCAAAAATATTTTTAGATACAACATTAGTGGGTTATACACCATTGGAGAATTATACTGTTAAGCCCGGTTTTTATGTCCTGAGGGTTTTAAGTCCTGACGAACGTAGTTGGTTTTCGAAATCATATATCGATTCGATCCAAATTCAACTGAATCAAAATTTTGTAAAGCATATCGAACTTGATCATATCTGGTTCATTTCTTCCTTACCTTCGGGAGCTGATGTTTATTACAAAGATTCGTTGATTGGAGGAACGCCAACAGTGTTTTATTCAAAATCGGATTTCAATTTAATAACTCTTGATAAACCCGGTTACGAAAAAATTACAATTCCGATCGACAAAAACAATTCGAAAATCGACGTAGAACTTCGACCGGAGGAACAAAATATTTTTAACCATCAAAATAAATATTTATCCAAAGATGGGAATAAACTTCATGTGTCGGTTTATGTGGCGGCTGGTGGTGCGGTTCTGTTCGGAGCGACGGCAGTTTATACAAAAATTAAGGCTGATGAGTACTATAAAAGTTATCGCAAAAGTGGAAATGCAAGTTTATTAACAAAAGTCCACAAACTCGATACTTATTCGGGAATCTCCTTAGCAGTTACTCAGGTCAGTAGTTTTTTGTTAACATATTTATTATTATCGAAATAGTCGTTAGGGTGTTTGACATTCACGTCTGTTTTCGATATATTTTTTAAAAATATATTACCATAGGCTTACAAAATGACAAATACTATCAGTTTTGAAATTAGTGAAGACCTAAAGAAACGTGCCGAGGCGGTTCGACTGAAAGCTGAAGCCGAAGAATTGCGCCGAATTGGAGAATTAGAGAGGACTGTAGGAGAATTTGCACGAATAAGGTATCAGGATTTTTTCAGTCAGTACGAAGGCAAATTGGCCGAGGCTGAAAAACATCGAAAGAATTCGGAAAATGTTTTATTAGATAGAGAGGTTGCGATACAACGTATTTTAAAAATTGAACGAGCAAGAAAAATAGAAATTAGAAAACACAACGAGGAAGAAAGGGCAAAACAAGAAGAGGAAGAGCAACGCCGCCGGGAAGAAGAAGAACGCCTCAGAATTAAACAAGAGAAAAGTAGGTTGGAAGAAGAGCGACTTCGCCTGATTGAAGAAGAGAAAAGAAGGCTTGATGAAGAACGCCGGCTTCGTGAGGAATTAGACCGACTCAGTCAAGAAGAAGAAAGGGCTCGTAGAGAAGAAGAAGAGGCCCGGAAGCGAGAGGAACGGGAAACACGCATTCAAGCGATGCTTGAAGAAGCAAAACTTCATATGGATAGGGGCGATTATGACCGTGCTTTAATTGAAATTGCCAAAGCCCTTGTGCACGATTCTCATCACGCCGAGGCATTAGCGCTAAGAAAAAAAATAACAGCTATTCATCAAATTTTTGAGCCAATAGTCGAAGAAGAAAATGAGACAACACAAGGGGTCGAAGAAAAAGAAATCGAAAAAGTTGTCGAAATCAAACATCCTCCTCCGCAGTTTAAAACTCCCCGAAGAGTTCCATGGCTTGCTCTTAGTATGGTTGCAGTTGTCGTGGCGGGTATTATAATTTCACAACTCATTCCAATAATATTCCCTCCAGTCCCATCTATTGCAATCAAATCCTTTAAAAGCAGCACCGGAATATTAGAAGACGACATTCTCGGTAAGGCATTGTCTCAAGAAATTTCAAACCGCATTGCTACAATACCCGGTTTTCGGACGATGGGTATTTCATCAATCAGGAGACTGGAAAATTATTCAACCAATATAAACAATTCGATTGCCGCCGCCGGATTTAATTATCGATTAGAAGGAGTAATATCGCGATCGGACAAACAACGTATCGTCGATTTATCTTTAAAAGATTCAGCGAACAATGTTATATGGAATAAACAGATACGGAAAGATGAAAACCTTATAAATGAAATTCCTGCTGAAATATGTAAAAAGATGGCTGATGAATTTCGTATTGAAGGTCTTGAACAAAATCAACAGGCATTCAGGATTTCTACAAGCAATAATACTGCATTTTTATTGTACCTGCGAGGACTCGAATTACTCCATCGGAATACACTCGAAAGTTGTGAAAACGCTGAACAATTATTCGATTATGCGGCCTCGGAAGATAATAGCTTTACGGATGCCTTTGCTGCAAGCGGTTACGCATCGATTTTAAAAATTGAAAATGGGTGGAATAAATCAAAGAAAGTGTTTGCTAAAGCCGAAGATATGCTTCAGCGTGCCGATATTTCCACTTATAAATCGGTTCAAACAAAACGTTATCTCGGGATACTGAACATTTATAATAAACGGTTCGATGCAGCTAATTCAGAGTTGAACTTGTTAATAAAATTAAATCCGAATATTTCAGAAAATTATACAGCTATCGGTAAGCTTTATATTTTTACAGGAAAATATTCCGACGCTATCGATGCTTTAGCCAAAGCTTACAATCTTGATCCGTTCAATCCTGAAATAATTAAATTAATAACAGCCGCACATCAACTGAAAGAAGAATATAATGATGCATTATCTATTTATAATACATTCTTACCGCTAACGGAAGATAGTTCTGCATACATTAGTAACTATGTTTCGGGCGTGATAATGTCCGATCCTGCCTTGCTTATAAAATATTCGTACCGACTTGTGAGAATCTTCGAAAATTTAATTTTTCAAAATCCAAAAGATTATGATAGCAGATATAAGTTAGCGCGATTATATCAGGGGATCGGACAATCGAAGGATGCAATGCCGCTTTTAATTAAGGCTCTTGATCTCGTAGAATTAGAATTAACTAAGAAGCCGAACGATGCTAATCTGGAAATTTATCGTGCATTAATTTACACTCGTATGGGGCGATTTGCTGATGCTGAAAAACTATCACAAAGAGCCATAGCATTGGCGCCGGATAATTATGAAATTAATTATAAAGCCGCCCGGATGTATGCGATACAGGGCGGACGTAGCGATACACTAAAAGTTACAACCAAAAACAAACGCAATCCCGAACAGGCGTTCAGCAAGGCTTTAGATAAATTACAAAAAGCTGTATCGTTACATTACAGTACCGAAGAAATATTGGATATCGATTTTTATAATTTACGGAAGACACCTGAATTTTTCGGTGCAATCCGATTGAGAGAAAAATAAAATAGAAGATACAATATGAAAGGCGATAAAACATTAAGCAAGGATGAGAGGCGAAGAATCGCAGGCGATCAACTTAAAACAGCGGATAAATTTTTTAAAGCCGGTGAATATCAGAAAGCCCTTGAAGCGGTTGAGCTTGCGATAGAAATTGATCCTGAAAATTTTTATGCTCTTGCATATAAGGACAGGATTAATAATAGTTTAGAGCAACAGCGAGAAATGGATCAAATGGATTCAATCGCTACCGAAGAGAAGAAATCTCTTGAGGATATTAGGCAGAAGACGCAGGAAAAAGCCCGGCAAAAATTAAAAGACAAAAAACAGCAGGAAATTCACGAAGCTAAACGACTTGCTGAAGACGCTCGAAAAAAAGCTGAGGAGGAACTGCGCCGCCGAGCGAGTGAACTTGAAATTCTCCGCATTGCAGAAGATGAAGAGAAGCGTAAGTTCGATTCTAAAATTAAGAAGAAACCAGATTCTGAGACAGACGAAAGTACAATAAAAGCCGCCGAAGAAAGACAAAAGCGTTTAGAAAAAGGGCTCCTTCCTATCGAAGAAGAACGCCGCAAATTAGAAGAAGAAATTCGTAAACGCGCTGAAGAAGATGAAAAAGTTCGAATTGAAGAAATCAGAAAAGAAGAGGAAGAAAAAAACCGCCTTATAGAAGCTCAACGAAAAGCCGCCGAAGTCGAAAAACTTCGGAAGGAGGAAGTACTCCGAAGAGAGTTGGAAGAAAAGCATAGACTCGAAATAGAGCAGAAAAAGAAGGAAGAAGAACTTCGAAAAAAAGAGGAGGAACTTAGAAAGAGGGAAAAAGAAGAAAAACTTCGACGTGAGGAAGAAGAACGGAGAAAGAAAGAAACCGAAGAAAAGTTTCGACGCGAGGAAGAAGAACGCAGAAGGAAAGAAGCTGAAGAAAAACTTCGACGTGATAAAGAAGAACGTCGCAAGAAACGAGAAGATGAATTTTTAAAAGCAGCAGAACAGGAAGGTATCGAGCTGGCTAAGAATAAAAAAATAATTGAACATTTAGGTGCCGGCAAAGAACTAATTATGATCGGAAAATTTGAAGAGGCTTCGGTGCAAATTGCAAAAGTATTATTGATAGACTCTAATAACGAAGAAGCTCTCACGCTCGAGGAACTCTTCAAACGAGAACTAATGAAGTTAGGGGAAAAAAATTATGAAAAAGGAAAAGTGGTTTCGAAAGATTTTTTATATGAATCTTATAAAAGGACTTTAAAAGATGCCTGGATAGAGGGGACTCCGACAGTCGAGGAACTTGCATGTATCGAGACACGCAAAGCTGAGTTAGACATTACAAAAGACGAACACGAAAAGTTCGAACGAGAAATTCAAATACTCAGCTATGAAGAAAATTTACGCGAATGTTTGCGTAAAGGTTCAATCAAACCCGAAGAACAACGCCGGCTCGAAATTATCCGACAGGAATTGAATATTTCGCACGATCTGCATCAGCAGTTAGAACAAAAAATAAAACAACAAGCATAACTTATCCCATTCAACACGAAACGACAGAATCGCATAAGTGAAACATTTTTACGATGCTTTCGTTACAACCAAAAAAATCAAAGGAGTTATTTATGAAAATCTTTAAATTAATATTTTTCTTATTTCTTATTTCTGTAAATGTTTTATATGCTCAAAACGGTTTTATAGATTATCAGTCGCGGAACGACTTTCTTCTTACATCTCCCGGTGCGATGAAATTCGGATTGTACGGCTACGATAATCCTGCATTACTAACTTACATCCGCCAGCCCGATTTGATGTTCACTTGGTCGGATGCAGCGCGCAAGTGGAACGACTTTAATCGTTGGGGTTTATTTAGTGCAATACAAAATTTTGGATTTGGTTTGGTCCACCAAAGGGAACCGGGAAAGTCGGTAACTGATTATCGCATGTCTCTTGGTTTTGGGGATAAGACAACAGCCTTCGGACTTGGTGTCGGATGGTCGTCAGGCGACACTAAGTATTTTCAGCGGAGAAAAATAATTTCCGTCGGTTCACTTTTCCGACCGGTTCCGTATTTATCGGTTGGGGCTATGGGGACATTTACAAAAGTTGATAGAAAAGAAGGAGTTATTGATTTAGCAGTTCGCCCCTTCGCCAACGAGTTACTTACTCTTTTCACCGACTATTCAATTCAGAACTCACAAACTTTAAAACAAGGAGCCTGGAGTTACGGTGCTGTTGTAGAAGCAATTCCTGGTGTTCGCGTTACTGGTCGATATTTCGACATTCATTCATTCACACTCGGGATTCAATTGAGCTTCGGACGTTTCGGAATATCAAC
>JBBIOD010000018.1:0-27096 GCA_037443545.1 Ignavibacteriales bacterium | reverse complement strand
TGCCTAAACCAATTATTCCGATTGTCATGCTTTTCTCTGAATTTTTCGTGATTGTTTTAGTATTAGCCGATATATTTTTTGCATAAAGTCTTCGTCCAACTTTTTTTTTCGGGCTATCGATGCTATTCTGTCGAGTATTTCTCTCTCCCGTTCTGAATTCACGACATTCAAGTCGTTCCGTTTTTTTATCTTTCCGATTGCTTCGGATAATTGTTGACGAATTTTAATAAGAGTTACTAGTTTACTATCGATTCTATCGACTAGCCTGCGTGTAGAAATAAGTCGACTGATAACATTATTTTTTTTCTTCCTCATAGTTGAAATTTTAATTATGCAGCCAGTTGAATATTATTTTTTTACCTACAGTTGTTAAGATAGATTCAGGATGGAATTGAATTCCTTCTATTGGGTATTTAGCATGTCGCACGCCCATAATTATACCCTCTTTTGTTTCAGATGTGATAACCAAATCGGTTGTTATGGATTGACGTTCGATTATCAGCGAATGATACCGTGTTGCCTCAAATGGATTTTCAATATTTTGAAAGATAGACTTTGCATTATGATAAATCATGGAAGTTTTTCCGTGCATCAAAACGGGAGCGCGAACAATCTTGCAACCGAAAGCAAATCCGATTGCCTGATGTCCAAGACAAACACCGAAAATCGGAATATCGGCACCGAATTGTTTTATAACATCAATACAAATTCCTGCATTCTCAGGTCTGCCCGGACCCGGTGAAATAAGAATATGGGTTGGTTTTAATTGTTTGATTTCGTCGAGTGTGATTTTATCGTTGCGAACCACAAGGTAGACGTCATTAATTGCCGCTACAAGCTGAACGAGGTTGTAAGTAAAAGAATCGTAGTTATCTATCACAAGTACCATTTTCAGATTCATTTACTTTAAATGAAGCCAGTCGCTAATCCGATTGCAATTAATAGAAGCATAATCGCTACAATCATTCTAACTATGGATAGAGTGATTTTTGTAATCAGTCGATTACCAATAACAGCTCCAAAAAACGCTGCCAAAGTGGCAATGATGAGTAAAACAAAGTTATCTTCGATATTTGTAATTGCAAAATGACCGGAATAAACTGAGAGGCGGGTTACATCAATCAGGCAGGCTATCACGACTCCCGTTCCTATGAAGCTTTCTTTTGATAAACCTGTTTTAATTAGAAATGCACTACGAAGGGCACCTTGATGACCCGAAAGTCCACCGAAGAAACCACTCAACACACCGCCGATAGGTAGATACTTTTTTGGAAAAGATAATTTTTCAAATTGCGGCAACAATTCGAACAACGCAAAAATTAACATTAAGATTGCGACACTAAGTTTGACGGGCATTATTTGTAAATTATTTCCAAAAACCGAATAACTTAAAAGGGGCTGTAAATCGGACAGCCATTGCAGCAGGAACGCTCCTGCAAATGCGGCGATAATAGCGGGTAGTCCAAAACGGATGACTGTTAATCTATCGGCATTTCTCCCGACGAGAGCGAGTTTAAAAATATTATTCGCGAAGTGAACAAGGGCCGTCATTCCAACAGCAATATGGATCGGAAAAAATAATGCAAACACCGGCATCAGCAGAGTGCCGAGACCGAAACCGGAAACAAGAGTTAAACCCGAAGTTAAAAATGCAGCTAATGATATTATAATATATTCCATAATGCCCTGTAAAATTAATATTTTAAGAGAAATTCTTATTCAAATCGAATTCCTCAAAACCGGGACGGACAAAAGCCCTGGCGGCAGGAAAAGTTTTTTCCACCTTTTTGCGAAGACGGTCAAGATGTATCAAGAACTCTAAAATCTCATCTTCCTGAGCCGGAAAATTATTATAGAGTTTCAACCACGCTGCAAGCGAACGGTCGATTGCAATCAATGCAACCTTTGCCGAGCCGTCTGAGTCCTTAGGATAGTCATTCAACAATTCTTCAAAATCCATCACTCCATCCGAGAGTGCCCTGAGAATTTTTACATAAATAAAATGTAGATACTGACTGATAACCTCAATTGCGTCTCGGATGCTCTCGACTGTCAGTTGAACATCAAACTCCGGAATTTCGAGTTTCAAACCCAATTCGAGTTCATCGGCTTTCGTATCGAAAAGATCTTTCGCATTCTTCAGCCACTCTTCTACCATCTCGTAGTAAGCTTTTGCGTCGCGGGCACACTCGTGGTCGTAGGCAAGTTGAATATTCTGCTTTTCTTCTTTCCTCGTAGTTTCGATGGCCGCTTCATCTATACTAATACCTCGTTCTTCAAGGATTTCCTTTAATAAATTGATTGCCCCTATTAATGTTTCAGAAAGTTTCAGCCAGAATTCTTTGTTGTTGACCTCCAGTTTTTCAAGCTCGCAGTAATGCTCTCGCCCAATAGTATAATTCATACATCGCGAAGTAAACGGACAGCGTTCGCACCATCGGTCGCAGTAATTGTAAATACCGGGTATAAACTTTGGGTTTTGAGAAAGTTTTTTTAATAATTCCTTATCCAAATTATGTTCAGTTTTTGTTTCAATAAATATATTTTATAAATTTTTAAATTCCAAACAATTCATCTTTGAGATATTTGCCTGTGAAACTTCGTTTTACTTTTACAACATCTTCAGGGGTGCCTTCTGTTACTATTTCGCCACCTTCATCACCGCCGCCCGGTCCTAAATCCATTATCCAATCTGCACATTTTATTACGTCCAAATTATGTTCGATGATAACAACTGTATTTCCTTTTTCAACCAATTTGTTGAGGACCGAAAGCAACATCCTAATATCCTCGAAATGAAGTCCCGTTGTCGGCTCGTCCAATATGTAGAGTGTATTACCCGTTCCGATTTTTGAGAGTTCAGTCGATAATTTAACACGCTGCGCCTCGCCGCCCGAAAGCGTTGTCGCCTGCTGACCAAGCCTGATGTAACTCATTCCTACATCAAAAAGCGTTTGAAGCTTACGAACTATTTTGGGGATTTCGCCAAAGAAACTGAGAGCTTCCTCGACAGTCATATTTAAAATATCGGCGATCGATTTCCTTTTGTATAAAACTTCGAGGGTTTCTTTACTATACCGCTTTCCTTTGCACACCTCGCATTGAACATAAACATCGGGTAAGAAATTCATTTCAATTTTTCGCACGCCGTCACCCTCGCACTCTTCGCACCTGCCCCCCTTCACGTTGAAACTAAACCTCCCCGCTTTGTAACCGCGAATTTTTGCTTCAGGGAGTTGCGTAAATAAATCGCGGATTAGTGTGAATAACCCAGTATAAGTCGCAGGATTTGAACGGGGTGTGCGTCCGATCGGATTCTGGTCTATATCAATTACTTTATCGATATTTTTTATGCCCTCAATTTTTTTATACGGGAGGGGCACGTCGTTCGAACGATAAAACTTTCTTGAAAGAATGCGATAGAGAGTTTCAATTATCAAAGTGGATTTACCCGACCCACTAACTCCGGTTACACAAATAAGTTTCCCGAGCGGAAACTTTGCATCGATATTTTTCAAATTATTTCCATTACATCCACGCAAAGTAATAAACAGTCCGTTTCCTTTCCTGCGATTTTTTGGAATTTCTATTTTACGCTCATTGGCGAGATAGTGTGCAGTGTACGATATCGGTTCAATACCGTTTCCTGAAATTTTTAATTCGTCATTCCGTAGTTTGAGTTTTTTAGGCTTTCCCGAGGTTACAAGATAACCGCCGTGTTCGCCGGCGCCAGGTCCCAAATCGACCACGAAGTCGGCATTTTGAATCATTTCTTTATCGTGCTCAACGACGATGATAGTATTTCCCAAATCGCGAAGTTTTTTAAGGGAATTGATCAGTTTTATATTATCGCGTTGATGTAGACCGATACTCGGTTCATCGAGAACGTAAAGCACGCCCACTAATTGAGAACCAATTTGTGTAGCAAGCCGGATTCGCTGCCCCTCGCCACCCGAAAGTGTGCGTGCCGGTCGATCGAGTGTCAGATAATCTAAGCCAACATTTAACAAGAATTCGAGCCGCTTATTTATTTCGCTTAAAATCTGATCGGCAATTATCCTCTCCCTTTCCGAAAGTTTAAGATTTTTGAATAATATTTTTGCATCTTTGATTGAAAGACGAACAACATCTGCAATATTTAATAACCGGCTTGTTTTTAAGTCGGTTATTTTAACAGCGAGACTTTCCTTGCGGAGTCGTCCACCGTTACAATCGCCGCAGGGATTAACCGACATATATGCTTCGACCCATTGGCGGATCTGGTTCGATGATGTTTCGTCATAATAATGCTGAAGTGAATGCAAAATTCCATTAAAGCGATGTTTATAAACGACTTTTCTACCACTATTGTACGTGTATTCTACTTCGAATTTTTCATCTCCTGCCCCGTTAAGTAACATATTGATAAACTTTTTAGGAATTTCGTTAATCGGTGTATCGAAATTAAACTTATTTTTCTTAGCCACCGAGCGTATCTGACTCCATAACCAAGTTTGCCGTGGCTTGCCGAGCGCCGCAATAGCTTCTTCGTTTATGGTTTTAGATTCGTCGGGGATAATAAGATTAACGTCCAAATTACGGTTGTTGCCGAGTCCTCCACAGGTTGTGCATTGCCCATAAGGAGAATTGAAGGAGAATGAATTCGGCGCCGGGTCTTCATAGCTGATACCACAGGAACTGCAAGCAAAGTGAATGCTGTAAAGCGAATCACCCTTATCTGTATTTACGATTACAACACCGGAACCAAAATTTAATGCAGTCTCGATAGAATCGGCAACACGACTTCGTATTTGATTTTGCAGAACAATCCGGTCAATAACAATTTCGATGTTGTGAATTTTATAACGAGAGACTTGCATCCCCTTGTAAATTTCTTTTTCTTCGCCGTCGATACGAACCCGAAGAAAACCATCGCGAACTATTTCTTCGAACAATTCGCGATAATGTCCTTTCCTACCCCTCACGACGGGTGCCAATATTTTAACGCGCGTATCTTTCGGTAAACTCATTATACTGTCGATTATAACGTCAATATTTTGTTTCTCTACTTTCAGTCCGCATTGCCAACAATGCTGAACGCCGACTCGTGCAAAAAGCAAGCGGAGATAATCGTAAATTTCGGTAACAGTTCCAACAGTCGAGCGCGGATTTTGTGAAACCGATTTTTGCTCAATCGAAATAGCCGGGCTTAATCCTTCGATGTTATCAACATCGGGGCGTTCCATAACACTGAGAAACTGGCGGGCGTAAGCCGATAAACTCTCGATGTACCGCCGCTGCCCTTCAGCATAAATCGTATCAAAAGCCAAGCTCGACTTACCCGAACCTGATAATCCGGTAACCACAATAAGCTGATCGCGTGGAATTTCCACATCGATATTCTTCAGATTATGTACGCGGGCACCTTTTACTGTGAGTTTACTGTTATCCAAAATGTTATGAAAATTTAGAAGGTTTTTTATTTTTCAAGATATGAAAAGGGGTAGGGAAAAGCAAAATATTGCTTTTATGAAAAATTGCCGCTATATTAACGTGTGTTAAATCATCGAAAGTTTTAGAATATTAATTAAAACAATTTAACCATACATACGGGAGTAGTTATGCATATTGCAATGTCAATTGTGTACATTGTCATTAATTTTCTTATCGCTGCGATTGTTCTTTATAAGTCGCGTGGAAATGTTTTGAACCAATTTTATGCTTTTTTGGTAGGGAGCCTTATATGCTTAGGGATTACAGCTTTTTATTATAACGACCTACCTTCCTTATATTATCAGCGGATGTTCTTTCCGGTAATTGCTTTTTTTTACTCGATGTTTCCTTTCTTCTTTTGTCACTTCATCATATTGTTTGTGCGCAGATACGATATCCTCCAATCAAAACATATGATCGTTAGCGTTTATACAGTCGGCATTTTATGCTATCTAGCCGTTCTGTTGGGCATAGTTTCTTCTCCAATCAATTCATCCGGTTATATTTCCACAAGCGGTTATATATTTTTCTTAACGTGGATGTCGATCCTTTTTGCAGTTGGAACAGCACAGTTATATTCGTTATTAAAAGGATTTTCTGAAAAAGGATTAAAATCCAAAGTATTATATATCGGGTTTTCATTATTATTGTTGATTTTGCCCGGTCCATTCATCGAATCAATTATAATAAGAGTATTTAAACAGGATATGTCTTCATATTTTTTATCATCAATGATAGCACTTGTAGTTTTAGTCTATTTGGTGTTTAGATACAAAATTATTGTTAATACAACTTACGATACTTTAAAATCTGCATTAGGTGTCATTAATGATGTTATCATTAAAATGGATGATAAATTTCAGATTGAAATGGTCAGAGGGGCTACGTTTCAACAACTCGGATTTTCTGAGAACGAACTAATTGGAAATTCAATTTTAAATTTTGTTGATAAAAAGGACTATTTTGAAATATACCGGACTTTCGTACTTGATGGTAAAATGAAAGAAGCTTATTTTGATATAGACTTTTTAAGTAAACAGGGAAAATATATTCCAATGAACATCTCTGTTATTCCCGTAAATACAGCCGAAGGAGTAATAGGTTATGTAGCAGTCGCAAGAAACATTGCGGAACGTAAACAATCGAATTTAATCCAGGACATTGTTTATCGAATTTCAAAAATGTCCGATATAAATTTAAAATTAAAAGATTTTTTCCTACAAGTTCATAATGTTTTAAAAGAAGTAATATCAGCTCCTGTTGTGTATGTAGTTTTGTATGATAAAAAGAGCAGAAGTAATATTATCCAATATTTTAACAGCGACAATAAAAATTTTGGACCCCCAATAATGAATGGTAAGAGTTTAACCGATTATGTATTCAACAGCTCGAAATCTTTGTTTTGCACCTACACGCAATACGAAGAAATGCATAAAAACGGAATTGTTGACGACATCGAAGAACCTTTTTCCGCTTGGATCGGGGTACCGCTAAACCTTAATAAAAAAACAACCGGCGTAATTGTTATTAAGCATTATGATAAAATCGAAAGCTGGGGGAGTAACGAACTGAGACTGCTTGAATTTGTTTCTTCACAAATTGCAAAAACGATCGAACGGAAACAAGTAGAAGAACAGATATTAAAACAGGCCGCACTGATCAATATCGCATCAAACGCTTTTATTGTTATCGACAAAAACGGAACTATTGATTTTTGGAGTAAAGGTGCGGAGAAACTTTACGGCTGGACTGTTACTGATATTGCGAACAATAAGATTTCGGATCTCCTATTCAACCATCACGATGAAGACTTCGATGAATGTATAAAGACCGTCCTAAAAACCGGTAAATATCAAAAAGAATTAGAGCAAGTTAACAAAAGAGGGGATAAATTTTTTATAGAAACTCTGTGGACATTAGTAAAAGAGGAAAAAGATGACGAAGATATGATTTTAATCGTTAACACCGACATTACTGAACGAAAAACAATTGAAGCTCAATATTTTAGAGCCCAACGTTTAGAAAGTATAGGTATCTTAGCCAGCGGGATCGCTCACGATCTTAATAATGTGTTGGCTCCAATATTGACTTCGATACAAAGTTTAAGGAAGAGAAATATGTCGGAAAGCGACGGTATAATATTAAACACCTTGGAAGCATGTACTAAACGTGGCGCTGCCGTTGTAAATCAAGTATTAATGTTTGCCCGTGGAATACAAAGCGAATCCATAATATTACGTCCGCAGGACTTAATCCAGGATATCGAAAAATTGATACGGGAAACATTTCCAAAATCCATAAAAACTTCTTTCAATTATCAAAAGGATCTTTGGTTTATAAACGGCGATTCAACTCAACTGCATCAAGTACTCATGAATTTAGTAATCAATGCACGCGATGCTATGCCCGACGGAGGCACTATTTCAGTAAATCTTGAAAACTTCCTCGCCGACTCTAAATTCGCTAAAGCACACTTACATTCCAATGAGGGCCCATATATTTTAATAACCGTTAGCGATACCGGCACCGGAATTCCACCCGAATACTTGGACAAGATTTTTGAACCTTTCTTTACGACTAAAGAAGTTGGAAAAGGAACAGGGCTTGGTTTGGCAACTTGCAATTCTATAATAAGAAATCATAACGGCTTTTTATCTGTTTACAGCGAACAAAATAAAGGAACTACGTTTAAAATTTTTTTACCCGCTAAATGCGATGAAACTCAAATTTCTGAAGAACAATACAAACAAGAACTACACAGTGTAGAAGGTTTAAAGATTTTGTTAGTAGACGATGAAGCCGCAATACGGGAAATTTCAAAGGATGTTTTAGAAACTTACGGCTATTCAGTTAGGTCCACAGCTAACGGAGCAAAAGCAATTGCAATATTTGGCACGAACGAAGATAAATTCGACCTGATACTAACAGATTTAGAAATGCCAGTTATGAATGGTATCGAATTAGTCCGCCAGATTAGAAAAAAAGATAAAAATATTAAGATTATTGTATCGAGTGGTTTGTTCACTGAAGAAAAACTCAAAGAATTAAGCGTTTGTGATGTAAACATCTTTTTACCAAAACCTTACACTGCAGAAATACTGATTAGCACGATTCAGGATATCCTGCACGTTGATGGAAAAAAACCCATCTGTAAAAAAACAGGAAAATTTAAATAAATAATCAAATATTGAAACAGCCCAGTATCAAACGGAGTTGATGTAACGAGTAAAACATCGTCGATGTTAGAGACTGTAAAGTAATTTGTTTAGACTTTCATCTATCGTTTCATTTATAGAATCAGTCAATTCTCCCGATGTGTAAATCGAAAATTTTTCCTATATCTACCCTATCCTCTGCCTTTTACTCAAATACTGAAACAAGGCAACATCAAACGGTGTAGAAGTATCCAGTAAAACGTAGTCGATGTTATTCTCCCGGCACTCTTTTTTGTATAAGTCGAGAAATTTCTTCAACTCTTCTTGATATGCTTTCTGTAGATGGTAGGGTTGTGTCATAATCTCATCTGAAGTTTCCATATCCTTGAATACTGCATCGCTGCCGAAGGCAAAACTCCTTTCCATCGGGTCGAGAATTTGCATCACAATTACTTCGTTTTTCTTGTGTCGGAAATGTTTTAAAGCAGTTGCTACTTCCTTCGGTTTGTCGAATAAATCACTTAATATAATGACAAGTCCTCGTCGCTTGATTCGCTCAACTATCTGGTGCAACGATTCAGCAGTTCCGGTTTTATTGCTGCCTTCTGTTATCTCGAGTTGACGGAGAATTTCTTTAAGATACGATTTTGTTGCGTGCGGCGGCATGTAAGTTCGTATCTTCTCATCATAAACGGTTAGTCCGACCGCATCGCGTTGCTGCACCATCAAATGCGAGAGTGCCGCTGCGATGTATGAAGCGTATTCGAGCTTGGCCATCTTTCCGTTTGAGGCGTATGCCATCGAGCGGCTCGCATCTAAAATGATGTATGATTTTAAATTAGTTTCTTCTTCAAATTGTTTAATGTAATAACGGTCGGTTTTTCCATAAATTTTCCAATCTATATGTTTCGGTTCATCGCCCGGCATATACTGGCGATGCTCTGCAAACTCCACGCTAAAGCCGTGATAAGGGCTTTTGTGTAAACCAGTAATAAATCCTTCCACTACAAGTCGTGCAACAAGCTCCATATTGGCAAGTTTTGCTACAACTTCAGGCTGTAAATACTTCCGGTAGTCCTGTATATTTTTTTGAGTCTGTTCCAAACGAAGTTCATTATTTCTTTTTAGTTTCCTTCTTATCAGGCATCATAGCAACTTCAGATGGTATCAATTCTTCGGGTGATTTTCCGAGAGTCTGAATTTCCATCTGTGCCGAAGGTGCAAGTTCGTGATGAGGAAATTTTTCTAAAAAAGCTTCGTATGCAATTTTTGCACTGTCAAAATTATGAAGTTGGTTATTATAAATAAATCCAATCAAGAACATTGCTTTAGGTATTTGTAGATCGTTCGGAAACAACTCAGCTAACTTTTTATATTCGGCAATTGCCTTTTCAAAATCGTGCAAATCGTTATTATAAAGTGCAGCAATTAAAAACTGTGCTTTCGCTGCTTTCTCTCCCTTTGGATATTCTTTTACAATCTCTTTTAATTTTTCAATTGCCTCGGCATATTTTTGTTCCTGCAATAAATTTTCAGATGATTTCCACAGTTCATCTTCGGATATGCGACTGCAGGAAAAGAAGGATAACGCAAAAGCTAAAAGCAATGCTGTGGATAAAATATGTTTCATTAGTTTTACTCCTACTATATTATAAGAATTTGTGGTGTATTCGTGTGTGAGTTAACGAATGCCCGCGCCATACGGGGTGTATTGAATGCGATACCGAACTCGCCTTTAGTATTGAGTGCGATAAGCCCGCCATAACCATCTGCCTTGCGGGCTAAAATTTCGATCCCTTTTTCTGCGGCTTCCTGGGGATTACCTGCATTGAACTCCATCAAATCGATTACGGTTTTTGCCATAACAACTTTTATCATCGCTTCGCCCCAGCCGGTTGTTGAAACTCCCCCAACCGAATTATCGGCATAAGTTCCGCAGCCGATTAACGGAGAATCGCCAACGCGTCCCGGATGTTTGTTGAAAGTTCCGCCTGTCGATGTACCCGCACAAATTATTCCTTCTGCATCCAGAGCAAGGGCACCGACAGTATCGGAAGCTGTGTGAAATTTGAAAGCGTCCTTTGTCGAAAAATTATTTTTCCCCTGGATGCTTTTCCATTTTAATACTTCCCGCTCAATCAGTAAATCGTCGGGTGAGCAAAGAGCGATGCCGTGTTCGATAGCAAACTTTTCGGCTCCGTTGCCGACCAGAAATATATGTTCGCTTTCGTCCATTATTTTTCGACAGAGTGAAATAGGGTTGCTCACATTTTTGACAGCCCCCACCGAACCACAGCGGAAAGTTTTGCCGTTCATAATACTCGCATCGAGTTCGATATTACCTTCAGCATTCAAATGAGAACCTCTACCCGCATCGAAAGTGGTATCGTTTTCTAAATAATTAACTGATTTTTCGACCGCATCAATAGCCGAGCCGCCGTTGCGCAAAATATCCCAGCCGATTTGAAGCGCTTTTGAAACTCCGTTTTTATGAGCTTCGATTAATTCGTTGGGAATATCCCAAGCACCGCCATGAACTATGAGTGATAGCATTTTTGATTTAGGATTTCAGATTTTACCCGCCCGCCGAAGTCCCGATCCCGCATTCTTTCGAGACGAGACGCAGGCGGAGATTTATGATTTAGATCCAATAACTACAAATCAACACCTAACTAACTACCAATAACTGAATTTAGTTTTTTAGTCAATGGTTCTTTGTTTTAGTCATTCGTTACTCGTTGTAGTTTAATGGTTTGATGAACTATAAACTGTAACCCTTCAACCAAAAAACTATAACTTCAAACTAATAGCGAACAAGTAATGATTAATTTCTTACAAAGTTTTAGATTATTATTCTGAGAAATTTACAAAAATTTCAGTGTAGAAGCAATTGCAAACAACAAATCAATTAGTTAAATTAAAACAAAAAAGATGGAAATAAGAGAAATTCATAAATATTTAGTCAACTTTTTAAGTGTAGAGGTTATCAAAGCCGGATTTAAGAAAGTAATTATCGGAATCTCCGGCGGAGTCGATTCGGCAGTCTCGGCTTATTTAGCTGTTGAAGCTTTAGGCAAAGAAAATGTTTTTGGTGTGGTTCTGCCATACAAAACCAGCTCACCCGTAAGTATCGCAGATGCTCAGTTGGTAATTGATAAGTTAGGTATTAAAAATAAGACGATTGATATAACTCCAATGGTAGATGAATATCTCAAGATTGACCCGGATATGAGCCGTTTGCGACTCGGTAATATTGCCGCCCGTGTGCGAATGATTGTTCTTTATGATTTGTCGGCAAAAGAAAATTCGCTTGTCATCGGAACGAGCAACAAAACCGAAATACTTCTCGGTTACGGAACTCTTTTTGGCGATACTGCATCAGCAATCAATCCGCTCGGCGATTTGTATAAAACTCAAATCTGGAATTTGGCAAAAGAATTAGGGATTCCTGAAAACATAATTTCTAAAACTCCTACCGCCGATTTATGGGCAGGACAAACCGACGAGGGGGAGTTGGGTTTTTTATACAAAGAGGTTGATAAAATTTTGGTTGAAATGGAAGATAACCGTAAAACCGATGAAGAGCTTGTGGCTGCCGGTTTTGAAAAAGATTTTATTAATAAGGTTCGGCTACGAATATCGAACCACGAATTCAAGCGGCGGTTACCCTTAATCGCAAAACTTCCGGGCTAAATTATGTCTGAAGAAATCCAGCCCCGCACGTTATACATAGTATCAACTCCGATTGGCAATTTAGAGGATATTACTTTTCGTGCAGTAAAAATTTTAAGCGGTGTTGATTTAATTGCAGCGGAGGACACACGCAAAACAAAAATCTTACTCGAACATTACAACATCCAAAAAGGACTTATCAGCTACTTTCAATTTAACGAGGCAAAAAGAACACCCGAACTGATAGAAGCTCTCAAAAGTGGTAGATCGATCGCAATCGTTTCGGATGCAGGAACTCCGGGAATTTCGGATCCAGCTTACCGATTAGTGCGAGCCGCAATCGATAATGGCATAAACATCATTCCAATTCCGGGGGCATCGGCGTTATTAGCTGCTTTGGTTGTAAGTGGACTTCCAACCGACGGATTTGTGTTCGAAGGATTTCTTCCACACAAAAAGGGACGCAGAACAAAACTCGAACATCTCAAAGCTGAGAGCCGCACGATAATTCTATACGAATCGCCACACCGCATCTTAAAAACACTTCAAAATTTGCAAGAAATTTTTGGCGACAGACAGGTAGCTGTCGCACGCGAGATAACAAAAAAATTTGAAGAAATTTTTCGAGGGACACTGTCGGAAGCTTTGAATTATTTTTCTTCAAAATCAATCAAAGGCGAGTTTGTTTTAGTCGTAAAAGGGGTAGCTTAGAAATTGAAAATTTCTACAACGTTTCAATATTGATAATTTTGGTAAATTCCTTTTGAATTATTGGGAATTGAATAAATATAATATCTATATTTTCTACTTTTAAGAGAGTTAAAACGGACTTCAAAATATTCATCGTTTGGCATATAAATTGACAAATATAAGCTGACTTCAAGTATCAATTTACAACCCATGATGATTAAATTCTTTGAAAATTAGAGAGCAAAAATGAATATAGGAATTCTAAAAGAAGACACGAAGCGCGAACTACGAGTCGCATTGACCCCCGCCGCAGTCCACTCACTAATTTCTTCAGGTTCAAACATATATATCGAAAAAGATGCAGGCGAAGCAGCCCACTTTAGCAACCAGAAATACGAAGAAGTAGGGGCCAAATTAGTTTATACAAAAGACGAAATTTACGGGAGGTCGGATATTATTTTAAAAGTCGCCCCCCCCACCGAAAACGACCTCGAACAAATGCACGATTCTCAAGTATTAATTACAGCATTGCATCTTGCAGTGGCTAAACCGAAAATCACCGAACTTTTGATGCAGAAACAAATATGCGCTGTTGCCATCGAACTTTTAGAAGACGAGAAAGGCAAGCTTCCAATTTTACAAGCGATGAGTGAAATAGCCGGTCAGATGTGTATTCAGGTAGCAAGTCGTTATTTAGAAAGTAACAACAAAGGTCGTGGTATTTTGTTAGGCGGTGTAACTGCAGTGCCGCCGGCTTCAGTTGTAATTCTTGGAGCGGGAACTGTCGGATACTCGGCAGCCCGAATGGCGTTGGGATGCGGGGCACAAACCATTGTATTAGACAGAACGTTAGACAGGCTACGTCTTTTAGAGCATCGTTTAAATTACAACGTCGTTACAGGATTGGTGAACGAATACAACATAAAAAAAACTTTACAATTTGCCGATGTACTGATCGGCGCTGTACTGATCAAAGGTGAGCGAACCCCTCACATTGTTTCAGAAGACATGGTAAAATCGATGAAGCCCGGTTCAGTAATAATTGACGTGTCAATCGACCAAGGGGGATGTATAGAAACAAGCCGCCCTACAACTTTAGAAAATCCAGTGTATGTTCTCCACGATGTGATTCATTATTGTGTTCCGAATATGCCCGCGAATGTTGCCCGCACTGCGACTTACGCTTTAACAAATAGCTTACTCCCTTACGTCCAACAAATCGTAGAAAGTGGATTTGAAAAAACAATTGAAAAAAATGCGGGCTTTAGAAAAGGAATTTGCACTTATAAGGGATTTTGCACACACGATTCAATAGCAAAACGGTTCGACGTTGAATATCGGAATATAGAATCAATCGAATAAAAATAATGCGCTGGTTAGAAAAATATAAATCAAAAATTAAATCGCCTATAGAAGCTGTACATTTAATTAAATCCAATTCCCGTGTTTATGTCCATCCTGGCTGTGCAACACCCGAAGTATTAGTTAATGCAATGTGCGAACGTTATCAAGAACTCGAGAACGTAGAAGTTGTACATATCTTAACGGTAGGAAAAACAAAATATGTTGAGCCACAATACGAAGGTCACTTCCGGCATAATGCTTTGTTCATAGGCAAAAATGTTCGGACAGCCGTGCACGAAGGCCGAGCCGATTGGACTCCAATATTTCTTTCGGAGATACCACATCTATTTTTCCGTCGTAAACTTCCGATCGATGTTGCACTGATACACGTTTCGCCTCCCGATGAACATGGCTTTTGCAGCTTCGGTGTTGGAATCGAGACAACAAAACCCGCCACCGAGGTAGCTAAATATATAATCGCACAAATAAATCCGAATATGCCGCGAACCTTAGGTGACGCCTTCATCCACGTCGATAAATTTGCGGCTTGCATCGAAACCGATGTTCCGATAAAAGAATTGCCTCAGGTTGATGCCGATATTTCACTCGATGAATCTGAAGTGTATCAGAAAATTGGCGAAAACATTGCCAATATGATAGAAGACGAATCTACTTTGCAACTCGGCATCGGAGCGATTCCGGATGCGGTTTTAAGATTTTTACACGGCAAAAAACATTTAGGTATGCACACTGAAATGTTTTCGGACGGCGCAATCAAACTAATCGATGAAGGTGTAATTACAAACGAGCGGAAAACTTTGCATGCTGGAAAAATAATTTCATCCTTCGTGTTAGGCACTAAATCTTTGTTTGAATTTTTAGATGATAATCCGCGTTTCGAGTTTCATCCGTCGCACTATGTGAACGATCCCTTTATCATTGCCAAAAACAGAAAAATGGTAGCAATCAATTCGGCTATTCAGGTTGACCTTACAGGACAAGTGTGTGCCGATTCGATGGGGTCAAAATTCTACAGCGGTTATGGCGGACAATTGGATTTTATTCGTGGCGCTGCTCGAAGTGAAGGTGGCAAACCGATTATTGCATTGCCATCGACGGCAAAAGAGAATACAATTTCACGTATCGCTACACAATTAACCCAGGGTGCGGGTGTTACAACATCACGCGGCGATGTACATTATGTAGTTACAGAATACGGAGTCGCTGATTTGTATGGACGGACGGTACGCGAAAGAGTTCAAGCACTTATTAATATCGCTCATCCGAAATTCAGAGATGAATTGGAAGAGTATGCTCTACAGCAAAAATATATACCATCCGTAAATAATAAATTGAGATGAAATAATGCGTTACTCGTTCGACAATATCAATCCTCTTGATTATAAACCACGCTTAATCATTTGGGAAGTATCATGTAATTGCTTCAAGAATAAAACCGGCATTAAACCTTTTACAACAAAACAATCGTTTGCTGTTTTAGACAGCATTGCAGAACTGTCCCGCCCTATAGTTGTGCTCGCTTCGAATTACCAAGGAAACCCGCCATGCGACCCGCTCGACCGTCCCGATATAATCGACATAATTCTTTACGGAAATTCCATCGGCTTGAAAATGATTGTAGAAACTACGGGCGATAAACTGGACAAGGATTTCAGAAACGTACTCAGGACTATCGGAACAAAAAGCATTCGCATTTTATTAAATAATAAAATTAAAGAAAGTATCGAACACGGTTTTGAACAGTCTGAAGAATTTATGGCCCTCCAAAAATTGCTTACTGAAGTTAAACACGATGGATTCGAAATTCAATTAGGGCTTCCTATAAACAATTTTGACGAACGTGAGATTGCTTATGGAATCGATTTCGCCGTAAGAAAAAATGCAAAGGGTATCTACTTCCATTTAGTAAATTCTGATGTTAAAACAAAAAAGAAGGACGATATTAATCGATTTGATAAAGAGGCTGTTATAATGTGGATAGCCAAGCAAAAGCGACTGTTACCCGATGAGATGTATTTTTCGCCACAATGCGTTCGTTATGGAATTAAGCACATAGAGGACGAATACCACGACGTTAAAGAATCGTGCAACAACGAAAGGTCGAGAATCGGGCACTTATGTTTAGGCGGCAAAACATTTGCTTTTATCAGTGCAACGGGGAAAGTTCAAATTTGCAGCGCATTAAAAAATGAGTGCGGAAATCTACATAAAACAAATTTCAGTTTTTCAAAAATTTGGAACAACTCTGATATTTTTAATTGGATTCGGTGTAATAACTTTAAATGTTCGCAAGTACAAAAAACAATTGATGAACCGATTCCGAAAAACAGAAATTATACACAGATTTTAGAACATCTTGAACATTAAAAAAGGCAAAACGATGAAAACCAAGAAACCAAAAAGTAACAGCAAATATGCTATGGAAACACAACTTATTTATGGTAAATCCATAAGTAAGAAATGGGATTATAACCATCACGTGATACCGCCGATTTCATCTTCTGCAACATTCAGGCTGGATACGACAAAACGTGGAGCTCAGGGTTTTATGGAATTTGCACATCACAGCGGCGACCAAAAAATTGAATCGTGCGCCCCCATTTACATATACGACCGTTTGGGCGAACCAAACAAGGAATTGCTGGAAGAAAATTTAGCGACTGCTGAAAAAGGCGAATCGGCCGTAACTTTCAGCACCGGTATGGCGGCTATCTCGGCAATACTCGGTTGTCTCACGGGGGTTGGTGATAATATAATTGCTCACAATATTCTTTATGGCTGTACATATTCACTGCTTACAAATTGGTATCCGCGATATAAGATCAACACAAAATTCGTGGACTTGATGAACACGAGTAATTTAATAAAGCAGATTGATTCTAATACACGTGTTATTTACTTCGAAACACCTGTGAACCCAACCCTTGATATAATTGACATTTCGGCGATAATAAAAATTGTTACAGAAGCCAACAAAAAACGTACGAAGTCGAGAAAAATATTTGTGGTAATAGATAATACTTTTGCAACTCCTTATTGCCAGCGTCCGCTTGAACTCGGAGCCGATTTCGTAGTCGAATCGCTGACGAAAGGAATTACAGGTTTCGGAACAGATATGGGTGGAGTAGTAGTTGGACCGAGATGGAGTTATGATTTATTGTTGATGTACAGGAAAGATTTTGGCGCTTCGCTTGCGGCAAAAAGTGCCTGGCCCATTATGGTTTATGGTTTACCCAGTTTACCAATTCGTTTTAAACAAGCGATGGGGACTGCACTTGAAGTAGCAAAGTTTTTAGAGCGCGACCCGCGTATCGATTATGTACGGTATCCCGGTTTAGATTCGTTTCCTCAATCAGCTTTAGCTCGCCGGCAAATGTATGATTACGAGGGTAACTTTGCACCGGGTGTTTTATTATTTTTTGCATTCAAGGGTAAAACTCCAAAACTACGCAGAGATCGAGGCGAAAAATTTATCAACATCCTCGCAAAACAAGCTTACTCAATTACATTAGCAGTTAGTTTGGGAATGATTCGCACGCTCGTTGAGCATCCCAGCTCAATGACTCACGCAGCAATACCTCCGGCGGAACAGGTTAAAAAGGGAATCGATCCGGGCGGTATCCGCTTATCAGTCGGGATCGAGAGGGCTGAAGATATCATAAACGATTTGAAGGCCGCTCTAAAAAGTATTTAATTTACCAAAGGCGGACGTATACGCATCTAGCGTCATAGGTAGATTGCTACTATTGACCACTGACCACCATTCCATCTCTGCCACATAAACCGCAAGAGCATTAATTTTTAAGTTCTATATTTAAAAATCCCTCCTCTTTGTAACTCACATTTGAAATTTGTAGAAAAGTAAAAAATCACCGCTATAAGTACATTTATAGGACATTTTTCATCAAAAAATACGATGTCTGTAATTGATTATTTTTCAATAAGTTACAGGATATTTACATATCCACCCCCTCTCGAAAAAATCAGGCATAGTAAGTGCTGTTTGCTGAACAAAGAGATTAAGAAATTATAGAAGATGAATTGTAATATAAAAAATATGCTTACACGCCACACGAAAATAGTAACTCTCATGTTATTTATCACTTTCACTTTGAGCTTTGCACACAACTCAATCTATATCAAAAACATTTCTAACAATACTGCAACCGTTGAGTTACAAAACTCGGATATGATCGCCGCGTTACAATTTACCCTCCATTCAACGGATGGATTCTCGCTAAAATATGTTGAGAAGGAATCACGATTTTCGGATGCTGCATGGTTTTTCGCGACTCATGTTAAAAATGAAAGTACCCTCACTGTTGTTGTAATCAACTCACATCTTGAAGAATTACCTCCGGGTGCAGGATCAATTTTGAAAATAAATTTTGAGAAAATTATGCAAACTTCAACCGGGAGTGCTAATTTCAGATTGAGTGAAATTATTCTTTCGGATAAAAACGGAATGAGAATCCCGATAGATACGACCGAAGAATTTGGTGTTACCGATAATTTACTGCAAAACTATCCCAACCCGTTCAATCCTGTAACGACAATTAGTTACAAAATTGAATCAACCTCGAATGTACAATTGACAATATATGATATGGCGGGGCGTGTTATCATAAAACTTGTAGACGAAATTCAATCGGAAGGTAACCATAGTGTTGTGTGGAAATCAACAAACACATCTAACCAAAACGTGGCGTCGGGAACATATTTTTATAAGTTGCTGGTAAACGGGAAGGCTACCGTAAAAAAATTACTCCTTCAAAAATAAACATCACCTAATAAGCATCATTCGCTTCGTGAATGTTGCATCGCTTGTTTGCATTCGATATATATAGACACCTGAAGAAACTTGCTTTCCATCATTGTTTGTTCCATTCCATGTATAGGTATACACTCCACCTTCAAACTCCCCTTTAACAAGTGTGCTGATTTTTTTACCTGACAGGTCGAAAATTTGTACAAGAATATTTGCATTATTACTAGCAACGTCGGGGACATGGAAGCGTATATTAGTTTCACCATTGAAAGGATTCGGATAATTCTGATCGAGTGCAAATGTTTCCGGATATTTACCCGATGGTGCCACAACTTTCTGTGCCGGAATTTGGACACCATCGTTTGTTGGAGTACTTACTATAACATAAACAATCTCGAAGTCATCAAGTTTGATACTTGTTAAGGGTAGCCTGAATATCGATCCGCTGCCAGTATTTACGGTTTCATTTTCGTTATTGTAAACAACGATTCGAACAAGATTATCACTGCTTTGAACCGGTATTTGCATGTGTTTGGCTCGGTTGAACACGAGGTCGGGTTGTGTAATAGTGAGCTGATTTTTCAATCTCAACGCAATTTGGATTCCCTTCACAGGAGAATCGTTAGTGAGATTAAAACGTAGACCTTGAGTTGTAATTTCGAACTCACCTTTGTATAAATTCGATGCTGTTTTATTGAATTTTGTAGATGTTAATGAACTATCCCAACGCCCGTGTAGTAAACCACCTAAAATAATTACCGCATCGCGGACGTCAATTGTATTATTCGAATCAACGTCAGCACGCGTAAAGTTTTCGGGGGATAAATCTATTCGATCTAACACTTTATCGATTACAGTTGTTAAATCGCCGACATCTGCATTTCCATCATCATTCGCGTCAGCTAGGAATGCGGATGCAGCCGCCTCGAAAACCACTGAACTGCCTGGCAATCCTTGAACGCTTGCACTGACGATATAATTTCCGACCTTGCTGCCAAGTTTCAAATGAACAGAAGCTTCGCCGAGCGAATCTGTAATCGGGTTTGCGTTAATTAATGCTTGCCCGACTGCGTTAGCAGGAGTCTGTGAAATATTGAAAACTACATTTATTCCCCTTACAAAATTTCCCCCCGCATCAATAACTCGTAGCTTAAAAGGATTTGTAAGAGAAGTTCCGATTTGTTGGGATTGATGATTTCCGGAGACCAACAACAGGTTCGCAGCCGAACCCGAGTAAGCAGACGCGTTAAATATAACGGGATTATTATTTACAGCCGCGATGGTTGCTGCGATAGAATAGACACCAACTTTATTGCCTAAGGTAAGAGTCGATGATGCATAACCGTTGGAATCTGTTTGGGTTGTAGTTCTGCTTAAAATTTGTCCAGTTGCACCTGTCGGAATATCAACAATGTCGAAAAGGACATCTTCGCCAACCAAAGCAATCCCAGAAGAATCAGTAACACGGACAATAAATGGATGGAGTGTAGTATTAATTGGCTGGTTCTGGTTATTTCCTGAGGCAAGAGCAACAACACCCACAGGTCGTAACACACCAAGTGGATGTAATGAATCCGAAAACGTCCAGCGACCGAATGGATTGATATCCGATTTTGTGATCGTTCGTGCATTAACATCAACGGCTCCACCTTGAACTCTCCAGGTTTGTCCGCCATCGACAGATTTCCAGAGGAGTAATTTTGTAGGGTCGTGAGCGTTTAGTTCGTTGTCAGAATATTTTAAAACTAAATTTGCAGGGAGTGTACTATTTCCATCAGTTACAATATCATAATATCGCAAAACGGATTGATAACCGTTTCCCGACTGTGCAATATTCGAAGTACGAGTTACCGAGGTACTTCCGGGAGTAGCACCACTAAAAATAACTGTGGCACCGATGTTACCAAAATTGGACGAAATTGTACCACCCGAAATATCAACTGCCTTCTGAATACTGCCGTTAAGATAACCATTCTCAAAAAGTTCTCCTCCCAAATGCAGAATCGAGCCGGTTTCAATTTTTAATGTAACCGCGCTGCCAATACGCACATTGTTCGTAACAGAAAAATTTCCACTCGAAGTCTGTTTGATACCTGAACCTGTCAGTAACAAATCGTTATACTGTACTGCCGGCACAGTTTGACTTGCACCGAAATAATCAAACACACCACCGATTGGATTTGTAATACCTGTAACTCTATTTTTTACACGGAATGTGCCTGAATTATTTATCGTCCCAGAATTTAATAAATCCTGAGCGACAGTAAATGATGCGAACAGTAAAAATAAAAACAGTAAGGAAAGAGATAATTTTCCTCCTTTCAACTTTTTATTTTCTTCGATATGTATTTTGTTTTCAATAATCATAGCGATTCATTTTCGTATCATAAATTGCCTGAAGTGGATAAATCGCATTGCGAAGGAGCAAAACCGTAAGCGATTAAATCCACATTCAGTCAGTAAATAATAGAATGTATCAGTACCATACATAATTTCTATGTAGTGCGGTACCGTCGAGAGATATTCCGAAAAACAGTAATGCCGGTATCTCCGAGAGTGTAAAATAAAACTTTTAGTGAGTTCTTCGTGGCTGTAAACGTTCTTCCAAGAAGAAATCACTCAAAAAAAGTTAGTCGCCAATCTGAACCGTACCATCGTTGTTGACTGTTCCGGCATTAGTCATGTTTAGATCGACTTGAAGATTACCTGTATTTTGGATGTTCGCTGTAACACCTGTGTTAATATCCAGATTACCTGTTGTGCGTACAGCAGTTCCGCCGAGAATATTTTTCGGTGCGTTATTGTTGAATAAAAGATTATTATAAGTACCGGCTGCGATAGATTGTGAAGGTGCATCGGCTAATGTACCGTTGTATTCGACTGTGCCGTCGCTGAAAACTAAGCCATTTCCTAAACCGGCGAATTGCATCAAAGCATTAGCATTTGTTCTCGAGCCGTTTAATATCAAACCAAAGGTTCTCATATTTGTAGTTAAAGTCGGTGAATTTGTAAAATTACCATCAACAGTAATATCGCCTAATGCTGTTTTAACACTGCTTGCAGTTCCTGCCATCACAAGGTTACCATAAGTTACACCGAGACCGCCACCGGCTACATCTTGATTGCCACCATCATAAGTCCAGGTAGAACCGATTGCGAGGTTAATAGTTCCGGTTTGGGCTGTGAAGCTACCGGCGAAGGTTGCAGTTCCTGTTCCGGTCAATGATATTGTTCCGGCGTTGTTTACGTTTGCATTAAAGTCGAGGTTCGCCCCTGTTCCGGCTGTTACAACTCCCGAATTTATTGTGATGTTACCGTCAAACTGTGCACCACCGGTTCCAGCAGTTACAGTTCCTGTGCTGTGGTCAAGTGTGTTTGCGAAACTTACTAAACCTGTTCCGCCTGTTATGTTGCCAGCGTTAGTTGCAGGATTTGTAAACGACATCGTTCCACCGTTTGCTGCGGCTGTAATTGTACCAGCGTTTCCGCTCAATGTGCCTATTGTTAATGCACCTGAACCGTTCACAAGATTTCCTGTTGCTGCTACTGCGGATAATGTGTTAATACTACTGACGGCTGAACCAAAAGTTAGTGTTCTTCCGGCAGCGATGTTTGCAACAGTTGCTAATGTACCGGTTGTATTTATTGTGAGGTTTTGATCGACAGTCAAATCGCCACCGGCATGTGTCATTGTACCTGCAACAACCACGCCCTGCAAGTTCTTCGCAGCGGCATTCGAAAGATTCAGGTTCGTGTAGGTTGCATCGATGACAGTTTGTGAACCGACATTTGCACGGTAGTTAACTGTGCTGCCGCCCCCGCTGGCTGTGAATGTGCCAGTTGTGCGGCTTGCTGTTCCATCGAGACTCAGTGTTTGTCCGTTTACATCAAAATTGCTTGTACCGCCAATCGTAAATGCATTCGATACGTTCACAAATACATTTTGAGTTTTAGTATTTGATCCTAATGAATTTAATGTTTCGAATGTTAAAGCACCGGTATTACCGATGGTTTGATTGGTACCCACCAAATTAACAGTGCCACTAATGGTTTTTGCTTCAGCATTATTAATGTTCCCGCGAACATTATAAGTACCAGAACCTGTAAAACTACTTCCTGGCTGGATAACCAGATTCTGGCTGGATGTTACACCGATTACCATAAACACTGCGACGATAACAAATAGAATTGATTTAAACATGATATAGCTCCTTTTAATTGTTATTTAGATATTTAATTATTGAAATACTAATTTCCCGTGTTAATATTGCTATTATTTGTAAGCGAACCGGCGTTCACAACATCGCCGTTCACCTGAACTGTAACACCATTGTTAATTGAAACACTTGCTCCAGGATCGATTGTAAAGTTTCCGGATGCTGTAATTGGGCTAAGAATCGATTTCAGACCACTTCCACTTGCAATGATATTGTTGTAACCTGTAGTACCATTGAAACTTGGGACTGTTTGAACTCCACCGTTAAACTCGATTGTATTACCGGTAGTAGAATGTGCAATAGCTGAACCCGGTGTAAATACTCCCGCGATTCTAATAGTTCCAGTTTGAAGTAATTTATTAAAATTACTGAATATCAGGTTGCCGTAATTTGCGATAAGAACCGATTGCCCATTGGATGATTGTGCATAATTTACTGTACCCGTTGGTCCACAGGTCAATGTACCAGTTCCACTCGTAGCTCCATTTAGTACCAATGTATTTGCACTGATCGCAAGACTTCCGTTCAGCAAGAATAAACCATTGACGTTTGTGCTAGAAGTTGTCAGCGTGGTCGTACTAGTATTCGCAATAGTGAGATTGTTGAAACTCGTAATTGAACTTCCGCTGATTGATTGCGGAGATAAACTATTCATCACGACAGTTCCTGTTCCAGCCAAAAAATTTCCACTGTTCGACCAGTCGCCATTAAGAGTGATATTCAAATTATTAGCATTTAAGATTCCACCTGCTGAAATCGAAAGTAAGTTGTTTACTATTAATAAATTGGACTGTAGAATTGCGGTAGGCGAATTTGTTCCGTTCACGATGAGATTGTAGATAGGAACTAGTGTATTAATAGACATCGTTTGATTAACAGGTGTTAAGGCATCGCCAATTTGAATCGTTCCACCGGTTATGCTGTGAGCACCTGCGATATTTTGATAACCCAAATTCGCCCCGCCCGGATCACCGGCTCTCCGGATTATTATTGTTCCCCCCGACATCGTGAAGGAAGAACTGATATTATCTATTGTGAAGGGAGGAATTGTTGTGCTGGTTGACGATACGGTTGGGACTGTGAGTGAACCACCAGACATTGTGAAATCAACCATCGAACCTGTTGCCCTGCTGAATCTTCCAGCTATGTTAAGTGATCCACCCTCAATGATAATTTCACCAGCGTTCGAAAGTGTCTGGTTATCGGCAGTATTCCCAACGTTCAATATCCCGTTTGAAACCCGGATTGTCCCACTAAATGTCCAGTTGAAATTGCCGCTGTTGACTGTTCCTCCGTTAACCCACATTCCAGCCGTGGAAGGAATGTTCGGATCGGCGGCAAATGGAACAATCGTTACGTTCGTTGAGAGCTTGAAAGTTCCATTCGTTAATGTAAGAAACGGAGTCGGTACTAAAAAACTTGAGGATGAAATATCTAATACATTGTTTTTACTCGTACCCATATTAAGCGTAATAAGATTAAAGCGGGTTGTTCCTCCACTTCCACTCACAGTTTGGTTACCCAACCTATTAAATATTGTATTGCAAGAGCTATTCGCATCAGGGTTAAGATTAACCGTTCCGTTGTTAGTTATATTTCCCCCGCAATTAAGTGTATGCGTCGTGTTGGATGTAGTTAATACTTGAAGTGTACCAGTATTAGTAACATTTATATCACCGTTCACCGTAACCGTGCGGGCTTGGTTGTTGTTCCCGATATTCAAGGTACCGTTGACATTCAGATTTGCACAAGAAGCATTAGCGTCGATGGTTACGATATCACCCCCTGCAATCGTAGCGTTATGGACATTAGTCGGTACAACTCCACCTACCCACGTTGTTGTAGTGTTCCAGTTACCACCTCCCGTTCCATTAGAAATAATATTACCGGCTGCGAGAGTTGTTTGGTTGCCCGTTAAATCAGAAGATGGTGGTGTGCCTTCATTCGCAGCTGAAATCTGAAAATAATAAATAGTACTTGGAGTTAATGATGTATTCGCAAATGAATACAATGTTCCGAGTGAAGCCATTGTGGTCGAAGTTACTGTTCCAACCTGAGTATAGGGTCCGTCGGGTGCCGTAGCGCGATTAACTATAAAAAATGTTTCATTTATAGAATTGTCTCTCCAATTCACTGTCAGACTTGTCTGAGTAACGGCAGAAAATGTCATCGTTATAGGTGCCGCGGGAGTTTCCGCCGGTGGAGTGAAAGTTATCATCGTATTCGATGCAGGTACCGTCGCTAACGAATTCTGCGGTGTGTTACTAAATGTTGCAGTGTTTGCGGTTTGCTGTGTTAAGAGTTGAGCTGTGGTTGGAGTTGCCGACATCGTGGAAGCGTTGATTCCGCATGTGTAAGTGTAAGTAGCGGTACCTGAAGTCATTGTACCATATACGAATTGAATAATACCGGTTGCTTCGTATAATTTAATTTGGTAGTTCAGACTGGGTGTCGCGTTGCCGTATAAATCCATATCTATCCATTCCACAGTTAATATTCTATTGGGTGCGGAACCTGTGTTTAAATACTTGAAATTTCCTGCAAGTGAACCACCGACAGTCGGTGCGGTAAGATCATCGTACAACGGAGCTAACGAAAGCAATGTTCCACCTGTTGCGCTGAATTGAGTATTTACGTATCCGTATGCTCCTGTCCCACCTCCAGCGGCTGTTGAAGAGGATAAATCTATGAAACCATTTGTAGAAATATTAAAAGATGTATAAGGAGTACCAAGATAGTAGAATTTAAACCCGATTGGAGTGAATCCACTTCTATTGTCATCTAAATTCGTGCTGTTTCGCCAAGAAGTGAAACTCGTACCCGAAGCTGCAATAGAATTATAAGTTATTCCAGTTGTCCTGGTGGGTGTATAGTTGGCAGTGCTTTGGGCAACTACATCGCTGTTCAATAAGACTAATGCGATTAAAAGGAAAAATATAAATAGAAGATTGCCAAACTCGCGTGTGCCTGCCAGTGCATGCGAGTTGAACGCGATTAGCTTTTTAGGGATGGAATGCAACAAATTATTTAATATCAGATGATGCACTTTAGTTATATATTATCCATGTTACCGGTTAGAATATAATAAAACAAAGACTTATTGTCAACATCTAAACAATAAATTCAATGTTTTTGTTTAAACATAAACATACAACGAAGTTGGAAAATTGGCTTTTTTTAGTAAATTCAAAGGGTTTTTAGGTCTGTGAAAATTTATTGAAAAAATGGCTGGTAAGTATGATTACACATCCGACCTACTCGTTTTTCACAATTTTGGGAAAAATCAGAGGATTAAAACTTTACTACCTCATCGGACTCTTTCGGAATTTCTTTCGACAGAACGACACTCCTGTCTTCAGTGGCAAGCAGATTGTCCTCAATACGAATTCCAAAGCCCCGGTATTCAGCAGCAAGCTCAGTTGAATCTTCGACAATATGAATCCTCGGTTCAATAGAAATCACCATACCAGCTTTCAGCGTACTGCTTCCCCAAACATCGTGAACATCAAGCCCAAGATGATGCGAACCTGCATGCTGGATATACTTGTTATATCCCCCAGTAGTAATCACCTATTTACCTTTTTTAGCTCTCATCCCGCTGCGCTTGTGGTGGAAACTGGGAGCGATTTGCTATTTAAGAAATTTTGTGTATAATGTAAGCGGATCGACTCACTTGTCTGCCTATGGCGGAATTGTTCTGTGAAGTTTGTTGTTGTAATTTGAGGTAGTTCTAATTTTTGAAAATTATATTTTTATA
>JBBIOD010000017.1:0-27774 GCA_037443545.1 Ignavibacteriales bacterium | reverse complement strand
GCCGCTTTCCATCTGTTGAAATTATTCTTTATCCCGTAAAAGTGCAAGGAGCCGGCGCGGCTGAAGAAATCGCTGAAGCAATTTCCGACTTAAATAAATTCGGAAAAGTGGATGTGTTGATAGTCGGAAGAGGAGGGGGATCGATTGAAGATTTATGGGCTTTTAACGAAGAAGTTGTGGCTCGTGCCATATATGCTTCTAAAATTCCAATCGTAAGCGCAGTTGGACACGAAATCGATTTTACAATCGCCGACTTTGTTTCCGATTTACGGGCTCCGACTCCATCGGCTGCTGCCGAGCTTGTGGTACGCAACCGTTACGAACTAATTGATAATATTAGAAATTTTCTTTATACTATGCAACAGAGTTTGCTTAGCAAGATTGACGACAATCGGTCGCGTGTAGCTGGTTTAGTCTCAAGTTACGCCTTCAACAATCCGGTAGATGAAGTGCGTCAGTTTTCTCAAAGAATTGATGAGTTAGAAAGATTATTAAATATTAGTTTTATTCATAAATTCAAATCGACAAAACAATACATTGCAGGATTAACAGACCGGATGAATTCGCTGAATCCTGAAAATGTTATAAAGCGTGGTTATGCGATAGTTTATAAGAATTCTCACATCGTAGATTCAAGCCATAACCTCGCATTATCTGATAATATCAATATACAATTTAAAGACGGCAACGTAGCTGCCGCAATAACTAAAACAAATTTGTTAACGAATGAAAACTAAAAAAACGACGGACACAGTAGCAGACGAACAAAGTTTTGAACAGAGCTTACAACGCCTTGAAAAAATTGTCACCACACTCGAAACTGGAAGTGTTGCACTTGAAGATTCAATCACATTGTATGAAGAGGGGATCGAACTTTCAAAAAAATGTTTGGCAAAATTAGAAAATGCAGAAATCAAAATTAAAAAACTAAGTAAAGATTTCAAAGGCAAGTTATCGTTGCTCGAAGAAAGCATAGAAGTATAAAAAATGACGGCGGGTACTTATCCAATTTTAAATAAAATTAATTCATCGGCTGATTTAAAAAAAATAAACTTAAACGAATTAAAAATTCTTTCCGACGAAGTACGGAATTTTTTGATAGATAGCATTTCGAAGACGGGGGGACATTTAAGTTCGAGTTTAGGCGCAGTTGAACTAACATTGGCGCTCCATTATGTTTTCGATACACCGACAGATAAGCTAGTTTGGGATGTCGGACATCAAGCATATGTGCATAAAATAATTACAGGCAGGAGGGAAGTATTTCACACACTACGACAGTTTGGCGGTATCAGCGGATTTTTAAAACGTATCGAAAGTGAATACGATGCTTTCGGGGCTGGGCATGCAAGTACCGCAATATCAGCCGCACTCGGAATGGCTATTGCCCGCGATCTTGCGAACGAGAAATTTCGAGTGCTTGCAATCGTTGGCGACGGCTCGATGACTGGTGGTATGGCTTTCGAAGCTATGAACAATGCCGGTTTGTCGAAAAAAAATATGACCGTTATTTTAAACGACAACAATATGTCGATCTCCCCGAATGTATCGGCAATTACAAATTATTTTACAGAACTGATAACAAATCCAGAATACAACCGTCTAAAAGCGAACGTTTGGGATTTAACAGGCAAGTTAGGGACGCACGGCGATCGAATTCGTAAGCTTGCTGTAAAATTGGAGGAAGGTATAAAAGTAATTATCACACCCGGTATGTTGTTCGAGGCATTCGGATTCCGATATTTTGGACCGATGAACGGTCACAACATCCCAAAATTAGTTCGCCTGTTCAATCACATAAAAGATCTACCAGGTCCTATATTGGTGCATGTTGTAACTCAAAAAGGAAAGGGCTATCAACCGGCAGAAGAAAACTCAACGAAAATGCACGGCGTTTCGGCATTCGATGTAGGTACTGGCAAGTCTATCAAAGTTTCATCCGCACCACCAAGTTATACTGAAATTGCCGGGCGAACAATCGTTGAACTTGCTAAACAAAATCAAAAAATTGTTGGCATCACGGCTGCGATGCCTGACGGTACAGGATTAGACCATCTCCAGCGTGAAATTTCTGAACGTTTTTTTGACGTTGGAATTGCCGAACAGCACGCTGTAACATTTGCCGCAGGTTTGGCAACACAAGGTTATATTCCTTTCGTTGCAATTTATTCTTCTTTCTTGCAGCGAGCAATCGATCAAGTGATACACGATGTTGCTCTCCAACACCTACACGTGGTTCTAGCAATCGATCGCGGTGGTGTTGTCGGCTCCGACGGTCCTACTCACCACGGCGTATTCGATTTGGTTTACTTACGTATGATTCCCGAAATGATAATTATGTCGCCGAAAGATGAAAATGAATTGAGAAATATGTTTTATACTGCGGCTAAATACGATAAGCCCATCGCTATTCGTTATCCGCGCGGTAACGGTTTAGGAGTTGCGATAAGTGAAAAATTCGAAGAATTGAAAATCGGTGTAGGTGAAGTTGTACAGGAAGGAAGCGATGTTGCAATTCTTGCAATCGGAAATATGGTTAATCATTCTGTTCTTGCTGCTGAAATTCTCAGTGAAGCTAATATCCAAACTGAAGTCGTAAATATGCGATTCATTAAACCTTTAGATACAGCGCTTATTGATAAAATTGTTGAAAAGTTTAAATACATTGTCACTGTTGAAGATGGAGTTCTTGCGGGGGGATTCGGTTCAGCAGTTCTCGAATATATAAATAGGAAAAATGTTAAGAACGTATCTCTTCTGAACTTGGGAATAGAAGATACTTTTATTACACACGGCACACCCGATGAATTGTATAAATTAATAAAAATCGATCCTGTTGGTATCGCTGAAAGCGTAAAATATTTCCTACAACAAAAATAAGTGGTATAAAATGGAAAAAATTAAAATTGGTGTAATTGGGTTAGGGTGGGTTGCACAGGTTTTTCACCTTCCTTCATTAAAAAAAATAAGCGACGTAGAAGTAGTTGCATTATGCGATAAAGATAAAACGAAATTAAGATCGGTTTGCGAAAGATTTGGCGTCCAGCGGCATTACACAAGTTTTGAAGAAATGCTCGCTTCCGAAAAATTAAATGCTGTTACCATCTGCACACCAACCGACACGCATCGGAGCATTGCAATTGCATCCCTTAATTCCGGTTTGGATGTTTTTGTCGAACGCCCCATCGCACGTCAGTATTCTGAGGCGCTTGAAATTGCCGAAACAGTTGCACGTACAAAGCATAAATTGATGGTAGGAATGAACAACCGATTCCGTCCCGATCTAATGATGTTAAAAAGCATCATCGAAAATGGAGAGCTTGGAGAAATATTTTATTTGAAAGCTGCTTGGGTTAAAAAACTCGGAAGTAACAATCCTTGGCTTACACAAAAAGAAAAATCGGGCGGTGGTGTGTTTCTAGATTTAGGTTTAGGCGCTCTGGATAGTTTGCTATGGGCGGTGAATTTTAATCCAGTGAAACGGGTAAGTGCAATTACTTATAACCATACTACAAAAAGTGTCGAAGATTCTTGCATCGCTTTTTTGGAAACTAAAAACGGAACAACCTTGAACCTCGAAACAAGTTGGTCATTTCATGTTTCGGGCGATTCGTTTTCGTGTGAGATCTTTGGGACTAAAGGAACCGCTCAACTCAATCCATTACGCATCAATAAAATGATAAGCAGTGAAGTGGTAAGTGTAACACCTGTTAAATCGGAAACACCACAAAATATATTGAAGAAAAGCTACGAGATCGAACTAAAACATTTCATCGGTGCAGCGAAAGGATTGCATCCGGTTATCTCGACTGCCGACGAAGCCGTGCAGCGGATGAAGGTTGTTGAGGCTGTTTACAAATCGGCGAGGCTTAAAAAAGAAATTGTCCTTAAATAATGAAGAATGCCAAAGATGAAATATATTTAAAGGAGTGTTTCAAGTTGGCACAAAAAGGTGCCGGCTATGTAAGCCCGAATCCGATGGTTGGGTGCGTAATTGTTAAAGATGGAAAAATTATTGGAAGGGGATATCACAAACAATTTGGCAAAGCTCACGCTGAAGTAAATGCCCTCAAGCGAGCTAAAAATAATTTTAAAGGCGCAACCTTGTATGTAAATCTTGAACCATGTAGCTACTTCGGTAAAACTCCCCCTTGCACGGATTTAATAATATCCAAAGGTATAAAAAGAGTTGTTGTAGGAACACGCGACCCAAATCCATTAGTGAATGGAAATGGTATCAGAAAACTTAGAACAGCGGGAATCCAAGTTGTTGAAGGAATACTTGAAGCCCAGGCTAAACAATTTAACGAATTTTTTCACAAATATAGCATCCAAAAATTACCCTTCGTAACATTAAAAATGGCACAAACGCTTGATGGCAAAATTGCTGATTATCAAGGAAATTCCAGATGGATCTCGAATTTGGAAACACTTAGAAAAGTTCACGAATTACGGGCAAAATATGATGCAATTTTAGTCGGTGCAAACACGGTTCACAAAGATGACCCTGAACTGACTGTCCGATTAGTTAAAGGTAGAAATCCCACAAGAGTTGTGTTAGATGGAAGCCTTTCGGTTTCAAAAAAATCTAAAATATTTTTAACTGCCACAGAAAATCCTACAATTTTATTCACATCCCAGAAAGGTTATCTGAAAAATCTAAAGAAAGCATCATTCTTAACAAAAATAGGTGTAAAGATATTTGTAATAAAATCGAAATCAACAATCATATCATTAAAGAAGGTTCTAACTATTCTTGCTAAAAACAGCATCACCTCGATTTTAGTGGAAGGTGGCAGCGAGGTCGTAGCTCAGTTTATTAAAAATCGCCTTGCAGATAAAATCATTTATACTATCGCACCCAAAATATTAGGGAAAGGAACTCCGGCTATATCTGACAAAATCAGATTCCCAATTACAAATCCGTTCGAATTACACAATGTTACTTTACAACAATACGGTACGGATATAATGATAGAATGTTATATAAAAAATAAGAAGAAATAAATGTTCACAGGAATCGTAACTGAAATCGGAAAGATCGAATCTATCAATCGGGTAGGTGACGGATTACTACTAAAAATTAAAGGAGAGCAAAGCGCCGCTGGACTTAATGTGAGCGATAGCGTAGCGATCAACGGTGTTTGTCAGACTGTCGTTGCAAAATCAAAAAATTCGTTCGAAGTTATTGCAGTCGAGGAGACTCTAAAAAAAACTACTTTTTCCGATTTAAAAACCGGTGAAGAAGTCAATCTTGAATTAGCAATGAAGTTGAACGATCGACTCGGCGGGCATATTGTGCAGGGACATATTGATTGTGTAGGAAAAATAAAATCGATTACGAAACGAACTGCAAGCTGGATGTTTACTGTAGAAATTCCCAAGAAATTTGTAAAAAATGTTATACAGGTCGGTTCTATCGCCATCGACGGAGTTAGTTTAACCGTTGCCGAACTCGACAACAATTTTGTTACGGTTTCTGTGATCCCTCATACGATGGAAAATACGATTTTAAAAAATCGAAAAGTACACGAGGGAGTGAATTTAGAATTCGATGTGCTCGGGAAATATGTTCTGAATTATTTTAACCAAATTACATCTGCTCAAAAACAAAGCAAAATGACCGTTAAAAAATTAAAAGGTATGGGCTTTTGATTATTAACTCCCTTTTTCTTATTTTGTCTCAAAAAATTTCAGCAGTTATACAACGAATAAGGTAATTAAATGGAATTTAATGTAAAAGATTTGTTAACAATTTTACCGGTAATCGGTGTTACCGTAACGGCATTCATCGTTATCTTGCTCGAAGCAACATTTAGGAAGAGTTCTAATATTAGCTATATGATTTCAATCGTCGGTTTGATTATCTCGATAGGCATGGCTGTGGAATCGTTCGCTTGGCAAGGGACAACTTTCTTCAATATGTTCAACGTCGGTGGATACGGAAATTTCTTCAGCATCCTGTTTATGATTACTGCCTTATTTACAATCGTTTTATCCAAAGATTATCTTATCAGGATGACGATACACCAAGGGGAATATTATGCACTGATTTTATTCTCAACTGTGGGTATGATGTTTATGGCATCGGCAGCCGATTTAATAGTTGTGTTTTTAGGACTTGAGTTGATGTCGATAAGTCTTTACATCCTTGTCGGTTTTATGCGTAAAAGCACTAAATCCAACGAGGCAGCGCTGAAATATTTTTTACTCGGCGCCTTTGCAACAGGGTTTTTACTCTACGGAATGGCTCTAATTTATGGAATTACCGGTTCAACAAACATTCAAACGATAATACAAAGTTTCAACATTTATTCTGATCTTCTATTACTCCGTATTGGAACAGGCCTTTTGTTAATCGGCTTAGCTTTTAAGGTAGCGGCAGTGCCGTTCCATATGTGGGTTCCAGATGTTTACGAAGGTGCACCAACACCGATATCAGGTTTTATGTCAACTGGAGCAAAGGCAGCCGCTTTCGGGGCATTCGTAATGATATTTGCACACCAATTTCAAGGAGGCGATAGGTTGAAAGATGCTCTATCCTTCATTTCCGCAGCTTCTATGATTATTGGAAATATAATCGCCATATCTCAAACAAACATCAAACGGATGCTTGCTTATTCAAGCATCGCACACGCAGGTTATATGTTAGTTGGTTTAGCTGCCGCAAATGAGATGGGAAGAAGCGGTATTTTATTTTATCTTACAGCATACTCGTTTATGAATTTGGGTGCATTCGGAATTTTAAGCTTTCTCGAAAAAGAGGATGATAAAAATTTGACTTTCGAAGATTATGCCGGATTATCTTCGCAATCTCCCTACTTAGCGGCGCTGATGGCAATTTTTATGTTTTCGCTAACCGGTATCCCACCTTTCGCAGGTTTCTTCGGAAAATATTATTTATTTATGGCAGCCGTGAATGCAGGTCTCACTTGGCTTGCAATTCTAGGTGTTCTTATGTCGGCGGTTTCTGCCTACTATTACTTACGACTCGTTGTTGCAATGTATTTCAGAACAAATGATATTCAACTTCAGAGACAAAATACTTCATTAAATAATTCTGTTCTATTTTTATTCGCAGCGTCGTTACTCGTGATTGGAATTTTACCCTCGTTATTGATGAACATTATCAACCATTTATTTTAACATGATACCTATTGTTACTTCTCGGGAAATGCGGGAATATGACCGCATGGCGATTGAGGAGATCGGTATTCCCGGGTTAATCTTAATGGAAAATGCAGGAGGGGGAATTGTTGAAGCTATCAAACTAAAGTATGGATGCGTTCGTAACAAGAAATTTTTAATCGTATGCGGAAAAGGTAATAATGGCGGCGATGGTTTTGTAGTGGCACGACACCTATATAATATGGGAGCAAAAGTAGCGGTCATATTAATAGGCAACCCGAAAAATTTAAAAGGCGATGTGGAAACTAATTATAAGATTATAACTAGGATCATCGCAAATAATAAATGGGATAAACATATCGTTTTTAGTAAATACAAAGGATTAAAACATCTAAAAGCTTTCGAAAAAATTGATTTTATTGTAGATGCTCTTTTCGGAACGGGATTCAACGGTAAACTCGAAAAACTTCATGAAGAAGTAATTCGTTGGATGAATTCACAAAAAGTTCCAATAATTTCGATTGATGTTCCTTCAGGTGTTAATTCCGACAATGGAACTGTCGAAAGTGTTGCGGTAAAATCGGATGTAACAGTTACAATGGGGTTGAAAAAAACAGGCTTACTTATTGGAGAATCAGTAAATTACATAAACGATTTAAAGGTTGTCGATATTTCGCTACCTAAGTTTTTTTATGAGAACTTTGATTTTCAAACATACGAAGTTGAACCTGCCGATGTCGCTCGATCGTTACCTGAACGTTTGAAAACAGCTCATAAGTATAGTGTCGGAAAAATATTAGTCATTGCCGGCTCGCCCGGTTTTACAGGGGCCGCAGCACTTTCTTCAAATTCAGCGCTGAAAACGGGAGCAGGCGCCGTTGTTCTGGCCACGAGCGAAAGTGTCTATCCAATTTTGGCTAAGAAATTGACCGAAGTGATGGTGCACCCTTTGAGTTCCATCGGGACGGAAAAAATTATGACCGAAAGCTACCAAAGATTAAACAAGTTTATTGATTGGGCTGATGTATTGATTATCGGTTGTGGTATTTCGTTGAAAGCCGAAACTGTTGAATTAGTCCATAAAATTTTATACGAAGTTGATAAACCTCTTGTGCTCGATGCCGACGCAATCACAATTATTTCTGAAAATTTATCAATTCTCAAAAAGCGAAAATCTAAAAAAGTAATTATTACACCTCACGGCGGAGAATTTGCACGACTCGCAAAACTTTCTCCACACGAAATTGAGTCGAATAAATTGAAGATAGCCCGCTCATTTAGTAAAGAATATAAATTAACACTAATTTTGAAAGGTGCTCCCACATTAACGATTTCTTCTGATGGTTACTCATTCATAAACTCAACAGGCAATCCTGGGATGGCTACCGCAGGTTCAGGCGATGTGCTTGCAGGGATCGTCGGTGGATTGTGGGCTCAAGGAATGGGCGAGGTAGAAGCTGCCTATTGTGGCGTGTTCATACACGGATTAGCAGGCGATTTCGCAAAGCAGAAATTAGGTGAAAGAAGTGTTTTAGCTCTTGATCTCCAGAAGAATATTCCAATCGCATTAAAATTTTTCGAATCGGAGTAATAAAATTTGCAAAACTTGAAAAGATTATTTCGGTATCATTTACCCCCTTTTATCTGGGCGTTGCTTATAATGATAGCATCATCAATTCCTGCTGATCAATTACCGAATGTACAAATATTCGGCTGGGATAAGATTGCACATGTTTGTGTTTTTTTTATTTTGGGAATTTTGATATTACGGTCGCTTTATCACCGGAATAACGCCATCAATTCAAAGAAACAAATTGCGATACTAACTTTCATATTCGTAGTATCATTCGGTATCTTTGATGAATTATTTCAATCTTTTATTCCCGGCAGGTCATCCGATATTTATGATTTGGTCGCAGATGCTGCAGGCGGCATTTTATCAATATCTTTTTTCAATTTAATAAATCGCTATGTAAGAAAAATAAAGGAGAGCCTAGATTCAGCATTATGATTTCTGAAATTTCCTTGCTCTTTATCACATTGATCCTTTCAGCTTTGTACTCCGCTTCGGAGATAAGTTTTATCGTTGCGAATCGACTTAAAGCTGAAATCAGGTCAAAACAAAATACTTTTTTATCGAAACGAACGCTCGACATTATAAGCAATCCACAAAAATTTTTAACAATTTCGCTTGTTGGAACAAATATATCAAATGTAGCATTTTCAACTTTGCTGACGATATTGCTAGTTTCTCTTTTCGATATCGGCTCAACATTCGTTTTGATAATCACAGTTATCGTCATTTTAATATTCGGGGAGATAATACCGAAAATATTCGCCAGGGAAAATGCCGATGCATCCATTCCGTTTTTTACACTCTTTTTATCAGTAAGTAATTTTCTATTCTATCCCTTAATTTTAATTCTTACTGTTTTTACCCGGTTTACTATCCGACTGTTCAAAGTTACAGAGACTGCTGAAAAATATTTTTTTACAAAAGAAGATGTTTATAGCCTCATTCGAGAAAGCCAAGGAGTAGGGAAATTGGACGCAAAATCGACTTCCTACCTGATGAAAGTATTCGAATTAAAAGATATTCCAATACGCGACCTTATGATACCTCGAACCGAAATCAACAGCGTACCCAAATATACTTCAATCAATCAATTACGAGATAAATTTAACGAGTCGACCCACTCAAAATTATTCGTTTACGAAGAAACAATCGATAATATAATCGGAGTAGTAAGTGTGAATGATATGTTCTCCGAGCCAGATAGTATTTTGGCGATAATGAGCGAGGTTCTTTATGTTCCTGAAACTAAATCAAGCTCGGATTTGCTGCAACAATTTTATACAACGGGTATTTCGATAGCGGTTGCTATTGATGAGTTTGGTGGAACATCCGGTATAATTTCAGTTTACGATATTTTAGAAGAAGTAGTGGGAAAAATAGAAGAAACCTCGCTAAATGGCAGGCAGTTTCACAAACAAATTGATGTGAAAACATTTCAGTTTAGCGGCAGATTAGAGATAGAGTTTCTTAAAGAAACTTATAAGGTGGATATACAAGAGGGAGAAAACATAACGCTAAGCGGATATATTATTGAGAAAATTGGACGCATACCCAAAGCGAATGAAACTTTCAAGATCGATAATTTTAAAGTAACGATACAAAAGGCAACCAAAACGAGGATTGATTCAGTTTTATTCGAAATCGAATGAGGTTTGATTATTCATAAAAAATTGAGTAAATTTAGCAAAGAATTTGAGATTTAAATTAATAAATACTGATGGTAAGGCGCGTTCAGGAGTGTTAGAAACCGATCATGGGTTTCTTGAAACTCCTGTTTTTATGCCTGTGGGTACACAAGGTTCTGTTAAAGCAATCGAGCAACGTGAACTAGAAGAAATCGGAGCTCAGATGATTCTTGGCAACACCTATCACCTTTACTTGCGCCCCGGAGTTGAAATTATAAATAAGCTTGGCGGTTTGCACAAATTTATATCCTGGAAAAAGCCTATCCTAACTGACAGTGGTGGGTATCAGGTTTTTAGTTTATCAGATCTGAACAAGATTTCAGACGAGGGTGTTCAATTCCGCTCCCACTTGGATGGTTCGACCCATTTTTTTACACCCGAAAGTGTTATCGATATACAACGGATGTTAGGCTCCGATATCATGATGGTTTTGGATGAGTGTACTCCTTATCCCGTTCCTTTCGATTATGCTAAACAATCGCAGGAGTTAACAACAAGGTGGGCTGTCCGTTGTAAAGAAAAATTTTACTCGAGCAACCATATTTACGACCATACTCAAGCATTATTTGGAATCGTTCAAGGAAGTGTTTTCACCGAACTAAGACAAAAATCGGCAGACGAATTAATTGCTTTAGATTTTGACGGTTATGCAATTGGCGGTTTGTCGGTCGGTGAACCGGCTGATATGATGTACGAGATGACTTCGGTTTGCACTGATATACTTCCGAGTGATAAGCCCCGTTATCTTATGGGTGTTGGGACGCCTGAAAATATACTCGAATCCATCGAGCGTGGCGTGGATATGTTCGATTGTGTAATGCCAACACGGAATGGACGGAATGCGATGTTGTTCACTCAAGCGGGAAACATCTCCATTAAGAATGCCGTTTACAAAATGGATGAAAATCCGGTAGATGCAAAGTGCGATTGTTATACGTGTAAAAATTTTTCGAGAGCATATTTACGGCATCTTTTTCAGGTAAAAGAAATTTTAGCTCTGCAACTTGCTACACTTCATAACATATATTTTTACCAATGGCTCGTTAAAGAAGCGAGAAAAGCTATTAACGAAAATCGTTTTAAACAATGGAAAACAGAAACGATAGAGTTTGTAAAGAAAAAAGAAAAAATAATAAATAATAATTAACTAATAGGAGAAAAAATTGAACATTTTAAATTTAATTGCAATGACGCCACAAGGGCAAGAAGGCGGCGGCGGAATAGCCTCGACGATCTTAATGTTTGCATTCATAATTGCAATCTTTTATTTTATGATAATTCGCCCTCAACAAAAACGTCAAAAAGAACGACAGAAATTGTTGGACTCAATTCAAAAAGGTGATAAAATCGTTACCGTTGGCGGTGTTCACGGCACGGTTGTAGGCGTTGAAGAAAAAACTATTCTTGTTCAAATTGCTGAAAATGTTAAAGTAAAAATCGAACGGTCAGCCATTTCAAACAAAGCCGGTCAAGGCGAAACTGAGATGCCAAAAATTGGATAATAATAATTTCACATTCAACAAAATCGAAGATGCGGTAGCCGATTTCCGAGAAGGTAAGATAGTTATTGTTGTCGATGACGAAGACCGCGAAGATGAAGGCGATTTTACGATTGCAGCCGAAAAATCTACAGCCGAAACTATCAATTTCATGACTAAGTTCGGACGTGGTATTATATGTGCTCCAATCACCTCTAAACGTGCAAAAGAACTCGACCTTGAGCCAATGGTTGATAGTAACACCTCGCTGCACGAAACTCCATTTACCGTCTCAGTCGATTACATTCATGGTACTACGACCGGTGTTTCTACACACGATAGGGCGGCAACAATAAAAGCCCTGGTTAATCCGAGAACAAAGCCAAGCGATCTAGCGCGCCCAGGGCATATTTTCCCGTTGCGAAGTATGGAGGGGGGGGTCCTACGACGTGCGGGGCATACCGAAGCTGTAATTGATTTATGCGAATTAGCTAATATCGCACCGGTTGGTGTGTTAGTCGAAATTTTAAATGACGACGGAACGATGGCCCGCGTGCCCGATTTAGTCAAAATCGCTGAACAGTTCAATCTAAAAATCATAACTATAAAAGATTTAATCCAATACCGTCTATCAGGTGTAAAATTAGTTAAGCGTATTAGCTCAGCACATCTTCCAACGAGGTATGGGGATTTTCAAATTATTCTTTACCGAAGCGATATCGATAAAAAAGATCACATCGCTTTAGTTAAAGGTGAATTACATAGCGAGAAACCCGTCTTGGTTCGTGTCCATTCCGAATGTTTAACAGGCGACATTTTCGGGTCACTCCGCTGCGATTGTAATGATCAACTGACTGCTGCAATGAAAATGGTTGACAAACACGGTTCAGGTGTTGTACTTTATATGCGGCAGGAGGGACGTGGAATAGGTTTGGAAAATAAAATTCTAGCTTATAAACTTCAAGACGAGGGGTTGGATACTGTCGAAGCCAACGAAAAACTCGGATTTCGTGCTGACTTACGCGACTATGGCATCGGTGCTCAAATTTTACTCGATTTAGGAGTACGTAAAATGAGTTTGCTAACTAATAATCCCAAAAAAATTGTAGGATTAGAAGGATACGGTTTAGAGATTGTCGAGAGAATTCCCTTAGAAATCGAATCACATCCTTTGAACGAAAAATATTTAAAGGCAAAACGAGATAAGCTTGGGCATCTAATTATGAGTAATAAAAAATAATTATTTTTATTACCCCTTGATTTTTTGATTTTATTATTTTAGATTTAACATTACAAATATATAGCTGTCGATATTTTTTAACGACGGCTATATTTTTTTATTTTTATAACGGTGAAAACAAAAATTATCAAATATTTAGATATGTATGAATAATAAAAATAATGCAATTGTTTATTTAACGCGTGAGCGGATTATCGAACTCGAAAATGAGTTGCGATTACTCAAAACGGAAGGTCGTCCTGAAATTGCTCGCAAAATTGCGGAAGCGCGAAGCCACGGCGATCTTAGCGAGAATGCTGAATACAAAGCAGCAAAGGAAACTCAAGAACATCTCGAAATTAAAATCGGGAAACTTGAAGATACTCTTTCACGTGTCCAACGAATTGAAAGCAAGGAACTACCGAACGATAAAATATATATCCTCTCAGTAGTAACACTTCGCAATAAAACGAATAATGAAAAAGTTGTTTATACATTAGTCTCACCTGAAGAAGCTAATTTTGAAGAAAACAAAATTTCGATAACCTCACCGATCGGTCAAGGACTACTCGGCAAAAAACCAGGCGATGAAGTGAAAATAAAAGTCCCTGTAGGTTTTTTAGAATATGAGATTCTTGACATAACTAGGTAATTTAATGCCTGTAAACTTAGAATTGAAAGCTAAAATAGCGTCGACCACCTCTGTTTCACAAATAGCTGAAGATATTGGTGCCACGTATATTACAACAATGCTTCAGGAGGATACTTATTTTCATTCTACAAAAGGCAGATTAAAACTTCGTGTAATTAATGAAGATAAAGCTGAATTGATATTCTATGATAGGGATGAAAAAACAAATTATCGCTTGAGTGAATACCAAATTTATCCAATCGAGGAAAAAGATTTGATGAAAAAAATTTTACAACTTGCTTACGGTATTCGGTTAGACGTGAAAAAAAAGAGACAATTGTTCATCTACAAAAATTGCCGCATCCATATCGACAGCGTAGATGGATTGGGTGATTTTCTAGAATTTGAAGTATTATTGAACAATTCCGATGAAAATGGTAAAGAATTGATGAAATTTTTATATGATAAGTTCTCAGACAAGTTTTTGTCTATTTTGCAAGATTCGTATTCCGACTTATTAGAGAAGTTACAAATAAAGGGGATAAAATCGAATAATCTTTAACTGGAAGGAGATAAGCTCTTGACTTTAATATTATATAGCTATATATTTGCAAAAAGTTAAGAAGTTTTGTATATTAACCAAGCAAATTTGCGGGAATAGCTCAGCTGGTAGAGCGTCACCTTGCCAAGGTGAATGTCGCGGGTCCGAATCCCGTTTCCCGCTCAAGGTAACTGACGAAGTTACCTTGGTCGTGAGAACGACCTTAAAACTTCCTCGAAAAAATTACCCCGCCGCCCCCAATCCCACCAGGTGGCGGGGCTTTTATTTGCTAGGAAGTTTGATGGCGCTGTACCCAAGTGGTAAGGGAGAGGTCTGCAAAACCTTTATGCGGCGGTTCGAATCCGCCCGGCGCCTCCCGAATTTGCCGGGGTGGCGAAATTGGTAGACGCACAGGACTTAAAATCCTGCGGACCGCAAGGTCCGTGTCGGTTCGATTCCGATCCCCGGCACTTCGAAATATTATAAATGGGCCCTTAGCTCAGTTGGTTAGAGCGCTACCTTGACATGGTAGAGGTCACAGGTTCGAGTCCCGTAGGGCCCACTTGTCCCAATCGGAATTTATTCCGTTTTTTTTTATTTATGAGAAATATTAAAATATCATTTCCCGATAATACTTCACGCGAATTTGAAAGCGGTGTTACTGGTCTCAAAATTGCCGAATCTATCAGCAGCCGACTCGCGAAAGAAGCCCTTTCTGTTGAAGTTAACGGTGAGGTATGGGATTTATCCCGTCCAATCATTAACGACGCTCAACTGAAAATATTTAAATGGGACGACGACGCGGGTAAACAAACTTATTGGCACAGCTCGGCACATCTTATGGCCGAAGCAATTCAGGAAATATTCCCGGGAACAAAATTCGGAATCGGTCCATCGATTGAAAGCGGATTCTACTACGATCTTGATTTGGGCGAACATAAATTAACTAATGAAGACCTGAATAAGATCGAAGAAAAAATGAACGAATACATTAAACAGGATTTTCAATTCCGTAGAGAAGAAATTCAGTGGCAGGAAGCCTACAATTTTTTTCAACAAAAAGGGGATGAATATAAATTAGAACTTCTCGACGAATTCAAAGGTGAAAAAATTACTTTGTATCATGTCGGTCAATTTACCGATTTGTGTTACGGTCCACATTTACCTTCGACTGGTAAAATTAAATATATAAAACTACTAAATGTTGCCGGCGCATACTGGCGCGGAAGCGAAAAAAATAAAATGCTTCAGCGTATTTATGGAATTACTTTCCCTACAAAAAAAGAACTTGACGATTATTTGTTTCGGCTTGAAGAAGCGAAACGCCGAGATCATAGAAAGTTAGGCACCGAGTTAGAAATATTTTTACTCACTCCAAAAATTGGCGGTGGTTTACCTCTCTGGTTGCCTAAAGGAGCGGTCATGCGCGAGACGTTAGAAGATTTTTTAAAGGCAGAACAAAAAAAACGAGGCTATCTGCCAGTAGTTACCCCCCACATCGGCAATATTAATTTATATAAAACGAGCGGACACTATCCATATTACAAAGACAGTCAGTTTACACCAATTAAAGTCGATGACGAAGAGTACTTACTGAAACCGATGAATTGCCCGCATCATTTTCAAATTTATGCAGCAAAACCACGCAGCTATCGTGATTTGCCAATTCGTTTAGCTGAATTTGGAACGGTTTATAGATACGAACAATCCGGCGAGCTAAACGGACTTACCCGCGTTCGCAGTTTTACGGTTGATGATTCACACATGTTCGTTCGACAAGACCAGTTGAAAGAAGAAATTTGTGGAGTAATTGATTTAATACAACTTGTGTTTAATACACTCGGTTTCAAAGATTTTACTACCCGTCTTTCTTTCAGAGATGCTCTCAACAAAGAAAAATACGGTGGCGCCGACGAACTTTGGGAAAGGGCTGAAAAGGAAATTCTCGAAGCTGCTGAAGAAATGAAATTAAAATACAGCATAGCTAAAGGCGAAGCCGCTTTCTACGGCCCCAAAATAGATTTTATAGTTAGAGATGCACTCGGCAGAAGTTGGCAGTTAGGTACTGTTCAAGTCGATTACGTAATGCCCGAACGTTTTAACTTGGAGTATGTAGGAAACGACGGACAAAAACATAGGCCGGTCGTAATTCATCGGGCACCTTTCGGAAGTTTAGAAAGATTTATTGGAGTTTTGATCGAACATTTTGCCGGAGAATTTCCTGTATGGTTATCTCCATTACAAGTCGTGGTTATTCCCATTACCGATGCACATAACGATTATGCCTTATCTATAACACAAAAGTTGAAGGATGCCGGTGTACGAGTTGAACTCGATAGTAGAAATGAAAAAGTGAATTATAAAATCCGCGACTGGGAAACCAAGAAAACGCCTTATATGCTCGTTGTCGGCGAAAAAGAAAAAAATTCAGTCACTGTATCCATTCGCCGGCATACAAAAGGCGATTTAGGAATCAAACCGGTAGCAGAATTCCTGAATCAAATTTCGACTGAAATTAATGAAAAACACTTAACAAATTAGGAGAATAGTATATTAAAGATCATCAAACGCCGAAGATAAACGAAGATATACGCGTAGCACGAATTCGTTTAATAGATGAAAACGGGCAGCAACTCGGAATAATGACACCTCAAGAAGGAATGCGATTTGCAAACGAAAAGGGATTAGATTTAATCGAAATTGTTCCTACCGCTAACCCGCCTGTTTGCAAGCTGATGGATTTGGGTAAATACAAATACGAGCTTACCAAAAAGGAAAAATTGCAACGTAAAAATCAACAAGTAGTCATTTTGAAAGAAGTGCGTTTTCATCCAAATACAGATGTTCATGATTTCGAATTTAAAGCAAGGCACGCTCGCTCTTTCATCGAAGACGGAAATAAGGTAAAAGCTACAGTTATTTTTAAAGGCCGAGAAATTGTTTATAAAGAACAAGGCGAAGCGTTATTAAGGCGGTTGGCTGAAAGGGTAGCTGACATCGCAAAAATCGAACAACCCGCCAAAATGGAAGGAAAATGGATGTCGATTATTCTAACCGCAGATAAAGTTGGTAAGAAAAAAACACCAAAAACACAAACTGAAGAAAAACAAATTTAAAGAGGTAAATAATGCCAAAAATGAAATCAGATTCAGGAGCTAAAAAAAGATTTAAACTTACAGCTTCAGGAAAAGTTAAAAGACGGAAAGCATATAAGAGCCATATCTTAACATCTAAATCGCAAAAGCGTAAACGTAAGTTACGCCACGCAACACTTGTTTCGAAATCAGAAACAAAGCGAATTAAAATGCTCTTACCGAAGTAATTAATTAACAGAACCAATAACAAATAAAGGAGCAAAGAGCAACTATGCCACGATCACAAAATAAAGTTGCCTCCCACCGCCGTCGTAAGCGTATATTAGAGCGAGCGAAAGGCTACTGGGGAACTCGCAGTAAAGTTCTCACGGTTGCAAAGCACCACATTGATAAAGCTGGACAGCATGCATACCGCGATAGACGTTTAAAAAAACGAGAATTCCGACAACTCTGGATCGCACGTATCAATGCGGCAGCCCGGATGCACGGAACAACATACTCTCGATTAATCGATGGAATGAAAAAGAAAAGCATCGATATCAATCGGAAGGTATTGGCAAATTTAGCAGCCAATAACCAAGAAGCTTTTGCAGAGATCGTAAAATTTGCAATCGCATAAATTAATCTTCCCATCCTCTCTGTAACTTTTTACGAGGGTGGGAAGATTTTATTTTTTAAACGGCAGATGACCATGAAAGAAACTATTGATGAAATAAGAAAACAGTTGAATTTCGAAATTACAAAATTTAATTCTCTCCACGAATTAGATCAATTTCGAATAAAATATTTAGGTCGTAAAGGTATAATATCAAAGTTGTTCGAAGCATTGAAAAATTTTCCCGCCGATCAGAAACCATCACTCGGTAAAGAGTTGAACGAGTTGCGCGTGTATGCGCAAAATCTTTACGAAGAGAATAAATATAATCTTGAAAGCAATCAAAGTTCGCACACCGAACTGATAGATATAACACTCCCCGGACGTCGTAAATGGATTGGTTCCATGCATCCGATAACACAAACCCTAAACGAAATTAAATCAATATTTTTGCGATTGGGATTCGAGATCGCCTCAGGTCCGGAAATCGAAGACGATTATTATAATTTTGAAGCTTTAAACTTCCCTTCCGATCATCCTGCACGCGATATGCAGGATACATTTTTTATAACTAATAAAACTCTTTTACGAACACATACATCACCAGTTCAGATTCGTGTCATGGAAAAACAACAACCGCCTGTGCGTGTAATTATGCCTGGAAGAGTTTATCGGAACGAAGCTATCAGCGCCCGTAGTTATTGTCTCTTCCATCAGGTTGAAGGTTTATATGTCGATACGAATGTTACATTCAGCGAATTGAAAGGTACCCTTGTCGCATTCGCACAACAATTTTACGGGAGCGATTTAAAATTTCGTTTCCGTCCAAGTTTTTTTCCTTTCACTGAACCAAGTGCCGAGATGGACATAAGCTGCTTTCTGTGTAAAGGCAAAGGTTGCCGTGTTTGTAAATATGCTGGCTGGCTTGAAATTTTAGGTTGTGGGATGGTCAATCCTAATGTTTATAAATTTGTTAATTATGACCCGTTAAAAGTAAGCGGTTATGCTTTCGGTATGGGTATAGAGCGTATCACGATGCTGCGTTATGGTATTGATGATATACGAATTCTGTTCAACAACGACGTTCGTTTCCTAAAACAATTTTAGTATCGGTATGAAAATTTCACTCAAATGGCTTAGACAATATGTAGATTTCAATATTACACCTGAGGAACTGGCTGATAAACTTACTAAAGTCGGTCTTGAAGTCGAAAGCATTGATTATTTAGGCAGCAAGTTTAATAATTTTTTTACAGGTCAGATTTTAACCTTAACGAAACATCCTAATGCAAATAAGCTCACAGTTTGCGATGTAAATGTTGGCGATTCGCATGTTTCTATCGTTTGTGGCGCACCAAACGTGGCGGTTGGGCAGAAGGTTGTTGTAGGGTTAGCTGGCGCTGTTGTTCCTCGAAATCAACACGATGCCGAAGGCAAACCATTCGAATTGGTTAAAGTAAAAATTCGAGGCGTCGAATCGAACGGAATGATATGCTCCGAATATGAACTTGGTATAGGTGAGGATAAAGACGGAATCATGGTTTTAAACAGCAACACAAGTGTCGGATTACCATTTGCTGAGTTTTTAGGATTGAATGATATAGTTTTCGAAATCGGTATTACTCCAAACCGTCCAGACTGCATGAGTCATATCGGCATTGCACGCGAAGTAGCAGCCGCTCTGAAAACGAATTACAAACTTCCTGAAGTAACCACCAACGAGTCGAGTACCCCAGTCGAGTATTCAGCTAAGGTAATCGTCGAAATATCAGATAAATGTCCAAGATATTCTGCCCGCGTAATAAAAAATATTAAGGTACAATCTTCGCCCAAATGGTTACAAAATTATTTATCAGCAATTGGTATTCGTCCGATTAATAATATAGTTGATGCAACTAATTATGTGTTAATGGAAACCGGGCACCCTCTTCATGCTTTTGATTATGATAAAATAAATGATAAGACAATCATCGTCAGAGAAGCAATAGATGGCGAACATTTTGTAACGTTGGACGGAAAAGGAAGGTCGTTAACATCAGGGATGCTTTTGATATGCGACGCAAACAAACCTATTGCTATTGCCGGCATAATGGGGGGTATAAATTCTGAAATCACCGATTCTACAAAAAACATTTTGTTGGAAAGCGCCTATTTCAATCCAAGGAGCATACGGAAAACTTCGAAACAATTAGGTTTGAGCAGCGATGCATCTCAGCGATTCGAAAGAGGCGCCGATCCGAATGCTACTATCTATTCCCTAAATCGGGCAGCACAATTTATCGCCGAAATTGCAGGCGGTGAAAACCTTAAAGGAGTCATCGATGTTTATCCAAAACCATTCCCTCCAACACTAATAAATGTGAGTTTGCAACGGAGTAATAGTATTTTGGGTACGAATCTAAACGGCCACCAAATTATTGAATTATTAGAATCGATAAATTGTGAATATCGTGTTGATGAAAAACAGTCTAACGATGAAGATATTTTTACATTTCAAACTCCTTCATTTCGTCCTGACCTTGAAAAAGAAATCGACCTAATAGAAGAATTAGCTCGATTGTACGGTTACGACAATATCGAAACTAAAATGCGATCGATTATAAAATTTACTTCGAATTCCATACAAACCGATATAGTTGATGAAATCAGATCGTGGTTGGTAGGGAGAGGCTTCAACGAAATTATCACTAATAGCTTGCAGAGCAAAGAGCTTGCTTATTTAAGTTCAAGTGAAGTTGTAGAAGTGATGAACCCGATAAGTAAAGATATGGCTGGAATGCGGACGAGTTTAATTCCAAATATGCTTGAAGTAGTACGTAACAACATATATCATCAAACAAAAAATTTAAACCTGTTTGAAGTTGGAAAAACATACTTAAAAATTTTTCAAGAAAGTGAAAATCAGAAAAGCGTTGAGAATTACAAAGAAGAAGAGAAAATAATTCTGGCAAAATCGGGAATTGCAAATTTCCCAAATTGGGCTGAAAATGAACGAATTTCGGATATTTTCGATCTTAAAGGCGAAGTTGAAGACCTCCTCTTTATATTTGGACTTGACAAATATAAATTTATTCCGTATTCTACTACTAAAGCTTTAGTTGATATGCCTGTAACCATTGAAATTAACCAGATTGAAGTTGGTTATATTGCAAAAGTTCAGAAGCAAATGCTAAAGCAGTTTGATATTGAACAAGATGTATATATTGTTGAGTTGAATATAAATATCTTGAAGTCATTATCTAAAATTGAAAAAAAGTATACGCCATTGCCCGAATATCCGATGGTGTTACGTGATTTGGCTTTCATAACGGATAAAGTTTTACCGGTTTCCGAAATGCAAGAAACTATTTATAAGGCTGGCGGTGAACTCTTAAAGAAAGTAGAAATTTTCGATTTATATTCAGGCGATCAGATTCATCCTGATAAAAAAAGTTCTGCGTTTACTCTTCAATTTTTATCTGAAGATAGAACTTTAACTGATGTAGAAATCGAAAAAATTATTAATAAAATTGTTGAAGCAATGAAAGTGGCACATAATGCTGCATTAAGAAAATGACTTTAACTTTTCAGGAGAAAAATAATTGGATTATCAACAAGCTGGAACAGACGCTAAAGTAATCATCGAGCAACAAGAGATCGAAGCAGAACTAAAGAGTCTCTGGGATAAAATCAGAAAGGCTTCTGAAGTAATTTTCATGCTTCGCGATGAAAACCAACAATTAAAATCACAAAACTCCGACCTTCAGCAAAAATATGATGAACTCAATTCCCAAATTATTGCAAAGGAAAAAGAAATAAATCGTATTCGTACTGAATATTCGAAGTTAGCGAGTTCGACTGGCGAAGATACGTTTTCTGCCACAGAGAAGGAAGCATTGAAAAATCGTATTACCGATTTGATTACAAAAATTAATTCACATTTGTAAAATATTTTTAAATTGACTGCGAGAACGGAACATCCTAAGAAGGATAAGAGAAACATTTATAATCAAGGAAATCATATGGCAACTGACAGCAAAAGTATAAGAGTAAAGATATTCGGGACTGAATATCCGCTGCGTGGCGAGAGCGACGATTTAACAAAAAAAGTTGCAAGTTATGTGGATGAAATGATAAATACCATCCATAGCAAAATCCCCGAACAGCCGCCACTAACCGTTGCAGTATTATCAGCGTTAAATATTACTGAAGACCTGTTCAAAGAACGCGAAAAGACTAGCAAGGTTATCGCATTTGCTCAAAGTGAATTAGACCGTATGAACGATTATTTGGATAAAATTCTGGAATAGTATCCCATTTTTTTGTTCTTAAAAATATTTGGTTATCCGATTAATAGCCACACCGTCAACCGTAGTCAATACACTATTAAAGAACTTGACAAGTTAATTTAATAGGGAACCTGACTTTAGATCGTATTATTACAGGCCTCAATCCTGCGAACGATCGGCAGCCTCTCGAAATAATTTTCGATGCCGCAGTGGAAGTAAGAAACAATCTGGAAGGTACCCACTGTGCATTATTGAAGTTCTTCAATAATATTGTACTATCGTTGTGAGTGTGGCTTTTTTATTTAAATTATCAGTAACTATAGAGGTTAAAATGAGTGAAACTTATATATTTATAGCCATCGTTGTAGCTATTTCGGCTTTTGGTTTTTTGTTCGGATGGTATATCAATAACCGAATTATTAAAAATAAAATTGTATTTGCCGAAGAAAGAGCAAAACAGCTTCTAGCAAATGCTGAAAAAGAATCCAATGCTCTGAAAAAAGAGAAATTACTAGAAGTAAAGGATGAGTGGTACAAGAAGAAGCAAGAATTCGATCACGAGCATAATGCAAAAAAGAATAAATTAGCTGCTTTCGAAAAACAACTGACCCAGCGTGAAGAAAATTTCAACCGCAAAGTTGATCTAATCAACAAAAAAGAGCAAGAAAACAATAATTTGAAGAAAGAGCTCGAAGCGAAAGCAAAGCTTATCCAAACAAAAGCACAAGAATTAGATAGATTGACCCAATCACAGAATATCAAACTCGAAAAAATATCGGGTATGACTTCAGATGAAGCAAAAAAAATGCTGCTCGAAAATTTAATACAGGAAACCAAAAACGAATCAGCAGGGCAACTTAAATTAATTCGCGACCAAGCCAAATTAGATGCTAAAAAGGAATCTCAAAAATTAACTATACAGGCGATTCAAAGATTCGCTGCTGATTATACAGTCGAATCAACCGTAAGTGTCCTTAATATCCAAAGCGATGAAATGAAAGGAAGAATCATTGGCAGGGAAGGCAGAAACATCAGGGCGTTTGAAGCCGCAACCGGCGTTGATGTAATAGTTGATGATACTCCCGAAGCAGTTATTCTCTCAGCATTCGATCCTATAAGGCGAGAAATCGCAAAAATAGCTTTAGAAAAATTGATGACAGACGGGCGTATACATCCAAGCAGGATTGAAGAAATTGTCGAAAAAGTACGATCCGATGTAGAAGAAGAAATTACCCGCGTTGGCGAAAATGCGATGATGCAGCTTGGTATAAGCAACGTACACCCCGAAATAATTAAATGTATCGGAAAAATGAAATACCGTTCGTCCTACGGTCAAAATTTATTATCCCACAGTATTGAGGTTGCACACCTGACTGGATTGATGGCTGCGGAGTTAGGACTGGATGCGACATTGGCGCGTAAAGCGGCATTGATGCACGACATCGGAAAAACAGTCGATAAATTAGCCGATGGTCCGCACGCAGTGTTGGGTTATGAATTCGCCAAAAGGTACAATGAGAACCCTGTTGTTGTGAACGTGGTCGGCTCGCATCACGAAGATATGCCGATGGAAACACCGATCGCCGCACTCGTTCAAGCGGCTGATGCGATTAGCGGTGCCCGTCCTGGGGCTCGGCGTGAATCTGTTGAGGGTTACGTGAAGCGGCTCGAAAAACTTGAGAATGTTGCAACATCTTTCGATGGTGTAGTAAAAACGTTTGCAATTCAAGCCGGACGAGAAATTCGGGTGATGGTAGAGCCAGAAAAAATCGACGATGCACGCGCCGACCTGTTAGCTAACGATATCGCAAAAAAAATTGAACAAGAATTGGAATATCCGGGACAAATTAAAGTGATAATTATTCGCGAACGGCGCTCGATTGCGTATGCAAAATAACGTTATAGTATATATGATATAATTTCTTATGCTAAAAGTTGGTATTACAGGCGGTATCGGAAGCGGCAAATCGGCAGCTTGCAAAATTATTGAAAATTTTGGAAATCCAATTCTTTATGCCGATGATATTGCTAAGGAACTCCTTTTTACGAACGAAGTTGTAATAAAACGAATTCGCTATGAATTCGATGATGACATTACTGATGAGAAAGGTTCTATAGACAAAAAGAAATTAGCTAAACTGATTTTCTTTGATAGTAAACTCAAAACTAAACTCGAAAACATTGTTCATCCCTTCGTAATTGATTATGTAAAAAAACAGTTTAAAAAATTTGAATCTTCAAAAGAATATAAGTTAATCTTTTTAGAAGCTGCTCTCATTTATGAGTCAGGCTTCGATAAGTATCTCGATTATGTTGTCGTTGTTAATGCTGAACGAGAGCGATGCATCAATCGTGTGATCGAACGGGATAAAACGAGCAGAGATGAAGTCCTCGGCAGAATCAATGCTCAGATGGAGCCAAAGCTAAAAGCAGAAATGGCTGATTTTGTAATTCAAAACAACGGCGATATTAATTCATTAAATACAAACGTAGGCTTTATATATAAATTATTACTAAAAATATCGGAGACGCAAAATGGACATAAAAGCACGTGAAGAAAAATATTTTTTCAAAACATATAAACGTCTCGATATAGAAATAGCAAGTGGCGAGGGTTGTTGGTTGATTTCAAAAACCGGCGAACGCTATCTTGATTTATTCGGCGGGCTTGCAGTAAACTCACTCGGTTACAACCATCCCAAAATTAATGAAGCTATCCGCACACAAATCGATAAATACATACATCTATCAAATCTATTTTTGCAGGAATCACAAGTCGATTTAGCCGAATTATTAATAAAGAATTCCGGTTACAAAAAGATATTTTTTTCAAACAGTGGCACGGAAGCAATGGAAGGAACCATAAAACTCGCTCGAAAATGGGGAAAAGAGAAGGGCAAATCTGAGCTTATCTCTTACCACGGCTCATTTCACGGCAGGACTATGGGGGCGCTATCGATTACCGGCAGAGAAAAATACCGAAACGGTTATGAACCGTTTTTACAGGGTTCCATATTCAGCACCTATAATGATTCTCAAGAATTAATTTCATTAGTCAATGAAAAAACTTTAGCCGTTGTGTTAGAATTTATACAAGGCGAGGGGGGTATAAACGAAGCCGATGCTAATTTTGTTCAAACGATATCAGAATTACGGGAAAAATTTGGATTTCTTTTAATCGCCGATGAAATCCAATCGGGAATCGGACGAACTGGAAAATTTTTCGCATTCAATCATCTTAAAATTGCTCCCGATGTTGTTGTGATTGCGAAACCTCTCGGCGGCGGGCTTCCTTTGGGAGCTTTTTTAGGTAACGAACGTGTCGCCGATGTGTTCACTTACGGGGTTCACGGAACCACATTTGGCGGGAACCCTGTCGCATGTTCGGCAGGCATTGCCACAATCAGAGAAATTGTAGAAAATGGCGGAATACAGAATGCACAAAAAATCGGTAGCTACCTTAAATCTAAATTCATTGAACTCAAACTCAAGTATCCTAATCTCATCAAAGATGTGCGTGGCAAAGGTTGCATGTTGGGTATAGAATTAAAACACGAAGGGGAGTCGCTTGTTACCGAAATGTTGAAGAATAAAGTTTTGATTAATTGCACTAACACCAATGTTATTAGACTATTACCTCCGTTAATTCTAACAAAAGATGAAGCTGATTTTGCTCTTGGAAAATTTGATTCAATATTTTCTACACTAAACAAATAAAAATTAAAGATGGAGATTCGATCTGATTTTTTGATCATTGGAAGCGGTATTGCTGGATTGTCGTATGCCCTGCACGTGGCAAACTACGGGACTGTTTCAATTATTACTAAAAAAGCGAGAGCTGAATCGAATACTAACTTAGCTCAAGGTGGCATAGCAACTGTTTTAGCCAACGACGATTCCTTCGACCTGCACATCAAGGATACTTTAGATGCGGGCGACGGACTCTGCCACGAAGAAGTTGTTAAGATGGTTGTAAAAGAAGGGCCTGCCCGATTGGAAGAATTGATGGAATTAGGTGTGCAATTTACTCATCGACAGGGACAGTTTGACTTAGGCAGGGAAGGCGGCCATTCACGAAATCGGATTGTTCACGCACAAGATTTAACCGGAAGAGAAATCGAACGTGCCCTTCTTCACCGCATCGCGGAACATCCTAATATACAAGTTTTTGAAAATCATATCGCTATCGATTTAATTACCGAACATCATTTAGGGGTTAAGTTAGATAAAAATACACTCATCCATTGCTGGGGAGCTTATGTTTTAGATATTCAAAATAATATTGTATTAAAATTTCTTTCTGATGTTACTTTACTTTCATCCGGTGGATTGGGGCATGTGTATCTGCATACAACAAATCCGATGATAGCAACCGGCGATGGAGTTGCTATGGCGTATCGTGCCGGTGCAAAAATAGGGAATATGGAATTCATTCAGTTCCATCCGACGACATTATTCGATTCGGGATCACCAGCTTTTTTGATTTCAGAAGCAGTGCGAGGATTCGGAGCGGCTCTTAAAACAAAAGACGGTGAACGATTCATGCACAAGTACGACATGCGACTCGAACTTGCGCCTCGCGATATTGTTGCCCGCGCTATCGATACAGAATTAAAAAAACGGGGCGATGATTACGTCTTTTTGGATTTGCGGCATATTCCTTCGGATAGCGTTCGCGAACAGTTTCCATACATCTTTGAAACATGCTTAACCCGATACAAAATTGATATCACGAAAGAACTTGTTCCTGTAGTCCCTGCCGCACATTATTCGTGCGGTGGAGTTGTTACTGATACATTTGGAAGAACTAATATTCAGAATCTTTTCGCATGTGGCGAGGTTACGATGTCGGGTATGCATGGCGCAAACCGGTTAGCAAGTAACTCGTTGCTTGAAGCTATAGTGTTTTCGAATCGGGCGGCAGAGACTTCTCAACAAGCCCGAGTCGATGACCAACAAACTATTCCACAAATACCCGAATGGGACGACAGCGGAACATTCAACACCGAGGAATGGGTGTTGATTTCGCACGACCGGCGAGAAATTCAGGACGTGATGTGGGACTATGTCGGAATCGTTCGTTCAGATTTAAGATTGGATAGAGCTTTACGGAGAATAAATTTCATTTATGATGAAGTCGAAAAATTTTATAAGAAAACCAAAGTAACCGAAGGTTTGATTGAGTTAAGAAATCTTACACTCGTTGCGAAGCTGATTATTAAATGCGCACAATTAAGAAAAGAGAGTAGGGGGTTACACTACACCACTGATTATACCGACAAAGATGATAAGATTTGGATAACCGACACCCTGCTATCCGTTTGGGATTAATATTTCTTAAATAAGAAATCATCAATGGCTCATAGTCAGAATTTTTTGCATTCCGAGATTCCTTTTGACTTATTGGAATCTCAAATTTAAGGTTTATTCTTATTTGTTTAAGAAGTACCCTGACATTTCTACTGAGCGTTACATCTGACTTTTTCGCTGGGCGATTACATGTTTGTAAACAATTTGACTTTGTATCTTAAATTCTCTATTTTTTCACTGAAAATTAG